>PBKC01000037.1 GCA_002721365.1 Rhodospirillaceae bacterium | reverse complement strand
TGGACGCGATGCAGTTCGTGAAGTTCGTCCGCGAGAAGGCCAAGGCGCTCAACATGAGCGACGAGATGCTGAAGCGGGCGGTGAACGTCGGCTTCTCGGGCGGCGAGAAGAAGCGGAACGAGGTGCTGCAGATGGCGGTGCTGGAGCCGCGTCTGGCGATCCTCGACGAGACCGATTCAGGGCTCGATATCGACGCCCTCAAGGTCGTCGCCGACGGCGTCAACGCGCTTCGCTCGCGCGAACGCAGCATGCTGGTGATCACGCATTACCAGCGGCTCCTGAACTACATCGTGCCCGACCGCGTCCACGTGATGGCGAAAGGTCGCATCGTCGCCACGGGCGACAAGGAACTAGCGCTCGAGCTGGAGGCGAAGGGCTACGCCGAATACACGGACGCCGCCGCATGAGGGAATCGATGTCCATCCGGCGTCATTGCGAGGAGCGGAGCGACGCGGCAATCCACGACCGCCGGTCTGGACTGCTTCGCCTGCGGCTCGCAGTGACGGGAGAGAATTGACCATGCCTGACGATCAGCGCAGCCTGCCGGCCTTCGCCGATCAGCTCGACATCGTCCGTTCGGGCAGCGAGACGCCGTGGCTGAAGACGCTGCGGGAGACGGCGCGGCAGCGCTATCTCGCCGGCGGCCTGCCGACGCGGAAGTCCGAGGACTGGAAGTTCACCGACCTCCGCCGCGTCGCCGAGGCCGACTTCCTGCCGCCCGTGGGCGGCGGGGCGTCGCCCGATGCCGCCCTGCGCACCGCGGTCGCAGTCGACGGGCCACGCGTGGTGCTGGTGAACGGGCGTTTCGACGCCGGGCGGTCGGACATCGCGTCGTTGCCAGAGGGGGTCGCCGTCGACGATCTGGCGGGCCTCCTGGAACGTGATCCGCAGTCGGTCGAGCCTTATCTCGGAAAGCTCGTCGACCTGGATCAGGCGCCGGTCGCCGCCTTCAACACCGCCGCGTTCACCGACGGCGTCGTCATTCGCGTGTCCGAAGCGGCGATGGTCGAGAAACCCATCCACGTCGTTTCGGTGGGCGAGGCCGAGGATCGGCCGGTTCTGTTCCACCCCCGCATCCTGGTGATCCTGGAGGCGGGGGCGTCGGCGACCATGGTCGAGAGCCATGTCGGCGAGGGCACCTATTTCACCGACATCGTCGCCGAGGTCCATCTCGGCGAGAAGGCGGTGCTCAACCACTACAAGCTGCAGAACGAGTCCTATGCCGCCACGCATCTGGCGATGATGGCGGCACGACTCGAATCCGGCGCGACTCTGGAGAGCTTCGTACTTCAGCTCGGCGCCAAGCTGGGGCGCCACGAAGTCCGGGCGCTACTGGACGGCCGGCGCATCGAATGCAAAGTGAACGGCGCCTATCTCGGCACCGGCGAGCAGCATCTCGACAACCTCACCTTCGTCGACCACGCGCAGCCCGAAAGCCGGTCACGGCAGGTCTACAAGGGCGTCCTCGACGGCAAGGCGCACGGCGTGTTCCAGGGCAAGATCCTGGTCCGCCCCGACGCGCAGAAGACCGACGGCCACCAGCTGAGCCGGGTCCTGCTGCTGTCGCCGCGGTCGGAGATGAGCGGCAAGCCCGAGCTCGAGATCTACGCCGACGACGTCAAGTGCAGCCACGGCGCCACGGTGGGCGAGCTGGACGAGGACCCGCTGTTCTACCTGCGCTGCCGCGGCATCGACGAGGAGACGGCCCGCAAGATGCTGGTCGAGGCCTTCGTCGCCGAGGTGATCGAGGAAATCGGCAACGGCGCCGTGCGCGAAAGCTTCGTGGACATTACCCGCGGCTGGCTGGAAAGCCACGGCGAGGCTGCGTGAATGCAGGGGACGACGATGGACGGCGGCAGCAAGGATATCGCGACCAGGACGGGAGAGGCGACGGCCGTGGACTATGACGTGGACGGCATCCGCCGCGACTTCCCGATCCTCGCGCGCGAGGTTCACGGGCGGCCGCTGGTCTATCTCGATAACGCCTCCTCGGCGCAGAAGCCACGGGCGGTGATCGACACCGAGCGCGCGGTCTACGAAGAGGAATACGCGAACGTCCATCGCGGCCTCTACTGGCTGAGCGAGCGCGCGACCGACCGGTTCGAAGGAGCGCGGGAGAAGGTCCGCCGCTTCATCAATGCCGCCCACGGCCGCGAGGTGATCTTCACCCGCAACGCCACCGAGGCGATCAATCTGGTCGCGGCGAGCTGGGGCCGGACCTTCCTCGAGGCCGGCGATGAGATCGTCATTTCGGAGATGGAGCACCACGCCAACTTCGTACCCTGGCAAGTGCTGCGCGACGAGAAGGGCATCGTCATGCGTCAGGCGCCGATCGGCGACGACGGCGAGTTCCTGATGGATGCCTTCGCGAAGCTGCTGGGGCCTAAGACCAAGCTGGTCGCCATCACCCAGATGTCGAACGTGCTGGGGACCGTGCTGCCGGTCGCGGACATCGTCCGGATGGCCCACGACGTCGGCGCCAAGGTGCTGATCGACGGCTGCCAAGGGGTCACCCATCTGCCGGTCGACGTGCAGGCGATGGATTGCGACTTCTACGTCTTCTCCGGGCACAAGCTCTACGGGCCCAGCGGCATCGGCGTGCTCTACGGCAAGGAGGAGCTGCTGGACGCCATGCCGCCCTATCAGACCGGCGGCGACATGATCCGGAGCGTCACCTTCGAGAAGACGACCTGGGCGCCGCTGCCGAACAAGTTCGAGGCCGGAACGCCGGCGATCGCCCAGGCGATCGCGCTGGGCGCCGCGATCGACTACCTGACCGGCATCGGCATGGAGCGGATCGCCGCCCATGAGCGTGACCTGCTGACCTACGCCACCCAGCGGCTGTCGGCGGTCGATGGCCTGCGCATCATCGGCACGGCGCCCGGCAAGGCGAGCGTGATCTCGTTCGATCTCGACTGCGCCCATCCGCACGACGTCGCGACCATCGCCGACCGCGCCGCTGTGGCGGTGCGCGCCGGACATCACTGCGCCCAGCCGCTGATGGAGCGCCTGGGTGTGCCGGCGACGACACGGGCGTCGTTCGGTCTCTACAACACCCGCGCCGACGCCGATTCACTGGCAGAAGCTATGGAACAGGTTCGAAGGATCTTCGCCAGATGATGGATGAACTGCGCGATCTCTATCAGGAAGTGATCCTGGATCACGGCCGCAATCCGCGGAACTTCGGCCATCCGGCCGACGCGACCTGCGAAGCGCGCGGCTACAACCCGCTCTGCGGCGATCAGCTCACGGTCTATCTGAAGGTCGACGACAAGGGCGTCGTCCAGGACGCGGCGTTCGAAGGCAAGGGCTGCGCGATTTCGGTGGCGTCCGCCTCGCTGATGACCGAGCTGGTCAAGGGCAAGACGGCCGACGAGGCCAAGCGCCTGTTCGAGAATTTCCACCACATGGCCACCGGCGACAGCGAGACGGTGCCGGCGGAGGGCATGGACGACGAGATGGAGCGGCTGCAGGTGCTCTCAGGCGTCCGCGACTACCCGGTCCGGGTTAAGTGCGCGACGCTCGCCTGGCACACCATGACCGCCGCGCTGGAGGGCGAGAAGGAGGCGACGACGGAATGAGCCCGGCCGACGACCGCCGCGCCATACCCGACGACGGCCGCAGCGTGCTCGACTTCATGCCGACCGTCGAGCCGGAGGAGGTGACGGCGCACGCCGGCGCCCCGCGGGACGGTGGCGGTGCCGTCGCGTCCGAGGAGGACGTGATCGAGGCGATTCGTACCGTCTACGACCCCGAGATCCCGGTGAATCTTTACGACCTCGGGCTCATATACGGGCTGGACATCGACGACCGCGGCGACGTCGCGATCGACATGACGCTCACTGCGCCCGCCTGTCCCGTGGCCGGCGAGATGCCGCAGCTGGTGGCCGACGCGGTGGCGGGCGCCGACGGCGTCGGCCGGGTCGCGGTCAAGCTGGTCTGGGAACCGCGGTGGACGCCAGAGCGTATGTCGGAAGACGCCCGGATGGCCTTGGATTTCTGAGGGTGCGGAGAAACGCACTCATGTTGACGCGTTGAGTATGGAGGCTGTGCAATGCCCTCATTGATGACGATCTCGGATGCGGCCGCCCAGCAGGTCAAGACGCTGATCGGCCGCTCGGACAAGCCTATCGCCGGTATCCGCGTCGGCGTGAAGAACACCGGCTGCTCGGGCTTGAGCTATGCCATCGAATATGCCGAGGAGAAGATGCCGCTCGACGAGGTGATCGAGGACAAGGGCGTCACCATCTTCGTCGACCCGATGGCGACCATGTATCTCGCCGGGACCGAGATGGACTACCAGCGGGACAAGCTCCACGAGGGTTTCGTCTTCAACAATCCGAACGAGAAGGGCCGCTGCGGCTGCGGCGAATCCTTCCACGTCTGACGGTATCGCAGCCGGTCAGACCGCTGCCGGCTGCCCCGCCCACCGCTGATCCAGTATCTCCGCCAGGCCTTTTTCGAACCCGCGAGGCTCGACGCCGAGTTCAGCAAGGTCGTGGGCATTCGGCGCTACCACCTTGTCGGTCGCCAGTAGTTCGACTTCGTCCCGAGTCAGCGGCGGATTGCCGAGGAAGCCGAGTGCGCCGGCAAGGAACCGCGCCGAGGGGAACGAAAGATTTGGGGTGCGCGGCTCCCGCCCCAAGACCGCCCCGATAAGTCCGATCAGGTCACGGAAGGTATAGGCGCGCGGGCCGCCCAGTTCGTAGACCCTGCCCTCGCTCTCTTCTGCGCCAAGGACGGCGAGAACGCCCGCAACGAAATCGTCGATATGGACCGGCTGAAACCGCGTCAGCCCCCCTCCGATCATCGGAATCACGCCGAAACGCCGGATCATTGCAGCAAAGCGCGTGACGAAGTGATCATCCGGCCCGTAAACGAGGCTCGGACGGACGATTGTCGCGCCACGGAACATCTCGCGCACGACGGCCTCGCCAGCCGCTTTGCTGCGATCGGCCTCTGCGGGCGCATTGCGGCGAACCCCGAGCGCGGAAACCTGGACGAACCGGCGCGCGCCGGCGTTTCTTGCCGCCCGCGCCAGATGCCGCGGCGCCTCGACATGCACGGCCTGAAAGCTGTGCGCTCCCCCCGGCCGTGTCGTGCCGACGAGATTGATGACAACGTCCGCACCTTCGACGACACGGATCGCGCTCGCCTGATCGATGATGTCGCAAGCGACCGCGCGGACACCGTCCGGAGCATTCTCAGCCTGCCGGGAGACCGAGCGGACATCGGCGCCGCACCCGGCCAGAGCGATGCAGAGCTGCCGACCGATGAACCCCGTACCGCCGAACACCGCAACGGTCTGCCTCATCGGCGGTACTCGGTCACCACCAGACAAGGACGGCCGCCACCAGGACCAGGGCGATCAGCCCGCCGAAGAACAGGATCCGGCGCAAGCGGGTATCGAGCACCACCTGCCCTTGCCGGACACTCTTGTCGTAAACGGGAGAGCCCGAGGTGTCGTAGGATCTCTCGCGCTCCTCTGAAGGCCCCGTACGTTCCGCCATAGCTGGCTTTCCTTCTCCCTGTCCATCGGTATGCCGGCATGAGCCGGCTCCGGTACGCGCATCGATCTCCTTTTCAACGGACGCGCCAAGCAGGCGTTGCGAGCCCTGCAAGGAGCGATGCCGATGCCCAACTGTTTGTCAGGGAAAGGACGTTTACGTGCCGGCCGCCTGGAAGGCCGTCATTGCTTCACGATATTCGGGAGGATCGACCCGTCATGGACAGGCACGAACTGCGCACCCTGATCGACATCCGCGCCGATACGCTGGTGTCTCTCTTCATGCCCGCCGAACAGGCGGGACCGCCCGTGCGCCAGAACCCGATTCGCTTCAAGAACCTGGTGGAGGAAGCCGCCAAGCAGCTTGCCGCGAAGGGCATGCGCAGCTTGGAAATCGATGCGTTTCTCGACGGCGCGCGCCGCCTCGTCGAGGACATCCCCTACTGGGAACATCAGTCACGGGGGCTGGCGGTGTTCATCGACCCCGAAGGCATCAGGGACTACCGGCTTCCGATCCCTTTCGAGGAATCGGTGCATGTCGGCGACCGGCCGTTGATCAAGCCGCTGCTGCCGCTTCTCGCCGCCGATGGGTGCTACTATGTGCTGGCATTCAATCAGGGGCAGGTGAAGCTCTATCGCGCCTCACGGTTCGCCATCCATGAAATGAGGACGGAGGAATTGCCGAGCAGCCTCAAGGAGATCGTCGCCGAGACGGATTTCGACGACGAGGTCGCCTTCCACCCGACGGGACCGTCCTCGTCGGTGTCCGGCACCCCGAGCCAGAAATTTCACAGCCTGGGCGAAGGCCCGGACGAACTGCATGAAAAGCAGGTCGAGGAATTCCTGCAGCGGGTCGCGACGGGGGTCAACGAGACCTTCTCCGGACGTTCCGTCCCTCTGGTGACCGTCGCCGACGAACGACTGTCGGGTCGGTTCCGGGACGTATGCCGGTATGCGGGCCTTCTGCCGGAAGGCATCCATGAGAACCCCCACCGGCTGCCTCTCTCCGAACTGCATCAGGCCACCTACCGCCTCGTGCAGCCGCTGTTCGACCGACAGAGGAAGGAGGCCGTAGATCGCTTCCGCCAACTCGCCGGCAACCGCGACCAGCGGGCGGCCAGCGACCCCGCCACGATCGTCGCGGCTGCATCCGAAGGACGGGTCGATACGGTGTTCGCCGCTGAGAACGCCGCCTTATGGGGGCGGATCAGCGGTGATGGCGACGGCGTCTCCGTGCGTGAAAAGCCCGAACCGGGAGACGAGGATCTGCTGGACCGGGCCGCCGCGGAGTGCATCGCCCACGGGGGAACGGCCTATGCGCTCTCCCAAGACGCCGTGCCCGGCCCGCATGTGGTCTCGGCGATCCTTCGGTATTGACGGCGATGACGACGCATGCGGCGCTCGTCACCGGCGGCGGCCAGGGCATCGGTCGAGCGATCGCCGCCCGGCTGGCACGCGACGGGTATCGACTTGTCCTTGTCGAGCACGATCCGGAAGCGGCCGAGGAAATCGCGGCTGAATTCGCCGCAGGCGATACCCGGGTGGTAGTCGGAGACGTTGCCGACCCGGCCTGCGTCCAGGAAGCGGTGACGGCGGCGAAGGAGCGCTTCGGCGGGCTCGACGCGCTGGTGAACAATGCCGGCATCATGATCCGGAAGCCGGTGACCGCGTTGACGCTCGACGAATGGAATCGGGTGCTCGCCACCAATCTTACCGGTGCGTTTCTCACGGCCCAGGCCGCTGCCCCCTTGCTTGTGGAAAGCCGCGGCGCGATCGTCAACATCGCCTCGACCCGCGCAACGATGTCGGAGGCGGACACGGAAGCCTATTCGGCATCGAAAGGCGGCATCGTCGCCCTGACCCATGCCCTGGCGGTCAGCCTGGGGCCTTCGGTTCGGGTCAACGCCGTCAGCCCAGGGTGGATCGACGTTTCGGAATGGAAGAAGCGCGAATCCCGGCATGCCGCCGATCTCAGCGCCGAGGACCACGCTCAGCATCCGGCGGGACGGGTCGGCAGGCCGGAGGACGTCGCCAGCCTCGTCGCCTATCTGCTGGGCCCGGAGGCAGGCTTCATCACCGGCGCCGAGTTCCTCGTCGACGGCGGGATGACCCGGAAGATGATCTACGTCTAGGAAGCGGCGCCTGCGATGTTCATCAGGCGCACGCGGCCCTACCTCTTGTCGCCGAAAACCGGGAAGACGCTTGCGTCGCCGTAGTCATTGATGGGTTCGACGGTGGCGAGCGTCTCCATGTCCGCGCTCGAGATCTCGAAGTCGACCGCGGCGTTGCTGCGCATGTGATCCGGGTTCGCCGTTTTCGGCAGGGCGATCAGACCTAGCTGAAGGACGTAGCGGATACATAGCTGAGGGACGCTGACGCCGTATTTTTCGGCCATTGCACCGATCTCGGCATTGTCGAGGATCTTGCCGTGGCCAACGGGCGAATAGGCTTCCACCAGCAACCCCTTGCTCTTGACGTAGTCGATCAGCGCGAACGGCGTGTTGCTGACATGCGCGAGGATCTGGTTGACCATCGGCTTGACGGAGACGTCGTCGAGCAGGTTGTCCAGGTCTTCCTTCTGGAAATTGGACACACCGATCGCCCGCAGCTTGCCCGCATCGTAGGCCTCCTCCAGGGCGCGCCAAGCGTCGCGATTGCCCGCGAAGAAGCGGTCGCCGCTTCCGAAATTCTGCCATGGCTGCGGGCTGTGGATGATCATCAGATCGACGTAGTCCAGCCCCAACGTCTTCAGTGAGCCGTCGATGGCGACCTTTGCGTCGGCATGGTTCTTGATGCCGGCGTCCAGCTTGGTTGTCACGAACAGCTCAGCGCGCGCGACGTCGCTGTTGCGCACGGCTTCGCCCACCCCGCGTTCATTGGCATAGGCCTGCGCCGTGTCGACGTGACGGTAGCCGAGCTTGATTGCGGCGGTCACCGCGTCTGCGACCTTGGCGTCATCGATCATCCAGGTGCCGAGCCCGAGTTTCGGGATCTCGACGCCGTTCGGCAGGGTATGAGTCTCCTGCAAGATCATTGAATTTCCTCTCGCACTGCGTGGCCCCGGCGATCAGGCGCGATCGCCAGAGATTGCCGGCGGGGACGCTCTGCCTTCTGGCGGGACGCATCGGCCGCGCCCTGTACCAGAGTCCAGTCGACGATCCGCGACAGCACCGAGCCCAACGCACGATCGAAGGCGCGCACGACGTCTTCAAAGCGCGGACTGTTGGCGACCACGGCCACATCGAAGGTCTCGCCGGCGATGATTTCGCGGCGGGGCATCCGCACCAGCTTGGTGTTGATCTGAACGCGAACCGTCGGCGCCGTCGAATTGGGATCGCCGCGGTATTCCGCCTGGAGTTCACGCAAGTCGGCCTTGAGCAGATAATCCGACCGCAGACCGATCGAATCACGCCCCACCGAGACGATCTTGCCCGATTTCTCGAACGCCTCGATCAGCAAGGACTGCGTAAAGACCGGGGCCGGATCAGACCATTGGCGTGATGCGAAATAGTCGAACTCTCCGTCCGGGCGCTTGAGCGCGATCCGGCCGGTGTTGATGGTGCCGGGCGCGTTGGGCTCCTCGACCAGAAGCTGCCAGTCCACCGATGGCGTATCGGCCTGGAACTGCCAGCTGGGCTCCGGCTCATAGAGGGAAATCTGCGACGTCAGGCCGGGCAGGTCGCCGCACGCCACCAGGAGGGAAATCGGCAGGATACCTCCCAGCACGCGCAGGCAACGGCGGATCACAACATGTTTCATCATTCGACCTTGACCCCACCTCGCGAACGGCCGAACAGGAAATCGCCCGGCCCGCGTTCGAACTGCGTCGTCAGCCGCGACAGATTGCTGGCCAGCTGCCTGAGCTCGGCCATGAGTGCCGTTAGCTCGTAAAGTCCTTCGCTGGCGAACGTGCTGACCGGCTGCTCGGTCTTTTCCAGAAACGCCGAAATGCTGTCCGCCGACTCGTTCAGCGACGCGATCAGCTTACGCAGATCGTCGGCGGTCATTTCGACCTGGTCCCCGATCCGCCGCGACTGCCCATCGATGGTGCTCAGCGCGTCGTCGGCGCGTTTCAAGGCCGCCTGGGCGCTGCTGGCGATACCGTCGATCCGGCCGTCGAGAGACGTCACCAGGTCGTCGGCATGGGCGACAGTGCCCCGCGCGTCGGCGGCAAGCTTCTCGAATTCCTGAGCCGAAGCCGACAGCGACTGCGACAGAGAGCCGATGTTCCGAAGAATATCCGTGACCGCCGCCTGGTTCTCCTCCGACAGGATGCGCTGGGCCCGTTCGGTGAGGTTCATCAGATTGGACAGAAGCTTCGGCGCGGCATCGATCACCGCCGCGAGCGACGACTGCTCCACGGGCAGGACCGCATAGTCCTGCCCCGGCTCGGGCGTAAGCCGCGCCGCTGCCTCGCTGCCGCCGGTGATGTTCACATAGGCGCCGCCGGTGATCCCCTCCTGTTCCAGCGATGCAACCGAGTCCGTCTTGACCGGCGTACTCTCGGCGACCTCTATGGTGACCCGCACCTGCGTCATGTTGGCCGGATCGATCACCACTTCCGACACGGACCCGACCGGCACGCCGCGAAAGCGGACCGGGCTGCCGACCGAGAGGCCTGAAATCGAATCGGCAAAATAAAGGCGGTAATAGGCCTTGTCGCTGCCGACGCCGAACTGCGCGAACCAGGCGACGAACACCAGGAAGCCCGTGAACAGGGCCAGGACGAAGCCGCCGACGACCAGGTAGCTGGCGCGTGTTTCCATCGCTTGTCAGGCCCCCATCGCAGCGCGGGCGCGCGGCCCGTGGAAGTATTCCTGCAGCCACGGATGAGACTGCGCCGAGAGTTCCTGCATGGTGCCGACGATAACACGTTTATCCACGATGGCCGCGATCCGGTCGCAGACGGTGGCGAGGCTGTCCAGATCGTGCGTTACCATGAAAACCGTCAACCCGAGATTGCGTTGCAAATCGCCCAGCAGTTGGTCGAACTCGGCAGCGCCGACGGGATCGAGGCCGGCGGTCGGCTCGTCGAGAAACAGGATCGCGGGATCGAGAGCCAGCGCCCGCGCCAGTCCCGCGCGCTTCCGCATACCGCCGGACAGCGCTGAGGGCACCTTCTCGGCCGCATCGGCAGGCAGGCCGACCATGGCGATCTTCACCCGGACCACCGCGGCGATCATGTCGTCGGCGAGGCGCGTATGCTCCTTCAGCGGCACCGCCACATTCTCGGCGACGGTGAGTGAGCCGAACAACGCCCCGTCCTGGAACAGGACGCCCCACTGTCGCTGAACCGAATCGCGCTCGTCGGCGTCGAGGTCGCGCATGTTGTGGCCCAGCAAGGTGATCTCGCCGGCTTCGGGACGGTTGAGACCGATGATGGTGCGGAGCAACACCGACTTCCCGGACCCGGAGGCCCCGACCACACCGAGCACTTCGCCCCGGCGGACGTCGAGATCGAGGTCGTCGTGAATCACCTGCCGGCCGAAGCGTGTGCGAAGTCCGCGCACGCTGATGGCGATGTCGTTGTCGTCGGATGCCGTCATCGTCAGATCGCGAGGAACGAAAACAGGACGGAGAACACCGCGTCGAGCGCGATCACCAGGAAAATCGCCTCGACCACCGAGCGCGTCGTTAGTTGGCCGACGCTCTCCGCGCTGCCACCCACCTTCAGCCCCTGATAGCAGCCGACGAGGGCGATGACGAAGGCGAACACCGGCGCCTTCACCAGCCCGATCCAGAAATGGTTGATCGAAACGGCATTGCGGAACTGGGTGATGAACTGCTCGAAGCCGATGCCAAGGGTGAGATTGGCCATCACCGCGCCGCCGACAAGCCCGACGATGTCGGCGAAGAACCCGAGCAGCGGCAGGGCGATCATCAGGGCGACGATCCGCGGAATGACCAGGATGTCGATCGGATCGAGCCCCAGGGTCCGCATCGCGTCGATTTCCTGGCTCACCTTCATCGTCCCGATCTGGGCGGTGAAGGCGGCGCCCGACCGTCCGGCGATGATGATCGCGGTCATCAGGATGCCGATCTCGCGAAGGATCGAGACGCCGAGCAGATTGACGACGAACAGCTCGGCGCCGAAGCGCTTCAGCTGCTCGGCACCCTGATAGGCCAGCACGACGCCGATCAGGAAGGACAGAAGCCCGACGATCGGGATCGAGTTGAGGCCCGACCGTTCGATCTGCGTGGTGAGCGCGGTTATCCGCAAACGCCCCGGATGGCGGAGAAGACGGCCGAAGGAGATGATGACCAGCCCGAAGAACGCCAGGAGATCGCGGCCCTCCTCGGCGGCCTCGATAGTGGCGCGGCCGGTCTGGTTGACCATGTCGAGAGCGGGCCGCCGTTTCCTTGCCGGCGTACCTGACCGCGCGCCCTCTTCTGCCGCCTTCAGGAGCGCGGCATGAAGCTCCCGCGCGTTCTGGAAGCGCGGCCGAAGCCCCTCGCCCTCCAGCCTGTCCCGCAGGCGGATCAGGGTCACGGCGCCGACCGTGTCCAGGGCCTCGAGCTCGGAGAGATCGATCACCGTCTCGCCTGCCGCCGCCTCGGGCTCCAGTTCGTTGAGCGCGCGGCCGAAGCGCGCCACACCCGATAGTACCCAGCGTCCGCCGGCACGGATGGTCCAGGTCCGCCCATCCTGCTCGGTCCGGTACCAGGCGTCGTGCCCTGTGGCCGTCGCGGCGCCGTTCACAGACCGCCTCCGATGACGCAGGTCACCGGCATCCCCCGCGGCCTTCGGGCATCATCGACGGCGATCCGCCGCTGGTTGCGGACATGGGGCAGAATGGGAAGACCTTTCACGATGCCGGGCAAACGGAGCGGTTGCAGGAGTGGTTCGAACGAGCCTTCGAGGCTCGACATAATCTAGGGCCTGCCCAAAGAAGAACCAGACACCGCGTCTCTTGCGCCGGGGCTGGCTACGCCTTAGCCCCGGGCGGGTGTCTGCGTTCCCGGCTACTACGCGATCGCCTGCAGACCTTTCGCCTTCACGAGGTTCAGGAGCTTCAGAGAAGGGCCATTCGGCCTCTTCTCCCCCCGTTCCCACTTGCTCACTGCGTCTCTGCGAACATTCAGGTATAGCGCGAATACCGGCTGAGACACTTGCTCCCGTTCCCGCAGAGCCCGGATTTCCTCCGGCGACATCGGCGCAACCGGTGTCAGGCAAAGAGCGTCGAACCGGCGCATCGTCGCCTTGTCGATGACACCGGCGCGATGCAATCCCCCTGCGGTTTCGTGAATCGACCCGAGAATGCCGTTTTCAGTCGTGGCGGCCTTCTTCGCCATCCGAAGTCACCTCCAAAATCTCTCCTGCCCGACGGGCAATGTCCAGATCAGCCACCCCAAGTCCCAGCAGCACCTTGGCCAACGCCTTGAGCGCCTTCAGCTCCGCTGCCGAGACATTCGCCTTCTGGTTCTTGGCGAAACCGTGGACGAAGAAGCTGTGCCGTCCGGCCTTGAACAGAATGATGGTCCGATGGCCACCGGACTTTCCGCCGCCTTTCCGGGCCACCCTCTGCTTAAAGACACCACCGCCAAGATCAGCATCCCAGTGCCCGTCGGCAACGTCGACCGCCGCCGCGAGCAGTTCGTCATCCGTCAGCGCTGCCTTGCGGGCGAACCTTGCAAAGGTTTTGGTTTTGAAAACGCTCATGCTGACCGGATCATAAAAATATAGCTCTTAGAGCTATATAGTTCAAACATTGTCCATCAGGGTCATGCCGCTCCAGTCCAGACACCGCACCTCGTCCAGTCGGTCGGCTGCGGGCTTTACAGACCGAGACCATCCATCCTATCTCAACCACCATGATCGACAGGCGCCTCAGCATCGCCCCCATGATGGGGTGCACCGACCGGCATGACCGCTATTTCCTGCGGCTCATTACCCGCCGGGCGCTCCTCTATACCGAGATGGTGACCACCGGCGCGGTGCTGCATGGCGACCGGCAGCGCCTGCTGGGTTTCCATCCCGCCGAGAAGCCGCTCGCCCTGCAGCTCGGCGGCAGCGACGCGGATGCGCTGGGCCAAAGCGCGGCGATCGCCGAGAGCTTCGACTATGACGAGATCAATCTGAACGTCGGCTGTCCGAGCGACCGGGTCCAGTCCGGCCGTTTCGGTGCCTGCCTGATGGCGGAGCCCGATCTGGTGGCGGACTGCGTCGCGACCATGCGCCGGGCGACCGCCTTGCCGGTCACGGTGAAGACGCGGATCGGCATCGACGACAGGGACTCGTTCGAGGAACTGTGCCGCTTCGTCGACACGGTGGCGGCGACGGGCTGCGACACCTTCATCGTCCATGCCCGCAAGGCGTGGCTCCAGGGCCTGAGTCCCAAGCAGAACCGGGAGATTCCCCCGCTCCGCTACGATGTCGTCTACCGGCTGAAGGAAGCCTTTCCCGGCCTCACCATCGCCATCAACGGCGGCATCACCACGATCGACGCCGCCGAAGAGCATCTCCGCCATGTCGACGGGGTGATGATCGGCCGCGAGGCGTACCAGAACCCCTATTTCCTGGCCGAGGCCGACAGGCGCCTGCTGGGTCTCGACGCCGATATCCTGAAGCGCAAGGCGGTGCTCGACGCCCTGATGCCCTATGTCGAGGAAGAGACCTCCGCTGGCGTGCCGCTGAAGCACATCACCCGCCATATCGTCGGCCTGTTCCAGGGCGTCCCCGGCGGCCGGGCGTGGCGGCGTTACCTGAGCGAGCACGCCCACAAACCCGGCGCGGACGCGGCCGTGATCCGCGAAGCGGCGGCCCTCGCCGCCGAGTAACTTCAGCCGAACAGACCTCCCTTCTCGTCACCCCCGCGAAGGCGCTAGGGGATGCACACATCTCCGGAACGGCCTGTCTCCATTTCTCCTGCCGTCAGCCCAGTTCTCCTGGCGTCATGGCACCGCTTGGCGGTGCCATCCACGACTTTCGGCGGTTCTGTCGGGGTCTGCAGCAGGCTCCGCAAAGTCGTGGATCGCATGGTCAAGCCATGCGATGACGAATAACATCAATGAGTTGCCGTGGGACTCATATCCCGTTGGATGTGTGAACCCCCTAGCGCGAAGGCGGGGACCCAGAAAGGGAGCGCGCCCCATGGATCCCCGCCTCCGCGGGGATGACGGCTAGAACCGCGCTTACCCTTCGATCTCGGCCCCGGCGTCCTGCATCGTGGCGAGCGATTCGGCGCCGCCTTCGGGCGTCACCGGCTTGGTGCCCTCGGCGATGAGACGGACATCGAGCCCCGCCTTGCGTGCGTCCAGCACCGAGGCGAGGACGCAGACGTCCTGAGCGAGGCCGCCGACCCACACCCGCTTCACCCCATCCCGCTTCAGCGCTTCGGCGAGACCGGTCTGATCGAAGGCCGAGTTCTGGTCCTGGTCGAACCGCGTACCCTTGGTCACCACGACGGTTCCCGCCGGCATATGCAGGTCGGAGCGGAACGCCGCGCCCTCGGTGTCCTGGACGCAATGGACCGGCCACGGACCGCCCATTTCGGCGAAGCTCGGATGGGTCAGCGGATGCCAGTCGCGGGAGGCGTAGATCGGCACCCCCCTGGCCGCCGCGGCGTCGATCCAGGCATTCAGCACCGGCACCACCCGGTCGCCGTCCGCGATCGGCAGCGCCCCGCCCGGACAGAAATCGTTCTGGACGTCGACGACGAGCAGGGCGTCGCCATCCCGAAATTTGTCAGACGGATCGAAGCTCATGCGCTTTTCCTCTCTCTGCGCGCCGAGAAGCGCGTCCTTAGACGACTAGGTATCCACTGGGTCCGCCGCTGCCAAGAGGAACTCCGTTCCGAACCCGGGGTTGCCCGGTTCGTTCATAGTCCAGAGAATGACGCCATCCGAAAGGAGGGGTTTATGGCTACCAGTACGACGACGGTCCTGAACGGAAGGGACGCGGTCGATTACGCGGCCGTCGCGGGAGTGACGCTCAACAAGCGCGCCGACGGCATCGAGGACGAACGGAACGACGTTTCGCTGCGTGAGGCGGAGGAAATCGCCGCACGCGATCCGTCGCTGATATGGGTCGAGGTCAGTCTCGCCGATCCGCGCTCGGTTCTGCTGATCTGGTGCGCGAGCGACAGCGACTGCAAGGTCGAACCCGACGGGGTCGTGCAGACGAAGGACAGCCTCTCTGACTTCATCGGCGCCTGGGGGCAGCCGACCGCGTCCGGCCAGGTCAGCTCGATCCGCGTCTACGCATGGCGGCGGTCGGACCGCCCGTCCCTGCCGAAGGACGTTTATGTGGCAGACGACGGCGGCCCGATCCGGTTCGCCTATATCGCCGAATAGCGGCCGAGGACGCCGTTACCGGGACTTGGCGCGCTGCTCCTCCAGCTCCTGCTCCGTGAGCTGGAATCCGGCGACGACGGTGTATCGCCAGCCCGGCATGCTGCGGCTCAGAGGCAGACGCAGGGTGACGGAGTCGGGCTCGGGCATGCCGACCCGGTCGAGCGTGGGCGGAAAGCGGATCGAGACCGGGAAGACCTGCTTGTCGACCACGTTCCGGTCGGCGTCCAGCGCCGCCACGAAATAGCGGAAATCGGCCTGCCTGTTCTGATCGGCCGGTCCCCGCGTGATGGCGAAATTGATCGTCAGATCGACCTGGACGTAAGGCGAATCCTCTTCGAGCTCGTAAGTGCAGGCCCAGTCGAGCTGCGCGAATTTGGCGGAGAACCGAACGTCCACCGGATCGCGCGCCGCCCCCGGGGCGTAGACCACTTCGGTATCGGCGTTCTGCAACAGACGCACGGCGGGACAAGTCGGGGGCGGATCGTCGTTCCACGGCATCTTGAATCCGCAACCCGCGAGAAGGGCCGTGAACGCCAACAGCCAGAGCGCGGTCAGCGGCTTGCGCCAGTCACCCGGAGACATCGCCATCCTTCTCCTTGATCGCCGATTGCCGGCACGGTGCCGGCTGAGGACCGGCCGCACCCGCCATGCCGCCCAAGGGCCGGGGATGCGCCGGGCGCGGATTATGGCACATCGCCTCCCCGGCCGGCCACCGGGCGAAAGGCTTCCCATCCGCCCGCCTGTTCCTGTAGAAAGGCCGCCTCGCTCTGCCGGAACAGATGCCGTGGCTGTTTATACGGAAGTCTCCGACGGAGACCTGCGCGCTTTCCTGAAGGACTACGACATCGGCTCGCTGGTGTCGTTCATCGGCATCGCCGAGGGCGTCGAGAACTCCAACTATCTCCTGCTCACCGATCGCGGGCGGTACATCCTCACCCTGTTCGAGAAACGGGTGGCGAAGGACGACCTGCCGTTCTTCCTAGGGCTGATGGAGCATCTGTCGGCCCGCGGCGTGCCGTGCCCCGTGCCGATCCCCTGCCGCGCCGGGCCGGCGCTGCGCACCCTGAGCGGCCGCCCGGCGGCGGTGGTGAGCTTCCTCGACGGGGTCTGGGCCCGCCGGCTGTGGCTGGAGCATTGCGAGGAGCTGGGCCGTGCCCTCGCCCATCTGCACCTCGCCAGCGCCGATTTTCCGCTCCACCGGCGGAACGATCTTTCGGTCGCGAGCTGGCGTCCGCTGTTCGAGCGCTCGGCGGCAGAGGCCGACAGCGTCAAACCGGGTCTCGCGGAAGAGCTCTCGGCCGAGCTCGACGTGCTGGAGAAGGAATGGCCTGCCGATCTTCCGGCCGGTGTCATTCACGCCGACCTGTTCCCCGACAACGTCTTTTTCGAGGACAGCCGGCTTACCGGCCTGATCGATTTCTATTTCGCGTGCAACGACTTCTTCGCCTACGACATCGCGGTCTGCCTGAACGCCTGGTGCTTCGAGACCGACGGCGCCTTCAACGCCACCAAGGCGCGGGTTCTGCTGTCGGCCTATCGCCGGGAACGCCCGTTCTCGGACGAGGAGCTGCGCGCCCTGCCGCTGCTTTGTCGCGGCGCGGCGATGCGCTTCCTGCTCACACGCCTTTACGACTGGCTGAACCAGCCGGCGGGCGCGCTGCTGAAACCCAAGGACCCGATCGAGTATCTGAACAAGCTCCGCTTCCACCGCGCCGTCACGCGGCCCGGTGAATACGGTCTGGACTGAGATGGCCGGAAAGGCCGTAGAGGCCCATACCGACGGCGCGTGCAGCGGCAACCCCGGCCCCGGCGGGTGGGGCGTGGTCCTGCGCTGGGGCGGTACCACGCGGGAACTGTCCGGCGCCGAGCCGGCGACCACCAACAACCGCATGGAGCTGATGGCCGCCATCCAGGCCCTGGAAGCGCTGAAGCGCCCGGTGGCGATCGCCATCCATACCGACAGCACCTATGTGCGCGACGGAATCACTCGCTGGCTGCACCAGTGGAAGGCCAATGGCTGGCGCACGGCCGCCAAGAAGCCGGTGAAGAACCAGGACCTATGGGAAAGGCTGGAAGCGGCGCTGGCGACCCATGAGGT
The DNA here is from genome assembly GCA_002721365.1 of Rhodospirillaceae bacterium. Lineage (GTDB taxonomy): Bacteria > Pseudomonadota > Alphaproteobacteria. Next base: position 92,074 of record PBKC01000037.1, on the reverse strand, counting down.
CACCTGGCACTGGGTCCGCGGTCACGCCGGCGACCCCGGAAACGAGCGCGCCGATCAACTGGCCCGCGAAGCGGTCGTGGCGCTGCGGGCGGCGCAGCAGGAAAGCCGGCACCCGCCCGACTGACGGCGACGGCGGGGACCCGTTGCCGGGCCCCGCCCATTTGAGTTCAGAGGCGGTCGAGCATCGATTCGGCGCTGCTGACCTTCATCTGGCCCGGTGCCTCCTCGACGTTCACCTGCTTCACGACACCGTCCTCGACCAGCAGGGAGTAGCGCGCCGAGCGCTTGCCCATGCCGAAGCCGCTGGCATCGATCTCCATGCCGACCGCGCGGGTGAAATCGCCATTGCCGTCGGCCAGCATCGCGACCTTGCCGCCCGCGCCCTGATCCTTGCCCCAGGCCTGCATCACGAAAGCATCGTTCACCGAGACGCACGCGATCTCGTCGACGCCCTTGCCCGTCAGCTTGCCGTGGTTCTCGATGAAGCCCGGTAGATGCTTGGCCGAGCAGGTCGGGGTGAAGGCACCCGGAACGCCGAACACGGCAACCGTCCGTCCCTTGAAGAACTCATCGGTCACGACGTCCTGCATGCCCTCGTCGGTCAACTGCTTCATCGTCACCGACGGAATCGTGTCGCCTACCTTGATCGCCATTCCCTCTGTCTCCTCCACATCCTCAAAAAAACGCGGGACCGCCGGTCCCTGGGCAAAACATAGTGCAGCGGAGAGCGTCCGGAAACAGCGACGCCGCCGCCGATCACGCCGGCGGCCGGCCACCTCCGGCAAGGTTCGCGGGCGCCGCGGCCTCATCGAGCGCCTCCAGCACCGCTTCGACGGTCAACAGCTCCGGCAAGGTAATGCCCTCGGGTGCGCCGGGACCGAACGCGACGTTGAAGGGGATGCCGTAGCGATCGAACCGCGCGAGGAAGGCCGCAATCGCCGGATCGGGGTTGGTCCAGTCGGCGAGCATCGGCACGACGTCGCTTTCCGCCAGGCGGCCCGCCACGGCATTGCTGTTGACCACCAGCAGCTTGTTCACCTTGCAGGTGACACACCAGTCGGCGGTGACGTCGACGAAGACCACTTTGCCCTGATCGACCAGACCGGCGATGGCCGACTCGTCGAACGGACGCCAGTCATGGGCGACGCGCTGCACGCCGTCTCCGCCGAACAACGTGCGCCACTGGGCGGGAAGAACGAAGGCCGCGGCGATCAAGAGCAGGATCGCGACCACGCCGGCCCGTCGCAGGCCGGCGCCGCGTCCGGCCGCCACCGCGATGACGACGACGACCAACGCCATCACACCGGCCACCGCCAGGGCCGTCGTCATCGAGGTCTGCGCCGCCATCACCCACAGCAGCCAGGCGGCGGTGGCGAGCAGCAGCAGGCCGAGCACCCATCGCACCTTCGCCATCCATGGGCCGGGCCTGGGCAGTCGCGTCACCAGCCCCGGCATCACGGCGACGGCGAAATAGGGAAGCGCCATGCCGAGCCCGAGGGCCAGGAAGATCGCGGCGATCTCCACCGGCCCGCGCGCCAGGGCGAAACCGAGCGCCGTGCCGAGGAAGGGGGCGGAGCAGGGCGTCGCCAGCAGCGTCGCGAACACACCGGTCGAAAAATGCCCGGCAAGCCCGCCCTGATGGCCGTCGCGTGGCGTCGCCAGGGCACCGGCCCAGGACGGCAGGGCGATCTCGTAGAGGCCGAACAGATTGGCCGCGAACAGCACCAGGACGACGGTGAGGAAAACCAGGAACAGCGGCTCCTGGAACTGGATACCCCAGCCGACCGCCTCTCCCGACAGCTTCAGCGCTATAGCCCCCGCCGCGAGAACGAGGAACGAAACCACGATGCCCGCCGCCGAGGCCAGGAACCCCGTCGTCACCCGACGGCGGTCGCCGCCGCCATGCCCGACGACGTGGAGAAGCTTGATCGAAAGCACCGGCAGGACACAGGGCATCAGGTTGAGGATCAGCCCGCCCAGCACCGCCACCGCCAGCATCGACAGGAACAGGCCACCGCTCTCCGCCGCCGGCGTGACCGAGCTCGCTGCCGGCGCCTCGACCGGTGCCGGCGCTTCCTCCCACGCGACCGCGCGCATTCCGTCATGCAGGGTCAGAGTCACGGGCACGCCGGCCAGCGTCTCGTCGCCTTCGACCGGCGTGACGATCAACGCCTGCCTGCCGCCGTCGGAGAGCGTGACCTCGGGCGCGGGAAACCGGAAGTCGACCGGCCCCTCGACGAACAGATCAGGCTCCTCGAACGGCAGCGTCGCCGTAAGCCGCGCCACCAGTTGCTGATTGCCTGCCGGTCCCGCGACGCCCAGTTCGTCGACCGTGATCCCCGCCGTGGCGGGCGCCTTGGGCACCACCGCCATGAACCGGTCGATCACCCGCGTGAACGGGGTCGTCTGCGCCGGACCGGCCGGGAGCATGAGGCTGAGGTCGGCGGTGAAGGGAATGCAGATCTTCTCGCAGACCTGATAGTCGATCGTCCCCGCCAGGGTCACCGGCTGACCGGGATCGGACAGACGGACGGCCAACGGAAAAACGACCTCGTCGGTATAGCCGTGCGTCTCCAGCCCTGCCGCTTCGAAAAAGCGGACCGGCGCCGGCCAGCTCATGGCGACGTCGGCGACGTTCTCCGACGCCGACCAGTCGGGCTGCGGCGGCGAGCCGGCATCGCCGGGGCTGCGCCAGTACATCTTCCAGCCCGGCGACAGCCGGAACTGAAGCCCCATGCGCAAGGTCTCGCCTTTGCCCGTCGCATCGGTCGCCGCGACCAGGCGCGCTTCCGAGAAATCGGTCTGGTCCCACGCCGAAGCGCCGTTCCCCGCCGCCCATGCGGGGCCGATGGCGACCACCAGAATCGCCATCGTCAGCGACAGCAAGAGAAGCGCGTTCGTTCGGATTCGATCAAACATCGACAATGGCTTACGTCGGCAATGGCATGTCACAATTGCCAACATATATGATGAGGGGGCAGCCGACCGCCTGTCACGTTTCCGCGACTCGAGTCCGCTCCGGCAACAGCGACGTTAAACGACAGGGCTTTTATGGACACCGACTCCAGCTATCTGCAGGGACAATTGCTGATCGCCATGCCGCAGATGAGCGACCCGCGGTTTGCGCGAACGGTCATCTACATGTGCGCGCACTCGGCCGATGGGGCAATGGGGCTGGTGATCAATAAGCCGATCGGTTCGCTGACCTTCGCCGAGCTGATGGACCAGATGGGGATCGAACTGGGCGAAATCGACGACCAGATCCGCGTGCATTTCGGCGGTCCCGTCGAATCGAGCCGTGGCTTCGTTCTCCACACCACCGACTACGTCCAGGAGTCGACCCTGGTGGTGAACGAGGAATTCGCCCTGACGGCAACCGTCGACGTGCTGAAGTCAATCGCCGACGGCAGCGGCCCGTCGAAGTCCATTCTGGCCCTGGGCTATGCCGGTTGGTCGCCCGGCCAGCTCGACGGCGAGATTCAGGCCAATGGCTGGCTGAACGTCGCCGCCGATCCGGAGCTGGTGTTCGCTTCCGCCAACGACGACAAATGGGAACGGGCGCTGGCCAAGGTCGGCATCGACCTCTCGGCGCTCTCCTCCCTCACCGGACACGCCTGAGCACGGGGTCGGTCAGCCGGCTCCGAACACTTCCTGAAACAGCCTTTCGGCCGCCAGATCGGAGAATGGCTTGGTGAGCCTCGGCTTTTCGGCGAAGCGCTCGGGCAGGGTGGCCGATCCGTATCCGGTCATGAACAGAAACGGGATTCCCTTTTCCGCCAACGCATCGGCCAGCGGATAGGACGTGTCGCCGTCCAGGGACACATCGAGTACCGCCCCGTCCAGCCCGTTGGATTCAAGCGGCACGAACGCCTGACTGAGGCGTCCGACGGGCCCCGCCACCTGTCCCCCCCATTGCTCGATCGTCTCGCTGACGTCGAGAGCCACGAGGTACTCGTCCTCCAGAACCAGGATGGTTTGTCCGACCAGAAACTGAGGCATGCCAAGGCCTTTCTCAGTCAGGGGGTATCGGATATTCGACGAGGCACTCCGCGCCGTCCCGGTGAAACTTCAGCCGGGCGCTGCCGCCCAGCATGTGAGGAAGGCTTTCCTCGATCACCTTCGAACCGAACCCCCTCTTCGGTTCGCGTTCCGCGATTTGCACACCGGACTCCCGCCAACGGAAACACAGACGGTCCTCCCCATCGCGACGATCCATCTTCCAGGTCATATCGATACGGCCGCCGTCCACCGAAAGAGCGCCGTACTTGGCCGCATTCGTGGTCAACTCGTGGATCGTCATGGCGAAGGCCTGCGCGTTCCGCGGGGTCAGACGGACGTCCGGGCCGTCGATACTGTAGTGCCTGCCCTCCTCTGCACCGACCGCAACGAGCTCGGATCGAACGATGTCGCGAATCGAGACGGCTTCGGTCGGGCTGGCCACAACCAGATCCTGGGCACGCGACAGCGCCCCGATGCGGGACTGGAATGCCTGGATGAACGACTCCGGATCATCGCTACTCCGCCATGTCTGGACGGCCAGCGCCCGGACATTGTTGAGGATGTTCTTCACGCGGTGGCGAAGCTCGCCCATCATCGCCTGCTGGCGAGCCGCGGCGTTCTGTTCTTCGGTAACGTCCCGGATGGCCAGCAGGATCAGATTCAGGTGATCGAGGCGCCGGCCGTTGAGCAGCATCGCACGGCGGCCGATGGTCGGAAATTCATGCTCGACGAGATAGTCGTCGAAAGCATCGCCGTTGGGCAGCACCTCCTCGAGCAGTCGGCGCAGTTCGGGAATGTCCCACTGGCCGTTGCCGAGTTCGTAGATCAGGCGCCCTTCTGTTTCCGCCTGCTCAACGCCGAAGGATTCATAGAAGCTCTGGTTGGCGGACTGCACCCTCAAATCCCAGTCCATGACGATCAGCGCCTCGCGCACGCTGTCGATCAGCTTCTCCGCGAATTCCGTCCGGCCTTCCAGTTCGAACTGAATTCGCTCCCGTTCCGTCACGTCGTTGAAGGCGAGGAGTAGGTTGTCCGGACCCGCCGGCCGCGACAGGTGATTGGCGTTGACCAGCATCACCCGCTTGCCGATCTGCTCAAACTCGTGCTCGACGCGGTAATCGCACACAGCGCCCCCGTCCGCCTGCACTTGATGGAGCAGCCGATTAAGTTCGGGAATGTCCCACTGGCCGTTTCCCAGTTCGTGGATGGTATGCCCGCGGGTGTCCCGCTCGGCGACCCGAAACTGGTGGAGAAAGGCGCGGTTGACTTTCTCGACTCGAAGTTCGTGGTCGAGAACCAGAAATGGTTGCGAGGTCGTTTCCAACATCGCTTCCGCCAAATCGGGTTCTCCAGGTGCTGTGGGCATTGGAGTTCCCTTTCACCGTGTCTGCTGCGGCTGGTTCCTCGCCCTTGCGACAGCTTACGCCTTCACCTACCAGCAAGCGCATTAAAAAAGAACGACGCACACGCAGCAGATGTTCAATCCGAGCCGATCACGACCTTCGGTCGGCGGCTATCGCAGAGCAGAGGCCATTCATCATCACCCGCTCGGCTTCACGGGCATCAAGCCGTGGAGGAGTTCCTGCCACCCACTGTGTTCTGAGACGGTGCCGCGACGCTAGAGACCGCGAAGGCACCCGACGGCGCGACCGCAGGACGTAGTTCCCGTCCGCCTTCGATGACCGTATGGACGACCGGCCGGGGATCGCCGGCGAGCATGCCGAACAGGACGTGGTCCTGCCATTCCCCGTTGATGCGCAGGAACTGCCGCGCATAGCCTTCCTCGCGAAAGCCCACCTTCTTCAGAAGCGCCCGGCTCGCCGCGTTCTCGGGCAGCACCGCCGCCTCGATCCGGTGCAGACGAAGATTTTCGAAAATGAACGGCAGCAGCGAGGCCAGCGCCTCGGTCATATAGCCGCGGCGTGCATAGGGTTCGCCGATCCAGTAGCCGACGCTGCAGCTCTGGGCGATCCCACGGCGGACGTTGCTGACCGTGATGCCGCCCAGCAGCGCGTCATCGTTGCGGCGGAACACGAAGAACGCATAGCCGGCATCGGAGTGGCTTTGCAGGGCGTGCGCGCGCAGCCGGCGCAGGAATGCCTTCCGCGTCAGCGCGTCCTTGGGCCAGGTCGGCTCCCACGGCTTCAGGAACGCATGCGAGCGGCTGCGGAGCGCAACCCAGCTCCGCCAGTCGCGGCGATGGGGCTGACGCAGGTAGACCGTGGGCCCGCCGATGGCGCGGCCGCGCATGATTTCGGAAAGCGACTTGAGAAGATTGATCACGGCCTCTTCCGAATGTGAAACGTCAGCACGCCCTCTGCGTCGTGCCATGATTCCAGGGTGTGCCCCGTCACTTCACAAAACGTCTGGAAATCCTTTACCGCACCACGGTCGGTCGCCAAAATTTCCAGTATCTCGCCGTCGCCCACCTCGCGCATCGCCCGCTTGGCCTTCAAGACCGGCAGCGGGCAGGCCAGTCCCGTCGCGTCGAGCGTATGCTTCGGCGCCGGCTCACTCATTCAATCACATCAACCGCTGCCGAATCGTTTCGACATCGGGAACCTTCGTCACCGGCCCGAGCGTCGCCAGCGTCGCCGGCGCGCCGCAGAGCAGCCGTTTCGCCACACGCGTTATGGTGGCCGCATCGACCTGATCGATCAATGCCACGACCTCTTCCGGCGGCAGGCGGCGGCCGAAGATCAGGATCTGGCGGGCGAGCTGCTCGCAACGCGAGCTCGAACTTTCGAGCGACATCATCAGCCCGGCCTTGAGCTGCGCCGAGGCGCGGCGGACTTCCTCGTCGCTGACGGTGTCGGCCACCTTGCGGGTTTCGTCGCAGATCACCGCGACCGCCTCGTCGGCGTCCTCCGGGCTGGTGCCGGCATAGATTCCGAACAGGCCCGCGTCGAGGTAGGAGGTGTTGAACGAAAACACCGAATAGGCCAGGCCCCGCACTTCACGCACTTCCTGGAACAGCCGCGACGACATGCCGCCGCCCAGCAGCGTCGACAGCACCTGCACGGCGTAGAAATCCGGATCGCCGTAGGGGACGCTGTCCAGGCCGAGGATGATATGCGTCTGCTCGATATCCCGTTCCTCGCGGAACTCGCCGCCGACATAGTGGGCCGCCCCGAACGGCGCGCCATTGGTGCCGGACAGATCGCCGAAGGCTTCGCCGACCATCTCCACCAGCCGATCATGGTCGATGCGGCCGGCCGCCGTCACCACCATCGACGACGGCCTGTAATGGGTGCCCATGTAGTCGTGGAGCATGTCCCGGGTCACCGCCGACACCAGCGCGCTGGTGCCGAGAACCGGGCGCCCGATCGACTGCTCCGGATAGGCGGCTTCCTGGAAATGGTCGAAGACGATGTCGTCGGGCGTGTCGTTGGCCTGCCCGATCTCCTGCAGGATCACCGTGCGCTCGCGCGCCAGCTCGTCCGAATCGAAGACCGAGTTCTGCAGGATGTCCGCCAGCAGGTCGACCGCGAGCGGGGCGTCGTCCTTCAGGACCTTGGCGTAATAGGCGGTCTGCTCGCGGGATGTATAGGCGTTGAGATGCCCGCCCACAGCTTCGATTTCCTCGGCGATCTGACGCGCGCTCCGCTGCCGCGTCCCCTTGAACGCCATATGCTCCAGCACGTGGGAGACGCCGTTGGTCTCCGCGGTCTCGTTGCGGGCGCCGGCGCCGACCCATACGCCGATCGACGCTGTCTGCAGCGAGGGCATTTCCTCGCTGGCGACTCTCAACCCGTTGGCAAGCGTGGTGATTCGCGTCGTCGTCATGAGTCCTCTAATTCAGCCTACGTATATAGTCCCTCAGCTTCGCTAGGTCATTAGCGAGAGGCGTGCACCGTTCGGGCAGCGTCATCAGCGCATCGAGATGAGGCGGCAGCGCCGGATGGACCCCGGTCGCCTTCACCACGGCATCGGGGAACTTCGCCGGATGCGCGGTCGACAGGGTGACCAGGGGCGTTGCCGGCATGTGATGGCGCACCCGACCCGCGGCGACACCGACGGCGGTGTGCGGGTCGATCGTCAAAGCATAGTCGCTGTAGAGCCGGCGCATCGTCTCGATTGTGTCCTCTTCGGCGACGCTGGTCGAATCGAACAATGTCCGGGCCCGGTCGAGAACCCCTTCGTCGACGCCGAAACGCCGGGCGGACTTGAGCGTGTCCATCAGGGCGGCGACACGGGCACCGTCGCCGTCGAACAGATCGAACAGCAGCCGCTCGAAATTGCTGGCGACCTGGATGTCCATGCTGGGTGACAGCGTCGGCGATACGTCGCCCGGCACGTACTGGCCGCTGTCGAAGAAGCGGGCGAGGATGTCGTTGCGGTTGGTGGCGACGATCAGCCGCTCGATCGGCAAGCCCATCCGCGCCGCGACGTAGCCCGCGAAGACGTCGCCGAAATTGCCGGTCGGCACCGAGAACGCGACCCGGCGTCCGGGCGCGCCAAGGGCGACGGCGGCGGTGAAGTAGTACACCGCCTGCGCCATCACCCGTGCCCAGTTGATCGAGTTGACGGCCGCGAGACCGATTTCCTCGCGGAAGGCGGCATCGGCGAACAGCTCCTTCACCAGCGCCTGGCAGTCGTCGAAATTGCCGTCGATGGCCACGTTGTGGACGTTGGGCGCATCGACGGTCGTCATCTGCCGCCGCTGCACCTCCGATACCCGACCATGGGGGTGCAGAATGACGATGGTGACGTGCTCGCGCCCCTTGAACGCCTCGATCGCCGCCGACCCGGTATCGCCCGAGGTCGCGCCGACGATCGTCACATGCCGCCCCTTCTTCTCCAGGAGATGCTCGAACAGCCGGCCGAGAAGCTGCAGCGCCACATCCTTGAAGGCGAGGGTGGGACCGTGGAACAGCTCCATAAGCCATTCGCTGCCGTCGATCTGTCGGAGCGGCGCCACGGCATGGTTGGCGAACCCCGCATAGGCGTCTTCGACGATCCCGCGAAAGGTCTCGTGGTCGATGGCGTCGCCGAGGAACGGCGTCATCACCCGAACGGCGACCTCCGCATAGCACTCGCCGGCCATCGCGGCGATGGCCTCCTCGCTCAAGGCGGGCCAGTGATCGGGCAGATAGAGGCCGCCGTCGGGCGCCATGCCCGAAAGCACCACCTCGTCGAAGGCGATGGCGGGCGCGCCGCCGCGCGTCGAAACGTATTTCACAGGTCGCGCCTTTCCTCTTCCCGTCCGCCTGTCATCGTCGTCCCGCGGTCAAATAAGAGGACGACGATGCCCGGAGATGGGACGCTCGTATCAGGACAGATAGCGGTTCTTCAGGTGCCGCTTGTACACCGCATCGGTAAGCGGTTCACCCGTCGCAAGGGCGATCAGGTCCTCGGTCTCCAGACGGGAGCCGACACCATGCACGTTCTCCTTCAGCCAGGCCTGAAGCGGCGCGGAATCGCCGCGCCCGAGCGACGGAAGGATGTCCGAATCCTGCCGGCAGGCGGCGTCGAAGAGCTGCGCCGCCGTCATCGCCCCCAGCGTGTAGGTCGGGAAATAGCCGAAATCGCCGCCGGCCCAATGGATGTCCTGAAGGCAACCCAGCCGGTCGTTGGGCGGCGTGACGCCGAGCAGCGACTGCATCTGGGCGTTCCATGCCTCGGGCAGGTCGGCGACGGCGAGATCGCCGTCGATCATTTCCTTCTCCAGCCGGTAGCGGAGGATGACATGGGCCGGATAGGTGACCTCGTCGGCATCGACCCGGATCAGGCTGCGCTCGACCCGCGTGTAGTGGCGGTGGAGGTTTTCCGGCTCCCACGCCGGCCCGTCGCCGCCGAAAGCGTCCCGCATCAGGGGAGCGACGAAGGTGATGAACTCGCGGCTGCGGCAAGCCTGCATCTCGACCAGCAGCGACTGGCTCTCGTGGATGCTCATGCCGCGGGCGTCGCCCACCGGCTGGTAGCGCCATGCCTGCGGCAGGTTGAGCTCGTAGAGCGCGTGGCCGGTCTCGTGCAGCACCCCCATCAGCGAGCTCATGAAATCCTGCTCGTCGTAGCGGGTGGTGATGCGGAGGTCGTCGGGCGTCCCGCCGCTGAACGGGTGGTGACTGACGTCCAGCCGACCGCGGTCGAACGGGAACTTGAGAACCCCCATCAGCCGGCGCCCGAGCTCCTCCTGCTTCGCCACCGGGAACGGACCCGAAAACGGCAGCAAGGCCGGCCCGCGGCCCTGATGCTCGAGAACGCCTTCCAGGAAGTCGGGGAGGAATTCCGCCAGATCGTCGAACAGGGTGTCGATGCGGGCCGAGCTGCCGCCCGGTTCGTACCCGTCAAGCAAGGCATCGTAGGGGCTGCAGCCGAAAGCGGCGGCCTTGGCGGCGGCCTTTTCGCGGACGAGGCCGAGAAGCGTCCCGAGCGCCGGCGCGAACGTCGCGAAATCGTCGTTGGCCCGCGCTTCGCGCCAAACCATCTCGGTCTTCGCCGACTGCCGCGACAAGGCATCGACCAGACTGGCGGGCACGGCGACGGCATGGCGCCATTTCCGCTTCATCTCCCGCAGGTTCGCCGACTGCCATTCGTCATAGGCTGCACCGTCCGCCTCGGCGGCGGCGATGAGATCGCCCATCGCCGGGTCGGTGATCAGCTCATGATGGAGAACGCTCAAGGTCGCGAGTTGCTCGGCGCGGGAATCCGCCCCGCCGGGCGGCATCATCGTCGCCCAGTCCCACTGCAGGATCGCGCTGGCGCCTTCGATGTTGGCGATGCGCCGGAAACGGCGCTCAAGCTCTCGATACGGCTCCATGCTGCGAATCCGTTCCGTGAGAGGGAAAACCGAGGCGGCTGCCGGCCCAGAACGCGGATGCGAGGCTGCCGAAGACGATGACGCCGAGCGCCAGATGAAGGGCGCCGATCCACACCGGCACGCCCATCAGCACGACACCCGCACCCAGGGCGACCTGAAGCACCACCACGCTCGCCGCCATGTTGGCGGACTTGCGGACCGGCCCCCGTTCCATGCCCCTGAGGCTGGCCGCGAGCCCCAGCGTCAGGAGCGAGGCGATCAACGCCAACAGCCGATGGCCGTAATGGAGACTGATATAGGGGTCGGCCATGTCGGGGATCACCGCGCCGTTGCAGAACGGCCAGGTCGTGCAGGCGAGCGACGCGCCGGATTTGGCCATCATCGCTCCGCTCGCGACCGTGACCAGAGCGATCAGCGCGGCAATGCCGGCCAATGCGTGGATTCCGCCACCGACGGCATCCGGCCGCGCTTGCGAACCCGCACGGCGATAGGCGAGCAGAAGAACGGCGAGGAACAGCAGTGCGACCGACAGATGCACCGCCACCGACCAGGGGCTGTTGCGATCGAGCACGGTGAGGCCGCCGAGGCCGGCCTGGATGATCACCAGCAGAAGGGCCGTGACCATGATCCCGAAAAGGCCGCGGTGGCGCGAAGCCAGCCGCCAGGCAAGGACCGTCAGAATCAGGACCAACGGCCCGACGACGGCACCCGCCGTAAGGCGATGGACCCATTCCAGCATGATCTGGAAGTAGGCGTAGTCCGTGCCACCCAGCGCGGCGATTCCGTCAGGCGTCGGAACCAGCATGCCGTAGCAGCGCGGCCAATCGGGGCAGGAAAGGCCCGAGTTGGTCAGGCGCGTCACGCCGCCGAGGATGATCTGGACGAAAGTGAAGAAGATCGTCACGCCTGCGAGGCGACGAAACCAAACCATCAACTCTCCCCGGAGTCTCTCCTGAAATGCGCGAGAACGTACACGCCCAATAGCGCCCCCGCCAGCGCGAACCAGGTAATGGCGTATTGCAGGTGGTTGTTGGGCAGCTCGGGCAGCCGACCCATCGGCGCGGGGTAGGTTCCGGCCGCCGATCCGTTCGTTCCCTCAGTGGGCATGGCCATCACATAGACCGGCGCGAGGGCGTAACCCGTCTGCTTCGACAGCGCCGCCAAGTCGACCGAGAACCACTCCCGGTCCGCGGGGCGGTTGTCGGGGGTGAAGGACGAGACCGTTTCCGGCACACGCGCGAAGCCCTGGATCACGACGTCGCCCCGAGGTTCGTCATACGGCGCGACGTCACCGGACGGGTCGGCGGGCACCCAGCCGCGATCGACGAGAACCGGCGGCGCGTTCTCGCGCACCAGAGGCGTCAGCAGTTCGATCCCAAGCTGTCCGTCACGGACCCGCGCCATGAGATGCTGGGCCTGATCGTGGGCGTACTGGCCGGAAACGCGCACCGGCCGGAACGACCAGTCGGCCGGCTGGTCGATTTCGGCCGGCAGATCGACCGGCGGCAAATGGCCGCGCTCGTCGATGGCCGCGATCAGCCCGCGTTTCCATTCCAGGCGCTCGACCTGCCAGTACCCGAGACCGAGCAGAACGACGAAGGCCGGCAGGGCGATCAGCGTCGCCGCCAGCTTCGGCCGAAATTTCCGTCGCGACCGCTCAGTGCGCGTCGCCATCACCCCCGTTACCGGTCCCGCCGAGGAGATTGTGCTTGTAATGGAGCGCGATCATCGTCGCCTTGAATGGCCGCAACATGCCGATGGCCAGAACCAGGATCACCGGCAACCACAGGATCGCATGGACCCACAGCGGCGGCGCAAAGGCGACCTCGGTGTAAAGCGCCAGTCCGACGACGATGAAGCCCACGATCAGAACGATGAAGACCGCGGGCCCGTCGCCCGAGTCCTGGGCCCTGAGGTCGAGACCGCATGACGAGCAGCGGTCGGCGACCGTCAGGAACCCCGAATACAACTTACCCTGTCCGCAACGCGGACACCGCGACCGGAGTCCTGTCGAGAACGGAGAGAGCTGCGGGTAGTCGTCTCTTTCGCTCACGCCGCGCCGATCGCGTCAGCCGAAGAGGGGGGCCTCAGGCCCCACCCCACCAGTAGATGCCGCAGAACAGGAACAGCCAGACGACATCGACGAAATGCCAGTACCAGGCCGCCGCCTCGAAGCCGAAATGGTGGTCGGGCTTGAAGTGGCCGAGCGACGCGCGGATCAGGCAGACGATCAGGAAGATCGTGCCGATGATCACATGGGCGCCGTGGAACCCGGTCGCCATGAAAAAGGTCGAGGCGTAGATGCCGTCGGTGAACCCGAACGGCGCATGCACGTATTCGTAGGCCTGGATGCAGCTGAAGGTGAGACCGAGCAGGACCGTCAGCGCCAATCCCTGGATGACCTGCTTACGATGGCCCTCACGCAGGGCATGGTGCGCCCAGGTGACGGTCACGCCCGACGTCAGCAGGATGATCGTGTTGAGAAGCGGCAGGTGCCAGGGGTCGAAGGTCTCGATGCCGTCCGGCGGCCAAACACCCCCGATCTCCGCGGTGGGGAACAGGGCGGCGTTGAAGAACGCCCAGAACCACGCCACGAAGAACATGACCTCAGAGGCGATGAACAGGACCATCCCGTAGCGAAGGCCGAGCTGAACGATGGTGCTGTGATGCCCTTCATACTCGCCCTCGCGCACCACGTCCCGCCACCAGACGAACATGGTGAACAGGACCATGACAAAGCCGGCCGCCAGGACCCAGCCGCCACCGCCCAGTTCGTGCATGAACATGATCGCGCCGACCGCGAGGATGAGCGCGGAGAACGACCCCAACGCCGGCCAAGGGCTGGGATCTACCAGATGATATTCGTGTGCCTTCGCGTGCGCGGTGTCGGCCATTGGTTCAACTTCCCTCCGGGGTCTTCATTTCAGTCTTAATGGTCGTGGCCGCGAGGGCCTCGGGATGGTTTTCGAGATAATCCTTGAGGCCGTCCTCACCCGAATTGAAGAAAGTGTAGGACAGCGTAATCGTCTTGACGTCCGCCATGTCGGGATCGTCGGCGAACGCCGGGTCGACATAGAACGACACCGGCATGTCGGCCCGCTGCTGCGGGCTCAGGAACTGCTGGTCGAAGCAGAAGCACGCGACCTTGTTGAAGTAGATGCCGGCCTTCTCCGGGGTCACGTTGTAGACCGCCTGCCCCACGATCGGCGCGTCGCTCAGATTCTCGGCGCTGTAGAACGCGAGCGCGTTCTCGCCGACCTTGACGGTGACGGCGCGCTGCTCCGGCTGGAACCGCCAGGCGAGGTCGGGCTGAACGTCGGCATTGAAACGGACCGTGATCAGGCGCTCGACAACCTTGACCGAGCCGGCCTCCGCCCGCTGCGTCGTACCGCCATAGCCGGTGACCTGACAGAACACCCGGTAGAGCGGCACCGCCGCGAACGACAATCCAAGCATGCCGACGACGGTGCCGACAGACACCAGCGCGACCAGCTTGTTACGGCCTTGTTGGTCTCGGCCCTGATTCCGCTCCATCGTCACTGCCCGCCTATCTTCACCATGGTGACGACGAAGAACAGCACGACGAGCGCGAGAAGCACTCCGGCCAGCGCGTAGTTTCGACCTCTACGCCTTTTATGTTCCTCACTGATCGGCATCGGTCAGAGCGCCGCACCACCGAGCCCCTTGTCGAGAAGCATCAGAGCGAAAAGGAGGAACAGATACAGGATCGAGTAGCCGAACATCTGGCGGGCCGGCCGGTCGTCCTCGGTCATCCGGACGCGGACGGCGCAGACGATGAAGAGCGCCCCCAGAACGGATGCACCGACGCCATAGAGCCAGCCGCAAATTCCCATGCCCCAAGGCAGCAGCGTGATCGGCACCAGCAGCAGGGTGTAGAGCAGGATCTGCTTCCGCGTCGCCTCCGGCCCTGCCACCACCGGCAGCATCGGCACGCCGACCCGGGCGTAATCCTCGCTCCGGAACAGGGCAAGGGCCCAGAAATGAGGCGGCGTCCACATGAAGATGATCAGGAACAGAACCAGCGGCGCCAGGCTGACATCGCCGGTCACGGCCGCCCAGCCGATCACCGGCGGCAACGCGCCGGCCGCACCGCCGATGACGATGTTCTGCGGCGTCCGGCGCTTCAGCCACATGGTGTAGACGAAGACGTAGAAAGCGACCGTCAACGCGAGCAGCGCCGCAGCCACCCAGTTGACCACCAAGCCCATCAGGGCGACGGACCCGACCGCGAGGGCGACGCCATAGCCGAGAGCGTCCTGCGGATCGACGCGTCCCATCGGGATGGGCCGTCGCCGTGTCCGCGTCATCTCGGCGTCGATGTCGCGGTCGAACCACATATTGATCGCGCCCGACGCGCCCGCACCAACGGCAATGCAGAGCAGGGCGACGAAGGCCAGCACCGGGTGAAGGTCGCCCGGCGCCAGCACCAGGCCGACGACGCCAGTGAACAGAACCAGCGACATCACCCTGGGCTTGAGAAGAGCGAAGAAGTCGGAAGCGGCGGCGGGTGCAACCACACCCGCCGTAGCGTTGCCGATCATGGACGTATCCGACAAGCCGTTGTCTCCCGCCAGCGATCTACTTGATCACCGGAAGTTCTTCGTAGCTATGGAACGGCGGCGGCGACGAGGTCTTCCACTCGAGCGACTCCGCACCCTCGCCCCACGGATTGTCGGCGCAACGCTTGCCGGCAAAGATCGTGTAGAGCGCGATGTAGACGAACAGCAGGACCGCCGCGGCCGAGATGTAGGAGCCGTAGGAGGCAACCATGTTCCAGCCCGCGAAGGCGTCCGGGTAGTCCGGGATACGGCGGGGCATGCCCGACAGACCCAGGAAGTGCATCGGGAAGAACGTCAGGTTGACGCCGATGAACATCAGCCAGAAATGGATCTTGCCCAGGGTCTCGGGATACTGGCGGCCGGAGATCTTGCCGATCCAGTAGTAGAAGCCGGCGAAGACTGCGAACACCGCGCCCAGCGACAGCACGTAGTGGAAATGGGCGACCACGTAGTAAGTGTCGTGCAGGGCCACGTCGATGCCCGAGTTGGCAAGCACCACGCCGGTCACGCCGCCGACCGTGAACAGGAAGATGAACCCGACCGCGAACAGCATCGGCGTCTTGAACTCGATGGAGCCGCCCCACATGGTGGCGATCCAGCTGAAGATCTTGATGCCGGTCGGCACCGCGATAACCATCGTCGCGGCGACGAAGTAGGCGCGGGTATCGACGTCCAGGCCCACCGTGAACATGTGGTGCGCCCAGACCAGGAAGCCGATGAAACCGATGGCGACCATGGCGTAGGCCATGCCGAGATAGCCGAACACGGGCTTCTTTGAGAAGGTCGAGACGATCTGGCTGATGATGCCGAAGCCGGGCAGGATGAGGATGTAGACCTCAGGGTGCCCGAAGAACCAGAACAGATGCTGGAACAGCAGCGGATCGCCACCGCCCGCGGCATCGAAGAAGTGGGTGCCGAAGTTGCGGTCGGTCAGCAGCATGGTGATGGCGCCAGCCAGAACCGGCAGCGACAGCAGCAGCAGGAAAGCGGTGATCAGCACCGACCAGACGAACAGCGGCATGCGGTGGAGCGTCATGCCCGGCGCCCGCATGTTGAAGATCGTCGTGATGAAGTTGATCGCACCGAGGATCGACGAGGCGCCGGCGAGATGGAGCGCCAGGATCACCATGTCGACGGACGGACCGCTATGGCCGAGCATCGAGGACAGCGGCGGGTAGATCGTCCACCCGGTACCGGCACCCGATCCCACGAAAGCGGAGGCCAGCAGCAGGATGAACGCCGGAACCAGCAGCCAGAAGCTGATGTTGTTCATCCGCGGGAACGCCATGTCGGGCGCTCCGATCATCAGCGGAACGAACCAGTTGCCGAAACCGCCGATCATCGCCGGCATGATCATGAAGAAGATCATGATCAGCCCGTGGGCGCTGACCAGCACGTTGTAGAACTGATGGTCGCCGCCGAGGATCTGGTTACCGGGCTCCGCCAACTCCATGCGGATGATCACCGACATCACACCGCCGATCAGCCCCGCAATGATGGCGAAGATAAGGTACATCGTGCCGATGTCCTTATGGTTGGTGGAATACAACCACCGCTTGATACCGGTCGGATGATGGGCGTCGTGGCCACCGGTCGAAGCACCGTAACCCGTCGTGCTCATGCCTACACTGTCCTTTTCGCTTGGCTTGTTCCTTGCCGGCCCGGCACGTTCTTCGGTCGGTCCTGGCAGCCTTATCCTTATTCGGCCTCAGCGTTGGCGACCGTCGTATCCGGCTCGCCGACCTTGGCGTACATCTCCTGCGCTTCCGCGACCCACGCCTTGTAGTCTTCCTTCGAGACCGCATGGACCTCGATCGGCATGAAGCCGTGGTTCACGCCGCAGAGCTCGGAGCACTGGCCGAAATAGACGCCCGGCTCCTCGATCCGCACCCATTTTTCCGCCACGCGGCCCGGAACGCCGTCCTGCTTCACGCCGAAAGCCGGCACGGCCCAGCTGTGCAGCACGTCGTCGGCAGTGACGAGAATGCGGATGTCGGTGTCGACCGGAAGGACAACCTTGGTATCGGTCGCGAGCAGGCGCGGCTCGCCTTCCTCCAGACTGTCGTCGTACTTCATGAAGGAATCGAAGGTGAAGTTGCCGTCGTCGGGATACTCGTAGGACCAGTACCACTGATGACCGATCGCCTTGATGGTCATCTCCGCATCGGGGCTGCGGTCCTGGAAGTAGAGCAGCTTGAAGGACGGGATGGCGACGATCACCAGGATCAGGATCGGCACCACGGTCCACGCCACCTCGAGCACCGTGTTGTGGGCCGTGCGCGAGGGCTGCGGATTGGCTTTCGCGTTGAACTTCCACATGACGTAGATGAGCAACAGCAGGACGAACACGCTGATGACCGTGATGATCACCAGCAGGAGGTCATGGAAGCCCTCCATCTGGTCCATCACAGGCGATGCCGCAGGTTGCATTCCCATTTCCCAAGGCCGCGGCTGTGCAGCCGACACGCTGCCGGTCCCGACAACCGCCATGAGCAACATGGCCCCCAAGGCACTCAATAAACGTCCAAACGGCATTCCTTCGCCCTTCTGCTGATCCGATTCCCTAAATCGGCGACCGATCACCCACCAACGCGGCGGAGCTGGGTCCACGCGCCGGAGACAACCGGGTCTTTCCCGCGGGAGCACGGTGTTGCCGCAGCGCAACAAGACCGCGAGCGCGGGAAAAATACACAACGCGTTTCCGCCAAATCAAGCGCTCCGGCCATGCGCATCCGGAATGCCCCTGCCTCCGCACGAATTGGCGCGCCCCTCGGCATCCCCTTGCCGCACGGCGTACCCTCTCACCCGGATCGGCCCCCCGCATCGCGGACCGGAACCGCCCGGTTCACCCACTGACTCGGAATTTTTATATACAGTTCTCGCCGTGCCGACCAGAGAATATCGCCGCTTCCCGTCATAGCCGTTATGTCATAACGATCGGTCGCAAATGCCCAGGACATAACCGATTCGAGTGCGGGGTGATCTCAAGGCAGGCGGCGCCTATATAAGAGCTTCGAGCGAACGACAATACCGCACCTGCGAGGTGCAGAACCGGGACGGAACCATGACCGATATTGCCAGACTCGACGATCTGTTCTTCACCCGCGCCGGACTCGACCGCAGTCGCGTCGAAGGGGTGGTGGACGATGCGCTAGCCGGCGCCGACGACGGCGAGCTGTTCCTCGAGTATCGGCAGTCCGAGTCGTTCACGTTCGACGACGGCAAGCTGAAGAACGCGTCGTTCGATTCCAGCCAGGGCTTCGGACTGCGCGCCGTGTCCGGAGAAGCCACCGGTTACGGTCATGCCGCTGAGTTGAGCGAGGACGCCATCCGCCGGGCCGCCGATACGGTCAAGGCCGTTCGCAGCGGCCGGGCCGGTACATTGGACGTCGGGCCCGGACGCACCAACCGCTCGCTCTACACCGACGACAACCCCCTTCAGGCGGTCGACATGCCGCAGAAGGTGAAGCTGCTGCAGGATATCGACGCATACGCCCGCGCCAAGGACCCACGGGTCCGTCAGGTATCGGCGTCCCTGTCGGGGAACTGGCAGGCGATCGAGATCATCCGCGGCAACGGCGACCGGGTGGGCGACATCCGGCCGCTGGTACGACTGAACGTCTCCGTCGTGGTGGCCGAGGACGACAAGATGGAGAGCGGCTCCTACGGCTCCGGCGGGCGCATGAGCTACGACCTCATCCTCGCCCCGGAAACCTGGCAGGCCCATGTCGACGAGGCCTTGCGCCAAGCGCTGGTCAATCTGGAGGCGGTGGCGGCGCCGGCGGGCGAAATGCAGGTCGTGCTGGGGCCGGGCTGGCCCGGCATCCTGCTGCACGAGGCGATCGGCCACGGGCTGGAGGGCGACTTCAACCGCAAGAAGACCTCGGTGTTCTCCGGGATGATGGGCGAGCGGGTCGCCGCGCCGGGCATCACGGTGGTCGACGACGGCAGCATCGACGACCGCCGCGGATCGCTCACCATCGACGACGAGGGAACGCCCTCGCAATGCACGCCGCTCATCGAAGACGGCATCCTGGTGGGCTACATGCAGGATCGCCTGAACGGCCGGCTGATGGGAACCCGCTCGACCGGCAACGGCCGCCGGCAGAGCTTCGCCCACCAGCCCCAGGTCCGCATGACCAATACGGTGATGCGCCCCGGCGACCGTGATCCGCAGGAGATCATCGGCTCGGTGAAGAAGGGCCTCTACGCCGTCAATTTCGGCGGCGGTCAGGTGGACATCACCTCCGGCAAGTTCGTGTTCTCGGCCTCCGAGGCCTATCTGATCGAGGACGGCAAGCCGACCCGCCCGGTCAAGGGCGCAACGCTGATCGGATCGGGCTGGGAGGTGCTGACCAAGTCGACGGCGATCGGCAACGACTTCCAGATGGATCCCGGCATCGGCACCTGCGGTAAGAACGGCCAGGGCGTGCCGGTGGGCGTCGGCCAGCCGACCCTTCTCGTGGACGGCCTGACGGTCGGGGGGACGGAGGCCGCGTAGACGGAACGGTCCGGACGCGTCGCTACCTCCACTGGAGGGTCGCGGAGCAGCTTCAACCAGACTAAATTGTCGACGTGAGCAGCAGGCGTGCCGGAGGCGGACGTTAGAGTGAACTCGGTCGCGAGTGGGACCGGTGGTGTGACGCTTGTCGCCCAGGACGGCGACGAGGCCATTTTCGCCAGACTGTTCGCGGTCGGAGCACGCCGTAAGCTCAAAATCCGCCAGGCGGCGATGGAGATCGGCATTTCCATCGCCGAAGTCGAGGATCTGTGCCGGCGCCGGCCGATGTCGCACCAAGTGCGCCGGCTGCTCCTGCGCTGGCTGGCTCGTGAAGAGCGCCGCGACGTCAGGCTGCGACGCAGTCAGACCGCCAAGGACGTGGTGGGCATGGTGGGGCGGCGCGCCACGATGTCGCCAGAGGAACGGCGCGAATTCGGAAGCTCGGTCGCCTTGATGCGTCAGGCATCGGGACTCGACGAGCGGACGGTCGCCGGACTGGTCGGCCTTTCTCTCAACGCCCTCGCCAGCATCGAGAACGGCCAGCGTGAAGCCAGCCCGCGTCAGCGCGCGCGGCTTGCTGCCGTCTTAGGAATGGATTCCCTGATTTTCCGTCGCCTGTCCGAACGCGGCGAGCTGTTGGCCGACTTCCGCTCTGGCGCGGGCTGACGCCCAACGCCATCACCCCGTGGGCGACGCTTCTCGCGGGAGCTCGTCGAGCATGGGGAAACGCGCCTTCACGTCGCACGGCCCCGCCGAGTATTCGATCGCTCCGACGTCGTACGGCGTCGCGCCGCGCGGCCGTTCGCAAAAATCGTCCTGCACGTCGTTCAGTTCCTGACCGTCGTCCAGGATCGCGTCGTCGTCGACGAGGTTGAAGTTCAGGGCCTCGGGATCTTCGAGCAGCCTGTCGATTTTCCCCGAGCCGTTGCCGATGGGTGACTGCTCCAGATAGCCGATCACATCGTCGACCACCGACTGCGCCCAGTCGACGTCGGCCTTGGCGAAGATGGTCGGATACTTCACGTCCTGCCCTTCCAGCCGCTTCTTCATGTAGCGGCCGAGCGCCGGCCAGTAGGCGGCGAAATCGCTTCCGGTCATGACGTTGGTCGAGGTCCGCGCGGTCCCCTGATCGCGGGTCCGTACCGCGCCGGCGATCAGGTTGTTGCGGATATCGGCCGAAGACTGCGGGAAGCGGACGTCGATCCCGTTCGCATTGTAGACGGTGTTGTTGAACACCTTGGCGCCGCTGGCCTTGCTCAGATAGATGCCGACGTCGTTGGGACAGTTGAGAACGATGTTGTTCCGCATGATCCCGTTGGTGTGCCAGACGGAGCAGTCCTGGTTCACGCAGGTCTTCGACCCCAGACTGGTCCCGCCGCCGCCGAACGACAGGCCCAGGCGAACACCGCCCGCATGCCGCCATTCACAGACGACGAGATTTCGCTCAAAAACGCCGTCGCGCGAGTTCCCTTTGAGGAAGGCGGCGTAGGACGCCCCACTGCCCCGGCTCTTGGCGAAGTCGGCGATGAAATTGTCGCGCACGACCCAGCGCTCGCCGCCCATCACGTCGATCGGGGTGACGGGGTTGTCGGTGTCGCGGATCGACGAGTTGTAGAGGTAGTTCTTCTCGATGACGACGTCGGTAGGGAAGTAGGGCATGCCGCCGTTCTTCTTGTCGGGCAAGCCGTTCCCTTTGATCATCGCGTTGTATTCGCGAACGATATTGTTGCGGATGATCGTGTGGCTGGCATTGCCGACGATGTGGAACGCGTGCTCGCACCAGTCGTCCTTGTCGCAGGCGCCACGGATTTCGAGGTTCTCGAACGTCCAGTAGGGATGGCGGATCAGGATCGCTTCGCCACCCCCGTCGATCCTGACGGTACCCAGCGTTTCGGCCCGCACGACGATCCGGTCCGACTCGGTGCCGGCGGTCTCGGTCTTCAACTTCCGCACTGAATAGGTGCCGGGCTGCAGGGTGATGACGTCGCCCGGCCTGGCCGCGCGAAACGCAGCAGCGAGGTCGTTGTCGCTCCCGACCCGAACGGTCCCGGCCAGCGCCGCAGGCGTAAGAGCCGGCGCCGCGGCGACCAGCAGCATGGTGCAAAGAAAGGCCCGGAGGCCCGAAAGAGTCAGAATTCTCTTAGTCCCCTGTGAACGAAAACCCATGTTCTCCGCGACCAGTTAATGGGCCATGAACACCGGCAGTTCGGCCGCGGCGAGGATCTGCTGCGTGGCACCGCCGAATATCATCTGGCGGATACGGCTATGGGTATAACCGCCCTTGATCAGCATATCCGCGCCCCACTTGCCGGCAGCGGCTAGGATCGCCTCTCCGACAGGACGGTTGCCGGCTCCGATGTCGATCGCTTCCGAGCGGACGCCGTTCCATTCCAGATAGCGAACGATTTCGGCGCCGGAAGGGCCGGGAACCATGCTTTCCTCGGCCGAGATCACCGTCACGCGCTCGGCGGCGACAAGGAAAGGCAAAGCCAACGCGATCGTCCTGGCGGTCTCGCTGCTGCCGTTCCAGGCGATGGCGATCGACTGGCCGAGGGTCGACGGCGGCACCGGCGGCGCGATCAGCACCGGACGGCCGCTGTCGAACAGCGCCGCCTCCAGCGTCCCCATGCCCGGGGTAGGCGAGCCGCGGACCGGACGTCCGACGACGATAACGTCGAAGACGCGCCCCCGGCTTCCCACCATCTCCTCGCTCGGCGCCACCGCCTCGCGCCAGCCCGCGCAAGGTTCGCCGTCGGCACGCGGCGCCTCGCCATAGACGATTCCCTTGTTGCCCATGAAGGTGTCGAACAGGTTGCGCACATGCTGGGTCCGCTCGACGTCCTGCCGGCGAAAGCTCTCCAGCAGTTCGGGCGACACGAACCCCTCGCCACTCAGGACCAGCGACGACTGCGCCAGCCGGACGTGCAGACCTTCGATATAGCTTCCGAATCGGCGCGCCACGAGAAGAGCCGATTCCAGCATCGACGGCAGCGCCGGACTCTCCTCGAACGGCAGAAGTACGGACTTCATGGTCATCGCCAACCTCCCCTCGGCGAGACGATTTATCGACGATAGCGCGGCGGCCGGACGACGGAAAGCGATGTCGATCACTCTGTGCTAGAAGGTCGCCCGACAACAGACTTGGGAAACGCCGATGCCTCAGCCAACCTCCGTCTCCGACAGCGCCCTGATCGCCACCTGCAGCGAAGCGTTGACCGCGGCACGGACGCTGCTCGACGCGGCGCAGAGAGCGGTCCGCGCCGCAGTGACACGCGACGGCCGCGTCGACTCGGCGCTGGTCGATGCCGAGCAGACGGCGGCGCACGGCCTGGCGTGGTTCGCCACCTATGTCGCAGCGCTGGAGCGGATGCTCGAATGGGCCCGACGGCTGGACTCGTCCGACGGCTTCGGGGACCGGGAAGCCCTTATTCTCCGTGCGGCCTTCGGCGAATACCTCGCCCAGATCGGCGGTGGCATCGCGATGAGCCAGACCGAGACCGTCCGCCCGCACGATCTGGGACTGGACGAGACGACGACGGCCGCCTTCCTGACCCCGGCGGTATCGGCGCTGATCGCGTCGGGGAACACCGCGGATAGCCGGGCCCGCCTCGCCGAATCGCTGGATGGCAGCAGCCCTGACGGATTCGGCGACCCGGCACTCGACGACGATACCCTCGCCATGATCCGCGACCAGTTCCGCCGGTTCGGCGATACCGTGGTCCTGCCCGGCGGACCGGTCTGGCATCGCGAAGACAGCCTGATCCCCGCCGACGTCATCGCGCAGATGGGTGCGCTGGGCGTGTTCGGCCTCACCGCGCCCGAGGTCCATGGCGGCGCCGGGCTCGGCAAGGTCGCCATGTGCCTCGTCACCGAGGAGCTGTCGCGCGCCTTTCTCGGCGTCGGATCGCTTGCCACCCGCTCGGAGATCGCCATCGAGCTTCTGCTCCGCCACGGGACCGAGGACCAGAAGGCCCGGTGGCTCGAGGGGCTGATCGATGGCTCGATCATTCCCGGCGCGGTGTTCACCGAGCCCGACTACGGCTCCGATCTCGCTTCGCTGAAGACCCGTGCCGTCCGGGACGGCGACGTCTATCGCTTGAACGGCGCCAAGACCTGGTCGACCCACGCCGCGCGGGCCGATCTTCTGACCGTCCTCGCCCGGACCGATCCGTCGGAGCGGGGCTACAAGGGCCTCAGCATGTTCTTCGTCGAAAAGCCGCGCGGCACCGAGTCGGACGCCTTCCCCATCGAGGGTCTGAAGGGCGGCGAGATCAAGGTCCTCGGCTATCGCGGCATGAAGGAATACGAGCTCGCGTTCGACGACTTTCCGGTCCCCGCCACCGCCCTGCTGGGCGGCGAGGAAGGCCAAGGCTTCAAGCAGCTCATGGCGACCTTCGAGACCGCCCGCATCCAGACCGCGGCGCGCGCCGTCGGGGTGGCCCGCAACGCGCTCGAACTCGGCCTCGCCTATGGCCGCGACCGGCAACAGTTCGGGCGCCCCATCGCCGCCTTCCCCCGCGTCGGTGGAAAGCTGGCCTGGATGGCGGTGGAAACGATGATCGCCCGTCAGCTCACCTGGCACGCCGCGCGGGAAAAGGACGCCGGACGCCGCTGCGACCTCGAAGCCGGGATGGCCAAGCTGCTCGCCGCCCGCGTCGCCTGGGCCAACGCCGACTGCGCGGTCCAGATTCACGGCGGCAACGGCTATGCCGAGGAATATCCCGTCAGCCGGGTTCTGGTCGATTCGCGGATTCTCAGCATCTTCGAGGGCGCAGCCGAGATTCAGGCCCACATCATCGCCCGCCGTCTGCTTGCCGAGAGCGGTTGACGCTCCGCGCTTCGAGCGGTCATAGAGAAGCGCGGCCGCGCCGGCCGCTGTCCCAACGGGAGGAAGACCATGAAAGTCATCGCCATCGCCACGCGCAGCCCCGATCACACGGCCGAGCAGTTCGCACCGCATCTGCAGGAAGAGTCGCAGCGCGCGATGAACCTGTTCGCCAAGGAAATCTTCCGCGAGATCTACAGCCGACGGGACGGCAAGGGCGCGGTCATCGTTCTGGAAGCGGAGAGCGAGGAGCAGGCCCGCGAGGCCGTCGACAGCCTGCCGCTGGTGAAGCTGGGCATGCTGTCAGTCGAGATTTACCCGGTTCAGCCCTATCGCGCGTTCGCTGCGCTCGCTCAGTAGGCCGCGGTGAGGCCGCGGCCGGACGCTTTGAGCGTCCGGCGCGGCTGACCATCCGAATCGGCATGTCTCGCGTCTCTGGCGAAGCGCCTGATTTGTGCCTATGTTCAGGATGAAATGGATACGCTTCAGACAGTTTTTCCGATCCTGATCGCGATGGCCGTCCTGGCGACCGCGGGAGTGCTCGTCGTCGGCGTCGTTTCGATGTTTCGCGGCGGCAGCTTCAATGCCCGCTACAGCAACAAGCTGATGCGGATGCGTATCGGCTTTCAGGCCCTGGCAATCCTATTGCTGGCCATTTTCTACTTCCTCGTTCGGCAGTAGACCGCCCTTTTCCCGTGCTTTCAGCCGCCCGGAGGTCAAGTTGACTTTGCCGGGTCGCACACATATTGTGCATTCGCAGCATGGCGGGGCTGTAGCCGCGCCGCGGGTCGTCTCGACTGCATCGCGGCCGCTCTCCGTTCCCGCCGGACAATTCCGAGAGTGGTGGAGTCAAAGCGCCGATGAAGGTCCTCGTCGCCGTTAAGCGGGTCATCGACTACAACGTCAAAGTGCGCGTCAAGAGCGACAAGACGGGAGTCGAGACCGCCAACGTCAAGATGTCGATGAACCCGTTCGACGAGATCGCCGTCGAAGAAGCGGTTCGCCTCAAGGAGGCTGGCAAGGCCGACGAGATCGTCGCCGTCTCCATGGGCGTCACCCAGTGCCAGGAGACGCTGCGCACCGCCTTCGCGATGGGGGCCGACCGCGGCATCCACGTACTGACCGACGCCGAGCTTCAGCCGCTGGCGGTCGCCAAGCTGTTGAAGGCGATCATCGACGAGGAGAAGCCGGACCTCGTCATCCTCGGCAAGCAGGCCATCGACGACGACAGCAACCAGACCGGACAGATGCTGGCGGGCCTTCTCGGCTGGCCGCAGGGCACCTTCGCATCGAAGCTGGACGTCGGTGACGGCAGTCTGCAGGTGACGCGCGAGATCGACGGCGGCCTGGAAACCGAGAAGCTGACGATGCCGGCGATCATCACCACCGACCTTCGTCTGAACGAGCCGCGCTATGCGTCGCTGCCCAACATCATGAAGGCGAAGCGCAAGCCGATCGACCAGAAGGCGCCGGAGGACTATGGCGTCGACATCGCACCGCGGCTCAAGACCCTGAAGGTGACCGAGCCGCCGAAGCGTGAAGGCGGCGTCAAGGTGGGCAGCGTCGACGAGCTCGTCGAGAAGCTGCGCAACGAAGCAGGAGTGATCTGATGCCGGTACTCGTTATCGCCGAGCACGAAGCCGGCGAACTCAAGAGCGCAACCCTCAACACCGTCACCGCCGCCAAGGCCATGGGCGACGAGGTCCATGTTCTCGTGGCCGGCAAGGGCTGCAGCGGCGTCGCCGACGCGGCGAAGGCCGTCGACGGGGTGGCCAAGGTTCTGGTCGCCGAAGATGATGCGCTCGAGAATCAGCTCGCCGAGACGTTCGCACCGCTGATCGTCAAGCTGGCCTCGGACTACAGCCACGTCGTCGTCCCGGCCACGACGTTCGGCAAGAACGTCCTGCCGCGCGCGGCGGCCCTGCTGGACGTGCAGCAGATTTCGGACGTCATGGCCGTCGAGTCGCCGGACACCTTCGTCCGGCCCATTTATGCAGGCAACGCGCTGGCCACCGTTCAGTCGAGCGATTCGGTCAAGCTGATCACCGTCCGCACCACCGCGTTCCCGGCTGCCGGCAGCGGCGGCAATGCCGCCGTCGAAACGGTCGACGGTGCCGGGGCGAGCGCCGAGGGCGCCGAATTCGTCGGCCGCGAACTCAGCCGGTCGGAACGGCCCGAGCTCACCAGCGCCCGGGTTATCGTGTCCGGCGGGCGCGGCATGGGCAGCGGCGAGAACTTCAGCATCCTGGAAGCCCTGGCCGACAAGCTGGGGGCCGCGGTCGGCGCGTCGCGCGCGGCGGTCGACGCCGGCTTCGTGCCCAACGACTATCAGGTCGGCCAGACCGGCAAGGTCGTCGCGCCGGAACTGTACATCGCCGTCGGCATCTCCGGCGCGATCCAGCATCTGGCGGGCATGAAGGACAGCAAGGTGATCGTGGCGATCAACAAGGATGAGGAAGCACCGATCTTCCAGATTGCCGACTACGGCCTTGTCGGCGATCTGTTCAAGATCGTTCCCGAACTGACCGATGCCATTGGCAAGTGAGGTCGCAAGGTCATGATTGAGAAACTCGGCGTCATCGGTGCCGGGCAGATGGGCTCGGGCATAGCCCAAGTCTGTGCGGCGAACAGCATCGACGTCACGGTGGTCGACGTCTCCGCCGATCAGTTGCAGCGATCCATCGAGGCGATCACCGCCGGTTTGGAGCGTCAGGCGTCGCGCGGCCGCCTTACCGGCAGTGTCGAGGACGCTATGAAGCGCATCTCGACCGCGAACGAACTCTCCGCGCTGAAGGACGTCGACCTCGTCATCGAAGCCGCGACCGAGAACGAAGAGGTCAAGAAAGAGATCTTCCGCGCCCTGTCGCCGATGCTGCAGCCGGAAGCCTTCATCGCCACCAACACCTCGTCGATTTCGGTGACCCGACTCGCCGCCGCGACCGATCGCGCCGGCAAGTTCATCGGCATGCACTTCATGAATCCGGTGCCCAAGATGCAGCTCGTCGAGCTGATCCGCGGCATCGCCACCGAGGAAGAGACCTTCCAGGCGATCAAGGAGCTGACGGAACGGCTGGGCAAGACCCCCGTCAGCGCCGAGGATTTCCCTGCCTTCATCGTCAACCGCATCCTGCTGCCGATGATCAACGAGGCGATCTACACGCTGTACGAAGGCGTGGGGTCGGTGGAGGCGATCGACACGGCGATGAAGCTCGGCGCCAATCATCCGATGGGGCCGCTGGAACTCGCCGACTTCATCGGCCTCGACGTGTGCCTGGCGGTCATGCAGGTCCTTTACGAGGGCCTGGCCGACAGCAAGTACCGCCCCTGTCCGCTGCTGGTGAAATATGTGGAAGCGGGCTGGCTGGGCCGGAAGGCCAACCGCGGCTTCTACGATTACGCCGGGGATACGCCCGTCCCGACCCGCTGAGGCGGCCGAAGTCGGGCTTCGCGGGCAGTCCCGGACGCGAAAGGCGGTCCGGAAGCGGACATATCGCCCGATGCTTCCCGGACCGCGACAACTTCAATACCCGGGCATGCCCTTATGCTTGCACAGGGCTGCATTCGATCTGCAGACCTTGAGGCAGGCGTCCTTCGATTCGTAGTTCGATGCTGCTGGTGCGTTGGTGCACCACTTGTCGCAGTCCTTGGGCATCGCGATGATGCAGGCGTTCTCGGGATCGAAAGTGACCTCTTCGTCCTCCGCGGCCATGGCCGCCCCTCCGAAGCCGAAGCACAGCACGACAGCGAGAGCCGTCGCACGAATCCCGTACGTCATGGCGTTTCTCCCCTGTTTTATCGTCGTGATAGGCACCACGGTCGGTATTCCGGTTGCCGAGGCCCAAGGATCATGCGCCCACTTTTGCCTTGTGCGCAAAGACTATATCGCCCCGCCCCGCTGGTCGGGGGTACGCCACGCCCCTAACTTTGCGACCGAACCCAACGCGGGAGCGCATCAATGATCGATCTCCACTACTGGCCGACCCCCAACGGCCACAAGGTCACGATCTTCCTGGAGGAAGCCGGACTCGACTACCGGGTGATCCCGGTCGACATCGGCAAGGGACAGCAGTTCGAGCCCGACTTCCTGAAGATCAGCCCCAACAACAAGATGCCGGCGATCGTCGATCCCGACGGCCCCGACGGTCAGCCGATCGCCGTTTTCGAGTCAGGGGCGATCCTGCTCTATCTCGCCGAGAAGACGGGACAGTTCCTGCCGGAGGCGCCCCGCGACAGGATTGCGACGATCGAATGGCTGATGTTCCAGATGGGTGGAGTCGGCCCGATGCTGGGGCAGGCGCCCCATTTCCGCCAATACGCGCCCGAGAAGATCGAATATGCGATCAACCGCTATACCAACGAGGCGGCGCGGCTCTACGGGGTCGTCGACCGGCGCCTGGGCGAAACCGCCTATCTGGCGGGCGATGCCTACACCATCGCCGATATGGCGACCTTTCCGTGGCTCCGCTATCACGACAGGCAGGGACAGAACCTCGACGACTTCCCCAACCTCAAGCGCTGGTACGAGGAACTGAAGGCGCGCCCCACCGTCCGCCGCGGCATCGACGTGATGCGCGACAATGCCGGCGTCGGCACCCTGGACAAGGAGAAGTTCTCAGTGCTTTTCGGCGATAAGCAGTTCGCCAAGCGATAGCACGCTTCCACCGTCATTCCCGCGCAGGCGGGAATCCAGATGCCGGACTCGGAGACCAAACGACCGTCGCGCCGCATGCTGGGTTCCCGCCTGCGCGGGAACGACAAGTCCATATATCGGTGTGCGAGCCCCTCAATCGCCGCGGAGCGCCTTCAGCGATTGCGAACGGAACTCGCGGCGCTGGATCACCACCAGCACCAGTGTCGTCGCGGCGATGAAGACGATCGGGCCGATGAACCAGCCCAACACCGCGAGCGCGAAGAAATAGGCCCGCAGGCCGCGATTGAAATGGCGTGAAGCGAGGCTCGCCAGCAGGCTGGCCCGGTCGGCGTAGGATTCCCGCTCCGCCGCGTCCTCCAGCCCGATCGGCGCGGCGCCGATCATCACGGAACAGTAGTTGTAGATCCTGTACGCCCAGGCGAACTTGAAGAACGCATAGACGAAAATCGTCAGCAGCGTCAGGATCTTGATCTCCCACAGGCTTTGCGACTGCACGACTGCGAAAGGCAGTTCGGAGAGCGTCGTCATCGCCTGATCGGCGGCGCCCAGCGCGGCGATCAGACCGCCGATCACCAGGATCGTCGTCGAAGAGAAGAAGCCGATTCCGGTGAGCAGATTGCCGAATATCTGGGTGTCGACGATGCGGAGCTCACGGCGCAGCATCTCGCTCATCCACTGGCGGTAGAGACGCCGCATGGCGGCGCTCACCGTTCCCTCGTGCCAGCGGCTATAGTCCGCGTAGCCGGTATAGCCGAGCCAGCCGCCGAAGAACCAACCGACGGCGACCCAGTCGAGCGGCGTCAGCGGGAGCAACGCCGACCGGCCCCTTGCGCCACGTCCTTCGCCGCCCGGTCAGAGATAACTCGCGACCAGCTCCTCGGCGATCTGGACGGTGTTCAGCGCCGCACCCTTGCGCAGGTTGTCGGAGACGACCCAGAGATTGAGTCCGTAGGCCACCGTCGGATCCTGACGGATGCGCGAGACGAAGACGCCGTAATCGCCGACGCATTCGACCGGCGTCACGTAAGCGCCCTCGTCCGGATTGTCGATCAGCAGCACGCCCGGCGCTTCGCTCAGCACCTCGCGTGCGTCCTCGACGGAAATCGGAAACTCGAACTCGACATTGACCGACTCGGAATGGCCGACGAAGACCGGCACGCGGACGCAGGTGGCGGTGACGGCGATCGACGGATCGAGGATCTTCTGCGTCTCCTTCACCATCTTCGCCTCTTCCTTGGTACTGCCGTCGTCCAGGAAGACGTCGATCTGCGGAATGACGTTGAAGGCGATGCGGCGCTGGAAGACGTCCGGCTTCATGTCGTCGGCCTCGTAGAGCTTCCGCGTCTGGTTGAACAGCTCGTCCATCGCCGCCTTGCCGGCACCCGATACCGACTGATAGGTCGACACCACCACCCGCTTGATGCGCGCGAAGTCGTGAAGCGGCTTCAGGGCCACCACCATCTGGATCGTCGAGCAGTTGGGATTGGCGATGATGTTCCGCTCGCGATAGTCGGCGAGGGCGTCCGGATTCACCTCCGGCACGACCAGCGGGATGTCCGGATCCATGCGGAAATACGAGGTATTGTCGATCACCACGCAGCCATCGGCGGCGGCGCGCGGCGCATGCACCGCCGACACCTTGGCGCCCGGGGAGAACAGACCGATGTCGACGCCGTTGAAGTCGAAGGTCTCCAGGTCCTGGACCTTCAAGGTGCCGCGATCACCGAACGAAATCTCCTTGCCCGCCGAGTTCCGCGACGCCAGTGCGATGACGTCATCGGCGGGGAAGTCCCGCTCGTCGAGGATGTTGAGAATCTCGCGCCCGACATTTCCCGTGGCGCCGACGACCGCTACCTTGTAACCCATGGTGAAATTCCGTTGCGTCGTTGGTTGGAGGGGTTTGTTGCGCCGTTGGCCGGCGAAGTCAATGTGCGCCCCGCATTCGGCCGACGCCTCCGAATGAAGGAGGGACCGCGATGCCGCAGGAGCCCACGACCTACCGGACGTTCTGGCCCTACTATCTGAACGAACACCGCAAGCCGGCCACCCGCCGCCTGCATTTCCTCGGCACCGGGCTCGGACTCGCGTTGCTGGCCCTGCTCGCTCTCACCGGCGCCTGGTGGTTGTCGGTCGCAGCCCTGGTCTCCGGCTACGCCTTCGCCTGGGCCGGACACTTCTTCGTCGAGAAGAACCGGCCGGCCACGTTCCGCTTTCCGCTCTGGTCGCTCTACAGCGACTTCCGCATGTTCGCCCTCGCCGTGACCGGCCGTCTGCAGGCCGAACTCCGCCGCTACGGCGTCGAGTGATGCATAGCGGCGCTGCCCGCCCCCTCCCTACCCTCCCCCAAAGGGAGAGGGTTCTTGCCGGAGTCGCCGCACCGTCCTGACCCTCCCCCTTTGGGAGAGTCGGGAGGGGGGAACCGGAGGCGTCAGGCCGAGAGCTTGTCGAGCTCGCGGATGATCGCTTCGCCCATGACGCCGGTCGAAACGCGCGCCATGCCCTTCTGCATGACATCGAGGGTACGGAGACCGCCGGCCAGCACCTCGGACACGGCCTTCTCGATCAGGTCGGCGTCCTCGGGCAGGTCGAAGGAATAGCGCAGCATCATCGCGTAGCTGAGCAGCATGGCGATCGGGTTGGCCTTGCCCTGGCCGGCGATGTCGGGAGCGCTGCCATGCACCGGCTCGTAGAGCGCGCGGCGCATGCCGGTGACCGGATCCTTGGCGCCCAGCGAAGCCGAGGGCAGCATGCCGAGCGAGCCGGTGAGCATCGCCGCAATGTCCGACAGGATGTCGCCGAACAGGTTGCCGGTGATGATGACGTCGAACTGGTGCGGATTGCGGACCAGCTGCATCGCCGCATTGTCGGCGTACATGTGCTCCAGTCGGATGTCCTGGAAATCGCTGTCGTGGAGCGCCTGAATCTCCTCGCGCCACAGCACGCCGCTTTCCATCACATTGGCCTTCTCGACCGAGTGGACATGACCGTCCTTGCGCTTGCCAGCCAGCACGAAAGCGACGCGGCCGACGCGCTCGATCTCCGGCGTCGTGTAGACCTCGGTGTTGATGCCGCGGCGGGTGCCGTCGGGCAGCTCCTCGATGCCGCGCGGCTCACCGAAATAGATGCCGCC
Source organism: Rhodospirillaceae bacterium (assembly GCA_002721365.1). GTDB lineage: Bacteria > Pseudomonadota > Alphaproteobacteria. The sequence goes on along the minus strand of PBKC01000037.1, from coordinate 59,625 downwards.
CGTCAGCTCGCGGATGATCATGATGTCGAGACCGCGGACGATCTCCGGCTTCAGGGTGGAGGACTCGACCATCGCGTCGAACACGACCGCCGGGCGCAGATTGGCGAACAGGTCGAGCTCCTTCCGGAGGCGCAGAAGACCGCGCTCAGGCCGGTCGGCGAAGGGCAGCGTCTCCCACTGCGGTCCGCCCACCGCACCGAACAGCACCGCGTCGGCGTTCAGCGCCTTCTCCACCACCGCGTCCGTCACCGGCGTACCGTGCGCCTCGTAGGACGCGCCGCCGACAAGGTCTTCCTCGATATCGAAAGCAACCGCGCGGCGCTTGGCGAACCAGTCGACGACCCGCCGCACCTCGTTCATCACTTCCTTGCCGATTCCGTCGCCCGGCAACAAAAGAAGCTTCTTGTTCTTCTGCATTCTTCTCTCTTCTGGTGATGTGGAGAAACGGCCTCTCGGTCCAAATGCGGAAGCAGCCGGCGATCAGGCCGGCTGCCGAATCGAATGGTCGTCGATGTAACCGATCAGAGCCAGGGATGCTGCTGGGCGCGCTTGGCTTCGAAGCTGTCGATCGCCGGGCCTTTTTCAAGAGTCAGCCCGATGTCGTCCAGCCCTTCGAGCAGGCAATGGCGGCGGAACGGGTCGATCTGGAAGGCGACGGTCCGGCCGTCGGGCGTCGAGATCTCCTCTTTCTCCAGGTCGATCGTGAACACCGCATTGGCGCCGCGATCGGCCTCCGCCATCAGGGAATCGATCTGTTCCTGCGGCAGGGTGATCGGGAGGATGCCGTTCTTGAAGCAGTTGTTGAAGAAGATGTCGGCGAAGCTCGGCGCGATCACGCAGCGGATGCCGAAATCGAGCAGCGCCCAGGGCGCATGCTCACGGCTCGAGCCGCAGCCGAAATTGGCGCCGGCGATCAAAATCTTCGCATCGCGGTAAGCGGCCTTGTTCAGGACGAAGTCGGGCTTCTCCGACCCGTCGTCCTCATATCGCATCTCGTGGAAGGCGTGGCGGCCGAGCCCGGTGCGCTTGATCGTCGTCAGGAACTGCTTGGGGATGATCCTGTCCGTGTCGACATTGATCATCGGCATCGGCGCTGCGACTCCCGTCAGCGTATCGAACTTCTCCATGCGCCTGCGCACCTCCTCAAGCTGTGCGAGTTTGCCGCGGAACGCAGCATCGGCCAAGGACCGGCCTTCGCATTCGGGGTCTGCCGCTATCGCGGGGCTATCTCTCCACCCAAACCGTCAACGCGAGCCGACGGCGCGGCATTCGACGACACCCGCGGATCGCTCTCGCGTCACTGGAACTCGCGGACATCGGCGAGATGGCCGCTGATCGCCGCAGCCGCCGCCATCGCCGGGCTGACGAGATGGGTGCGGCCGCGGAATCCCTGCCGTCCCTCGAAATTGCGGTTCGACGTCGAAGCGCAGCGCTCGCCGGGGGCGAGGCGGTCGTCGTTCATCGCCAGGCACATCGAGCAGCCGGGCTCACGCCATTCGAAGCCGGCTTCGATGAAGATGCGGTCGAGTCCTTCCTCCTCGGCCTGGTGCTTCACCAGCCCGGAGCCGGGCACGATCATCGCCCCCACGCCCTCGGCGACCTTGCGGCCCTTGGCGACCGCCGCCGCGGCGCGCAGATCCTCGATCCGGCCATTGGTGCAGGAGCCGATGAACACGCGGTCGATCTTCACCGCGCTGAGCGGCATGCCGGGGGTGAGCCCCATATAGTCGAGCGCCCGCGCCATCCCTTCCCGGCGCGCCTCGTCGGCTTCGGCTGCGGGATCGGGCACGGCGCCGGAGATCGGCAGCACGTCCTGCGGGCTGGTTCCCCAAGTCACATGGGGCACCAGCGTCTCGGCGGAGATGGTGATCTCGGTATCGTAGCGTGCGCCGGGGTCCGACGGCAGCGTCCGCCAGAAGGTGACCGCCTGTTCCCAGACCGCACCCTTGGGGGCCATCGACCGGCCCTTGAGGTATTCGAAGGTCGTTTCGTCGGGAGCGATCAGCCCGGCGCGCGCGCCCGCTTCGATCGACATGTTGCAGACCGTCATGCGGCCTTCCATCGACAGGTCGCGAATCGCCTCGCCGGCATACTCGATGACGTGGCCGGTGGCCCCCGCCGTCCCGATATGGCCGATGATCGAGAGCACGATGTCTTTGGCGGTAACGCCGGCCGGCGCCTTGCCGTCGACGGTGATGCGCATCGTCTTCGGGCGCTGCTGAATCAGCGTCTGCGTCGCCAGGACGTGCTCGACCTCGCTGGTGCCGATACCGAAGGCGAGCGCGCCGAACGCGCCATGGGTCGAGGTATGGCTGTCACCGCAGACGATCGTCGTCCCCGGCAGGGTGAAGCCCAGCTCCGGCCCGATGATGTGGACGATACCCTGACGGATGTCGTCGACCGGGATGTAGGGAACGCCGAACGCCTTCGTGTTCGCTTCCAGCGTCTCGACCTGGAGGCGCGCGGTCGCGTCGGCGATGCCGGCGCTGCGGTCGGTGGTCGGAATGTTGTGGTCGGCGACAGCCAGCGTCGCGTCGGGGCGGCGTACCGGCCGCCCGGCGATGCGCAGGCCCTCGAACGCCTGCGGGCTGGTGACCTCGTGGACGAGATGGCGGTCGATGTAAATGAGCGCGGCACCGTCTTCGCCGGGGTCCACCACGTGCAGGTCCCAGATCTTGTCGAACAGCGTCCGTGCTTCAGCCATCGTCGTTCCGTGTGGTTTGCGGGAGGGAGATCGGCGAAAGAGCCGGTGCCTCGCCTGCCTAGCCCTCGCCGGCGAAGCGTCGCTCCGCCGGTTCTCCGTCCCCTCCCCCGCCATTCGGCGGAGAGGGCTGGGCTGAGGTGGGAGAGAGCGCCGGCCTTTGCAAGGCCTCGCCGCCCCGGCTTACTCCTGGTTTTCGGCCTGGTCTTCCGTATCGGCCGCGGCTTCGGCGGCGGCGACCTCGCGGCCTTCGGCGGCCAACTCGTCCTGCTGCTGCTGCTCGGCCTGAACGGCTGCGCGGGCCTTCTGAGCGCGGGTGCCCGCCACCTCGAAGATACGCGCCGCCTTACCGGTGCGGCCGCGGAGGTAGTAGAGCTTGGCCCGGCGCACCGCGCCGCGCCGCACCACCTCGATGCTCTCGATCAGCGGCGAGTAGAGCGGAAAGATTCGCTCGACCGCCTCGCCATAGCTCAGCTTGCGCACGGTGAAGGACGAATTCAGGCCCTTGTTCGAGCGGGCGATGACCACGCCCTCGAACGCCTGAACGCGCTCGCGCGTGCCTTCGACGACGCGCACATTGACACGCACGGTGTCGCCCGGCGTGAACAGCGGCACCGGACGCGCCGCGACCGCCTTCGAGATCTGCTCGTGCTCGAGCTGCTGGATAATGTTCATCGCTCTAGTCCTCGACTTCCCTCTTGCCGCCCGACGTCCAGGCGGTGACGTACCGGCTCCACAGATCGGCGCGGCGCGCCTTGGTGATCCTTTCCGCCTCCGCGCGCCGCCACGCACGGATCAACTCGTGATTGCCGGACAGCAGAACCTCCGGCACCGCGAGCCCGCGCCATTCGCGGGGCCGCGTATAGTGGGGATACTCCAGGAGATCCCCTTCGAAACTCTCCTCGACCAGCCCCTGCTCGTCGCCGACCACGCCGGGAAGCAACCGCACGCAGGCGTCGATCAAGGCAATCGCCGCCGGCTCCCCGCCCGACAGGACGAAGTCGCCGATGCTGATCTCCTCCAGGCCGCACACCTCGATGACACGCTCGTCGATGCCTTCGAAGCGCCCGCATAAGACCACCACCCGCGGCGCCGTAGCGAGCGAGCGGACCAGGGCCTGATCGAGACGCCGCCCCCGCGGCGTGAGGTAGACCAGTCGCTCTCCCTCAGCCCCAGACCGGGCGGCATCGATGGCATCGGCCAGCACGTCGGGGCGCATCACCATCCCCGGCCCGCCCCCGAACGGAGCGTCGTCGACCGAGCGGTGTTTATCGCGCGCGAAAGCGCGGATGTCCACCGTTTCCAGTCCCCAGACGCCCTCTTCGAGCGCCCGGCCGGCAATCGAGGCGCCGAGCGGCCCCGGAAACATCTCCGGGAAGATCGTCAGCACCGATACCGTCCAGGCCGGGCGACCCGCTGCCGTCTCCCCGCTCACCGTTCCGTCCCGTCCTCGCCGTCTTCGCCGTCGGGCGCGCCTTCCTCCGGGGCCCCGTCCTCGCCATCGATCAGACCGTGCGGCGGGTCGACCACCAGCCGCCCACCGGCCACGTCGACCACCGGCACCGTGTCGCGGTCGAACGGCAGAAGCACCGCCTTGCCGGCCTCGGTCTTCACCTCGACGAGATCGCCGGCACCGAAATCGTGCATCGCCGCGACCGTCCCTACCAGCGATCCGTCGGCGCGCTCGGCGCGAAGCCCGATCAGGTCGGCATGGTAGAACTCGTCCTCGTCAGGCTCGTCCAGCGCCTCGCGCGGGACGAACAGCCGGGTGCCCCTCAACCGCTCGGCCGCGTTCCTGTCACTCGTCCCGGCAATTCGGGCGATCAGGACGTCACCCCGCGCCGAGAGGACCTTGAGCCGGACCCGCCGCCCCTCCTGATCGTGGAGGGGCAGAACCGCCAGCGCCTCGGGATCGGCGGTGAAGCTCTTGACCTTGACCGCGCCCTGAACGCCGTGGGGCGCGGTGACCGCGCCGACCAGGATCAGGCGGTCGGCCGCGCCGTCCCGCGCCATGACCGGGCGTCGATCAGGCGGCGCCGCCCTCGGCCTGGGCCTCTTCGGCCGGAGCCTCCTCCGCCGGAGCCGCTTCCTCGGCCGGCGCGGCTTCCGCCTCGGCCTTGGCCTTGGCCGCCGCCTCGGCGCGATCCGCCGCTTCCTTCAGGCGCTCCTGCGCCTTGGCCTTGGGCTTGCTCTTCTGCGGGCGCTCGCGGTGGGCCGGCGGCTCGATGACCTGGGCCGTACCCAACAGAACCTGCACCCGCTCCGACGCCTGGGCGCCCTGGCCGAGCCAGTACTTGGCGCGCTCGCCGTCCACCTTCAGGCGTTCCGGGTGCTCGCGCTCCAGCAGCGGGTTGTAGGTGCCGAGCTTCTCGATGAAGCGGCCGTCGCGGGGGCTCCGCGAATCGGCGACGACGATACGGTAGTGCGGACGCTTGCGTGCGCCGGCGCGGCTGAGCCGAATCCTCAAAGGCATAGGGGTCCTGGTCCTCCGGTTCTCGAAATAAGGGCTGCTACGTATCAGGGAATGGGGCCGGGTTGAAGAGCGGCTATCGCGGCATCAGGCCCTGAAGCCCGTGCCGCATGAGACCCTTCTGCCCCATCTTGTTGACCTTCTTCATCATCACGCTCAGGTCCTTGTACTGCTTGAGGACCCGGTTCACGTCCTGCACCGTCGTCCCCGACCCGGCGGCGATGCGGCGTTTGCGCGATGCGTGAATGACCTTGGCGTTGCGGCGCTCGGTCGGCGTCATCGAGCTGATGATCGCCTCCGTCTTCACCAGAATGCTGTCGTCGACATTGGCGCCGGCCAGCTGCTTCTTCATCTTGCCGACCCCGGGCAGCATGCCCATCAACCCGCCCATGCCGCCGAGCTTGCGCATCTGGCGGATCTGGCTGGCGAAGTCGTCGAGGTCGAAGCCGCCCTTCTGCATCTTGCGGGCGAGCTTCTCTGCCTCTTCCTGCTCGATCGACTCGGCCGCCTTCTCGACCAGCGACACCACGTCGCCCATGCCGAGGATGCGGGACGCGATGCGGTCGGGGTGGAAGCCTTCCAGCGCGTCCAGCCGCTCGCCGACACCGACCAGCTTGATCGGGCAGCCGGTGACCGCGCGCATGCTCAAGGCCGCGCCGCCGCGTCCGTCGCCGTCGACGCGGGTCAGCACGATGCCCGACAGGCCGATCCGATCGTTGAACTGCTGGGCGATATTAACCGCGTCCTGGCCAGTCAGCGAATCGGCGACCAGCAGGGTCTCGGCGGGCTTCGAGATATCGCGCACCTCGACGAGCTCGCTCATCAGCGCCTCGTCGATATGCAAACGTCCGGCGGTATCCAGCAGCACCACGTCGTAGCCGCCGAAGCGTGCCGCCTGCATCGCCCGCTTGGCAATCGTCGCCGGGGTCTCGCCCTTGACGATCGGCAGGGTGTTCACTTCGGCCTGCTCGCCGAGAACCGCGAGCTGCTCCTGCGCCGCCGGGCGCTGCACGTCGAGCGAGGCCAGCATGACCTTCTTCTTGTCGCGCTTGGCGAGGCGGCGGCCGATCTTCGCGGTGGTCGTCGTCTTACCCGAGCCCTGAAGGCCGACCAGCATGATCACCGCCGGCGGCACCACCTCGAGGTCGAGGTCGCTCGCCTCCGCGCCCAGCATCTCGACCAGCTGGTCGTGGACGATCTTGACCACCATCTGGCCGGGCGTGACGCTGCGCAGGACCTCGCTTCCGACGGCGCGGTTCCGCACCTTGTCGACGAAGCTCTTGACCACCGGCAGCGCGACGTCGGCCTCCAGCAACGCCACGCGCACCTCGCGCAGCGCCGCGGTGACGTCGGCCTCGCTCAGAGACCCACGCTTGCGCAGACGGTCGAAAACGTCACCCAGCCGGCCCGACAGGGTCTCGAACATACTCTAGTCTCTACCCGGACAGTTGATCATGCGCCAAAGCGCAGCGGGACCCCGGCCCATAGGGGGCCGTGCCCGCAGCAGGCAGCACATAACGCCGGTGGGTTGAGGAGTCAAGTCGGGGGACCATCCATCACCGTCATCGCGAGGCCCGAAGAGCCGCGGCGATCCAGCGAGCCGGCGCGGCTCTGGGAGACTGGATCGCTTCGTCACCACGCTCCTCGCGACGACGATGATGGGCGGTTTCTCGCTAGCTCGGCTTGCGCATCGCGTAGTTGTGGATGGCCACATTCCCAACCTCGAAGTCTCGCCGAGCGACAGTCGCGAAGCCCCGCTTCAGGAATAGGCTCCTCGCTCCTTCGCTCGCCTCGACATGAAGAGCGGCACCCCCCAGCTCTCGTGCCTCCCCTTCCACAGCGCACAAGAGTGCTGTGGCCGTGCCGCTGCCGGCGGCTTCCGGGGCGGCATAGAAGAGGTCGATGTGGCCATCAGATTCCAGCACGGCGAAGGCGACCGGGCGGTCGGCCGCGTCCACCGCAACCAGGGCAGCGCGGCCGGGGCCGGCGCATCGGGCATGCATCGCTTCGGGGTCTGGGGTGAGCGAGGCCCAGGCGGCGACCTGCGCGGGCGTGTAATGGCGGGGGCCGAGGACTTCCACCGAACGCCGGTAGAGGGCGGAGAGGGCCGGGGCGTCGTCGGACCGGTAGGGGCGGATCTGGCTGTGGGCGGGCTGGGGCATCGGATGGCGGGTCCGGTGGGGGATGAGGCGATTGTAGCGGGTTCGCCACCCGTGTCGTTCGTCGTTCCCGCGTAGGCGGGAACCCAGAGGCCGCGCCGCTTGCTGGGCCCCCGCCTGCGCGGGGGCGACGATGGGGGATGGGCTATCGCTCTCGGAGACGCGCTCCGTTCAAGCCCTCTCCCGCTGAGGGAGGGTTGGGAGAGGGACCGGCGGTGGGAGCGGAGTCGGCAATGTCCGTTGCGGCTTCCTTCCCCCTCCCCGGCCCTCCCCCTGGCGGTAGAGGGACTTTCTGGAGGGCGGAAAGAGTAAATGGCGGTTGGACGGGCGGGGGCGTTGGGCCATATAAGCGGCGCATGGACGGCCACCCTTTCATGAAGATGCACGGGCTGGGGAACGACTTCGTCGTTCTCGACGACCGCACGCGCCCTGTCGACCTGAACGAGGAGCGGGTGCGGGCGCTGGCCGACCGGCATACCGGCGTCGGCTGCGACCAGTTGATCGTGCTGGAGCCCTCGGACGACGCCGACGTCTTCATGCGCATCTACAACGCCGACGGCGGCGAGGTCGGGGCCTGCGGCAATGCCGCGCGCTGCGTCGGCTGGGTGGTGCTGCACGAGGGCGGACAGGACAGCGCCGTCATCGAGACCGCGAGCGGCCCTTTGAGCGCCACCGTCGCCGGCCCGGGGCGAATCCGCATCGACATGGGGCCGCCGCGCTATGACTGGCGCGACATTCCCCTGGCCGAGGAGCGCGACACGCTGCATCTCGGCCTCGAGTCCGGGCCGCTCACCGACCCGGTGGGGGTGAGCATGGGGAACCCACACGCGGTGTTCTTCGTCGACGACGTCACCCGCATCGACATCGCCGCGCTGGGGCCGGGACTGGAGCATCACCCCTTGTTCCCCGAACGTGCCAATATCGGCGTCGCCGAGGTCCAGGCGCCGGACCGTATTCGCCTGAGGGTATGGGAGCGCGGTGCCGGCCTGACCCGCGCCTGCGGGACGGGGGCCTGCGCGGCGCTGGTCGCGGCGAGCCGACGCGGCCTCACCGGGCGCAGCGCCGAGATCGTCATCGACGGCGGCAGCCTGTCGATCGAATGGGAAGCGGACGAGGACGGCCACGTCTATATGACCGGCCCGGTGGCGGTGAGCTTCATGGGCGTCCTGGCCCCGGACCTGCTGCCGTGAGCACTGCCGCCACGCAAGAGCAGGGCGTCGAGATCGTCACTTTCGGCTGCCGGCTCAACACTTATGAGTCCGAAGTGATGCGGCGGAACGCGGCCGCGGCGGGGCTGGAGAACGCGGTCATCGTCAACACCTGCGCCGTCACCGCCGAGGCCGAGCGCCAGGCACGGCAGGCGATCCGGCGGGCACGGCGCGCCCGCCCCGACGCCCGCATCATCGTCACCGGCTGCGGCGCCCAGATCGACGGCGGCGGCTATGCGGCGATGCCCGAGGTCGACCGCGTGCTCGGCAATATCGAGAAGCTGGAGCCCCAGGCCTTCGCGCCCGACGGACCCGCCGTCGCGGTGAACGACATCTTCTCGGTCACCGAGACCGCCTCCCACCTCGTCGCCGGCTTCGACGGCCGGGCGCGGGCCTTCGTCCAGGTGCAGACCGGCTGCGACCACCGCTGCACCTTCTGCGTGATTCCCTATGGCCGCGGCAACAGCCGCAGCGTACCGATGGGCCAGATCGCCACCGAAATCCGCGGGCTGGTCGCTAACGGCTACCGGGAAGTGGTGCTGACCGGCGTCGACATCACCGCCTACGGCGCCGACCTGCCGGGCACGCCGACGCTGGGCCAGATGACCCGCCGCATCCTCGCCGCGGTGCCGGAGCTTCCGCGCCTTCGCCTCTCCTCGGTCGATCCGGCGGAGATCGACGACGACCTGATGCGCCTGATCGCTGACGAGCCCAGGCTGATGCCGCATCTGCACTTAAGCCTCCAGGCCGGCGACGACATGGTGCTGAAGCGGATGAAGCGCCGGCACAGCCGCGACGACGCCATCGGCTTCTGCCGGGCGGTGCGGGCCGTACGGCCGGAAGCCGCGTTCGGCGCCGACCTGATCGCCGGCTTCCCCACCGAGGACGAGGCGATGTTCGCCAACACCCTCGCCCTGGTCGAGGAACTGGACCTCGCCTACCTCCACGTCTTCCCCTATTCGCCGCGGCCGGGAACCCCCGCCGCGCGCATGCCGCAGGTGCCGGGCGACGTCCGCAAGGCGCGCGCGGCGATGCTGCGCGAGGTCGGGGACGCCGGCCTCCGGCGCCTGCTCGACCGGCTGGTCGGTGGCGAAGTCGCGGTGCTGGTCGAGAAGGAGTCCCTGGGCCGAACCGAGCATTTCGCGCCGATCCGCGTCGATGCGGAGGACCTGGCCCCCGGCGCTGTAGTGGCGGCACGGGTCACCGGCCACGACGGAACCGAGCTCACGGGAAGCATCCTATGACCACCGAGACGAAGCCCAAGGGCTGGCTCGGGCGGCTCCGTGCCGGCCTCAGCCGCTCCGCCCAGTCGCTCACCGGCGGCATCACCGGCCTCTTTACCAAGCGTCGGCTGGACGACGAGGCGCTGGAGGAGCTGGAGGAACTGCTGATCGCCGCCGATCTCGGCGCGCCGACGGCGGCCAAGGTGACGGCGGCGCTGGCCAAAAGCCGCTACGACAAGGAAGTGACGCCTGAGGAGATCAAAGGCTTCGTCGCCGACGAGATCGAGAAGACGCTGGCCCCCGTCGCCCAACCGCTGGTGGCCGATCCCGCCCGCAAGCCGTTCGTCGTGCTGGTGGTGGGGGTCAACGGCACCGGCAAGACGACGACGATCGGCAAGCTCGCCAGGCATTTCCGCGATGCCGGCAAGTCGGTGATGCTGGCGGCCGGCGACACCTTCCGCGCCGCTGCGATCGAGCAGCTTCAGGTGTGGGGGGAACGGACCGGCGCGCCGGTGATCGCCCGCGATACCGGGGCCGATGCCGCCGGCCTCGTCTACGACGCCCTCACCCAGGCACGGAAGGAAGGGCGCGACGTGCTGCTGATCGACACGGCCGGGCGCCTGCACAACAAGGCCGACCTGATGGCCGAGCTCACCAAGGTCGTCCGGGTGATCCACAAGATCGACGACGAGGCGCCGCACGCGACCCTGCTGGTCCTGGACGCGACGACGGGCCAGAACGCCCACCGCCAGGTCGAGATCTTCCGCGAGATCGCCGGCGTCACCGGCCTCGTCGTCACCAAGCTCGACGGCACCGCCCGCGGCGGGGTGGTGGTGTCGCTCGCCGAGCGCTTCGGCCTCCCGATCCACGCGGTCGGGGTCGGCGAAACCGCCGAGGACCTCCGCCCCTTCGAAGCCCGCGCCTTCGCCCGCAACCTCACCGGCCTCGACGCGGAGGGGTAGCCGCCACCTTTCCCCTCCAGAAATCTCCCTCTCCCGCCAGGGGGAGAGCCGGGGAGGGGGAAGGATGCCGTAGAACGCTGCCGACGTCGCGCGAACCTGAAACGCCGTTCCCCCTCCCAACCCTCCCCCAACGGGAGAGGGCTTGATGAAGCGCACGGCTTCCCTCTCCCTCTCCGCCCCATTGGGGGGAGAGGGTCGGGGTGAGGTGGGGGTAACGCGACGGCCTTTCCGCACCGTAGTCCCGGCGCCGGTTCCGCCCTAATCTCCCTCCGACCAACCACGATCAGGGAGGGAACCATGGCCGAGACCGCACGCGAGCCGGTGATGACCGGCGGGTGCCAGTGCGGTGCGGTGCGCTATGCGCTCTATGCCGAACCGTTCAATCCGCATATCTGCCACTGCCGCATGTGCCAGAAGGCGTTCGGATCGTTCTTCGCGCCACTCGCTTCGGTGAAGAACGCCGACTTCGCCTGGACCGCCGGTGCGCCCGGCCTGTTCATGAGCTCGACGATCGCAGAGCGCGGCTTCTGCCCGGCCTGCGGCACTCCGCTCAGCTTCCGCTACGTCGACACCGACCGCATCGGCGTCGCCCTCGGCAGCCTCGACGACCCGTCTCGGGTGGTCCCCACCGTCCAATACGGGATCGAGAGCCGCCTGCCCTACTTCACCGACCTCGCCGGCCTGCCCGGCAAGACCACCGAGGAGGACATGGCGGCAGACGTCCAGGCCAAGCTCAAGAGCCACCAGCAGGGACGGTAGCGACCGTTCAGGACGCCTCTTCCCAGAATTGCTGCAGCCTGTATCGCTCGACGAGCTGGGCATGGGTCATCGGCCGGGCGAGATGGAAGCCCTGACCATACCAGCAGCTTTCCTGAAGCAGGTATTCGGTCTGCGCGTCGCGTTCGATGCCCTCGGCGACGACGTCGATATTGATGCTGCGCGCGAACGCGATGATGGCCTTCACGATCGCCCGATCGACGCTGCGGGAGTCGATCTGGGCGAGGAAGGCCCGGTCGATCTTCAGCGTATCGACCGGAAATTCGAGCAGATAGAGCAGCGACGAATAGCCGGTGCCGAAGTCGTCCACCGCCAGCCGGACTCCTAGCTCCGACAGTTCGCGCATCACCTCCCGAATTCGTGCTTCCTGCGCCCGCGCCAGGACGTTCTCGGTGATCTCGAGCTCCAGTCGGTCGGGCCGCAAGCCGCTTTCGATCAGCGCCGAGCGGACCATCGAAACCAGATCCCCGCGTTCGAGCTGGACCGGCGAGACGTTCACCGCCACGCGGATAGAGTTGTCCTGCCATCCGGCCGCGGCGAGACAGGCCCGCTGAATGACCCAGTTGCCGACGGCGACGATCTCGCCGGAGGCTTCCAGCGCACCGATGAAGTCGCCGGGTCCTCTCAATCCGTGCTCGGGATCCTCCCAGCGGATCAGGGCTTCCGCTGCTACGAGGGTGTTGTTGCGGAGGTCGACCTGCGGCTGGAAGTGGAGCACGAACTCCTGCTTCTCGATCGCCCGGTGGAGAGCGCTGCGCAGGCGGACCCTTTTGTCGGCCTCCTCAAGCATGGCCGGCTCGAACATCCGCTGCATGTTCCGGCCCGCCGACTTGGCCGCGAACAGGGCGGCATCGGCTTCACTGAGAAGATCCGCCGGATATTTCTGGGGCGGAGCGGCTTCCGGGTCGGCCTTCGAACCTGGCGCCAAAGGCGCCGGATAGTGGTAGCTCGTGGTACCGACGCTGGCACCGGGCGCAAGCGCCGTCGAGGCAACGGTCACCGGCTGCGCCAGCGTCGCCAGGATTCGCCGGCCGAGCGCGGTCACATCATGGGCCGAGTGCAGTGCCGGCTGGACGATGACGAACTCGTCCCCGCCCATACGGCCGACCGTGTCGGTCTTGCGCACCAGCGCGAGCAGCCGCCGAGCCACTTCCTGCAGCATCTTGTCGCCGGCCGCATGGCCGAGCGTGTCGTTCACGTCCTTGAAGTGGTCGAGGTCGATGTAGTGGACGGCAACGCCCTCTCCGGCCCGTTCGGCGCTCGCCATTGCCTTCGTCAACCGGTCCTCGACCAGCGATCGGTTGGGAAGCCCCGTCAGGACGTCGTGAAACGCCATCCGCGCCAGCTTGGCGGCGCTCTCCGCAAGCGCTTCCGCCCGCGCCTCGGTCGCCGCATGGCGCTCCCGGAAGGTCGACATCGCATAAAGCATCGCGATGAACGCGGCCTGGGCGAACATGTTGATCATCAGTGCGTCGCCCGCCTCGACCCCCGGTCGCCACTCCGGGTCGCTGACGATCAAGGGAACGGCGATGGCGACGACACCCAGGAAGACGGCCCATGCGGCCCGGATACCCGCCCGCGCGCTGAGCACCGCGGCCATGAAGCCGTAGAGAACCATCATCCATGGCAGGTAGACGAAGGCCGTCAGCTTCTCCGGCAGGAAATAGAGAGCATTGGCCGTGTTGCTGAGAAGATAGAAGCTGAGCCAGACGATCACGCCAACGGCGATACGCTTCAGATGACGCTCGCCCGTCACCAGCAGCACCAGGGCGAACGCGCCGCAGATGACGCCCATGGTGGGGACCGTGATCCATTCCCACCAGCTCAGCGCACCGAACGTGGTACCGACCAGAAGTCCGTAGCCACAGCCGGCGGCACCGAGCAGGGTCGTGCCGAGAAGCGCGAGGAATCCGACTCGATAGCTGAAGACACCGACAGTCGGATCGCTGCTGGATTCCGGGCGACCCTGCGCCGGCTCAATTGAGGGCGGCTTTGCTTCGCCACCGACCGGAGACCAGTCCGCCGGCCCGCGATCGGGTATTCCTTGCGCCCCTTCGTTCATTTCCCCTAGTTCATTTTTTGGACATGTTGGTATTGCTAATTGTCAAATTTTCACCGCAAATGATAATGAGTTTCAGACTGAAACTGGCTGTATTCTTTTGCGGCGGCGACCCTGTCATCCATTTCTTAAAACATTGTCAAATAGAATTGAAATCACGTCGGGCTCGTCAATATTTACCTGCGGCGAATTCTGGCGCGCACGTTTGGCTTGAATAGCGGCGGGTAGGGGTGAGGGCACGCTTGCATTCCACGGTCGGCGGACACACCGCAACATCACTCATACGAACGGTCGAGGGATGAGGATCACATGAGCGCCGCCCAGCGAACGCTTCCTCAAACCGAGGCCGCTACGCTGTTCCGCGCCCTCGTCGAGCAGATGAACGATGGCCTGTTCCGGGCCGACCGCGACCAGCGGGTGGTTTACGTCAACAACCGTCTGGCCGAGATGCTGGCCTACGAGCCTTCGGAGCTGATCGGCCGCTTCGGCCCCGATTTCGTCGTTCCGTCCGAGCGGGAGCATGCCATCCGGCTGTTCTCGCAACGGGCAGTCGGAGACGAGACGCCTTACGAGATCACGCTGGAGCGCAAGGACGGCGCGCCGCTCATCGTCCATATGTCGCCGCGGCCCCTGTTCGACGAGGCCGGGGACTTCATGGGAAGCGTCGTCGTCGTTACCGATCTGAGCGACCGCATCCAGACCCAGAAGGAACTCGAACGAACGGGTCGCGCCCTTCGCGTGCGGGTCGCCCAGCTTTCTCTTCTCGGCGAGTTTTCGCGGCGGCGCGCGACGCCCGAGGACAGCTTGCGGGCCACATTCGCCTGGCTGGTGGAAGCGCTGCCGGCGGCGTCCCAGCGGCCGGATATCGCCTGCGTCCGCCTGACCCTCACCGATTCTGTTTTCGAAAGCCCTCGATGCCGGGCGACGGCGGTCGCGTTGAAAGCACCGGTCATCATCGACGACCAGACTGTCGGGACCCTGGAACTCGGCTATCTCGACGATACGGACGATGCGGCGACGCTCGAGGATGATCGGGTCCTGATCGAAGAGCTGGCGCGTGAAATTGCCCAGGCGATACGCCAAGACGGCGCCGACGGCCGCTTGCGTACCGCCAACCAGATCCTCAAGCGGAGCCGGGCGGTTCTCTATCGGGCCGACGCCGCCACGCTGAAAATGCTTTTCGTGTCGGACAACGTGGACCGTCTGGGCTACCGGCCCGGCGATCTGATCGAGCGTCCTTCGCTTTTCGCCGAAGCCATCCATCCCGACGACGCGCCGCGTGTTCACAGCAGGTTCAGACAGGCTGTGGACGCGGGTGAGTCCACCTTCACCGCTGAATACCGGCTTCGAGACAGCGACGGCGAGATTCACTGGATCGAAGACAGCGTCATGGTGTTGCGCGACGGCGACGGCGCCACCGTGGTCGAAGGCATCGCCGTCGACGTGACCGAGCGTAAGCAGGTCGAACATGCCCTGGCCGAGAGCGAACGGCGTTTCGAGCACATCTTCAACGGTCTGGACGTTTGTGTCTGGGAGGTCGACTTTTCCCGCGTGCTGGCGGAGCTGGACCGTATGCGCGCGTCCGGCGTCGCGGACCTGGAAGCCCATCTCGCGGCAATCCCGGAAACCCTGGCGGCGCTACGTCGGCTGGCGTGGGTGGTCAGCGTCAACGACGCCTGCCTGCCCCTGATCGGCGACGACGCGCGCGCCTGTCTTCCGGCTGCGATACCGAACCTGGAAGCACCGGGAATCGACGCCGTCTTTCCGGAGATCTTGGCGGCGATCTGGGCCCGGCAGGAATTCTTCCGCACCGAGCTCACCCTGACCGCCACCGACGGCACGGAGATCACGGGGCTGGTGTCGATGCGGGTCCCGCACACCGTCCGCTCATCCCGCCATGTCGCGATGAGCGTCGTCGACATAACGGAACGAAAGCGCGCCGAGGAGCGCGTGGGTTACCTCGCCCGCTTCGATGCCCTGACGGGACTTCTCAATCGGAACTCCTTCATGGAGCGTATGGAGCTGGAGCAACAGCGCCTGAAACGCGAGGGCGGCGGTTTCGCCGTGCTTTACCTCGACCTCGACCACTTCAAGGACATCAACGATACCTTGGGCCATTCGGCCGGCGACGAACTGCTGCGCACGGTCGCGGAACGATTGCGGTCCAGCACGCGCGCCATGGATGCGGTGGCCCGATTCGGCGGCGACGAGTTCGCGGTGCTTCAGCCGGGCACCGCGTCACCGGCCGACGCCGCCGCGCTGGCGCAGAAGATCCTCGACCAGCTCTCGACGCCGGCGACGATCAGGGAAAGCGAGATCGCGATGGGGTGCAGCCTCGGGATCGTCATGTCGTCGCCGGACGAGGCCGACACCGAGACCCTGCTGACCCAGGCCGATCTCGCCCTCTACGAAGCCAAGCGCCGCGGCCGTCGCACGTTCCGCTTCCATAGCGAGGACATGGACAAGGTGGTCCATGACCGCATGACGCTCACCCAGGATCTGCGGCGTGGGATCGAGAGGGACGAACTTCTGCTGCACTTCCAGCCCCAGGTGGCATGGCCGTCGGGACGGATCACCGGCTGCGAGGCCCTGGTGCGCTGGAACCACCCGAAGGAAGGACTGATCCCGCCGGGACGCTTCCTCGACGCGGCCGAGACCATGGGCATGATCGGCACCCTGGGACGCCGGATCCTCGAGCTGGCCTGCAACCAGGCCGCCGCGTGGCGCCAGGCGGGAATCGCCCCCGACGTCGTCGCCGTCAACATCTCGCCGATCCAGTTGCGCCGCGAGGACGCGTTCCTGGCCGCGATCGAGGAAGTGCTCGAATCGTCCGGTCTCGCGGCGGACCTGCTTGAATTGGAGCTGACGGAAAGCGTGATCGCCGACTCCTCGGATCAGCGGCAGAAGCTTCTGGAGCGGCTGGGCGCTCTCGGCGTCCGCATCGCCATCGACGATTTCGGCACCGGCGCGTCGTCGATGGCCCATTTGCGCCGCTATCCGGCGCGGCGGGGGAAGATCGCCCAGCGTTTCACCCAGGGCATGACGATCGACCACAACAGCGCCGCGATCGTTCGCGCGACCGTCCGTCTGGCCCAGGAACTCGGCCTCCGCGTCCTCGCCGAGGGCATCGAGACCGAAGAGCAGATCACCCACTACATGGCATTGGGCTGCGATCAGATGCAGGGCTTCTACTTCGCCCGCCCCCTGCCGGCCGACGAGATGACGGCCCTGCTGGAGAGCCGCGCGACCCTGCCGCTTCTGGACGACGATGGTGACGAGGAAGATGAGGAAGACGAGGAGGACGATGGTATCGGCATCGGGTGAGCCCGCTTTGCCGGAGGCTCTTCATCTTCGTCAAGGAGCTCGCCGGAAGGCGTCTTCGGAGACGACGGTTCCGAGCGATAAGAGACCGTCGCCCAGGCGGCCGACAAGGAAGAGCTGACCCTGCTCGGGCATACCGATCTGGCCAATACCATGCAGACATGGTTGGGACTGAGCCCGTTCGCGCAACAGGAAAAGCTCGTCGCCTGACGACTACTTCGCTGATGGCACCGTCGAGAGACGACGCTCGTGCAAGGGATTCGAACTGGTCGAGGGGAATGGTATCCTTGAAAAGGGAGCATCGCTTTGAGCCAGCCTCGAAGGGCATTACCTCCTCAGCGTCGCTCTACCTTCTGCCGCCAACTTTCGCGAGTTCGCGAGCCAATGCCAGGAAGGCCCTTAGCCCAGCCGACAGGTTTCGGCGCCCCGGGTAGTAAAGGCAAAGACCGGGGAAGGGCGGCGTCCAGTCTTCCAGCACGCGGACCAGGCGTCCTTCTTCGATGTCTGAAATGACACTCTGCTCCATGAAACAGGCTATGCCGATACCCTCTAGAACCGCGGCTCGTGCGAGGCTTGTTTCATCAAGTGTAAGGGCTCCGCGCACATCGATCTGAGCCGCCTCTCCGTCCTTCTCGAATCGCCACCGGAACATTGTCCCATCCGGCAATCGTACGCGTATGCATTGGTGGTTGAGGAGATCGGGGGGAACGAGCGGCTTCCCATGAGCCCTGAAGTAATGAGGGGACCCAACGATGGCATATCTCTGCGGGCGGCCGAGCGGCACGGTGATCATATCGGTCGGAACAAGGCCAGCGACACGCACACCCATATCAAAGCCTTGGGCGACGATGTCTACCAGTCGTCCCTCGGTAACCAGATCGACGTTCATGTCCGGATAGCGGCGAAGAAACTCAAATACCAGCGGCGAGATGATCTCGCGGGCGGCAAACGGTGCCGCATTGATCCGGATCGTTCCCGATGGCGTCTCACGGTGAGAGCGTACCGTGCCCAATGCGCCCTGAATGTCCTGAAGCGCTGGCCCGACCTGTTCCACGAATAGTCGGCCCGCGTCGGTCAGCGATACGCTACGCGTAGTGCGATTGAACAGGCGGACGCCAAGAACCGTCTCGAGTCTACCGATGGTATGGCTGAGCGCAGTCGTGGACATTCCCAGGTCGATCGCCGCGGCCCGAAACGTCCCTCTTCTGCTTATGGCGATAACAGCTTCCAGATCGTTGAGGCCGGTGCGACCCATTATCCCGATTCCTTCAAGACCACATGCAATTTTATCCCACTTATCGTGATAACTGTAGGGCATTAATTTCGGGGGCAGAGTTTTTGGCCTGCGAGGAAGACCCCAATGGAAATGCCCAAAGTCATAAGTGCCTATTTCGAAGCTGATAGGCGCAACGATGCCGACGCACTTGTCGCACTGTTCTCCGCTGACGCCGTGGTCGAGGACGAGCGCGCCTGTCATCAAGGTGTCCACGAAATCCGGAAATGGTGGGTGAGCGCGAAGGAGCAGACCCATCACGTCAACGAACCTATCGAGACGACTGCAGCGGACGACAGGATTCGCGTGCGCGCGAAGGTCAGCGGAGACTTTCCGAACAGTCCGGTTGTGCTGGAATTCTTCTTCACCATCAAGAGCAACAAGATTGTTGCACTGGAGATCCGGTGATGAAGGAATTCATCTCATTTAAGGGCAAGCGTGCCCTTATCACTGCCGGAACCAAGGGTACCGGTGCGGCAACCGTGGCGCTGTTTCGAGAACTAGGGGCGCAGGTCCTTACCACCGCGCGATCGAGGCATGAGGCGATATCGGATGAATCTTTCGTCGCCGCCGATCTAGCTACTGAAGAAGGCAGCGCGATCGTAGCCCGAACCGCATGTCAGCGTCTCGGCGCCGTGGACATTCTCGTGCACATGCTGGGAGGCTCCTCGGCGCCAGGCGGAGGCTTTGCGGCGCTGACCGACAGCGATTGGCACAAAGAACTTTACCTAAACCTGTTTCCCGCCATTCGACTGGATCGGCAGCTTGTCCCGCAGATGATCAACCGAGGAAGTGGCGTGGTCATCCATGTATCGTCGATCCAGCGCACGCTACCGCTGCCGGAGTCGACGACCGCCTATGCCGCGGCGAAAGCAGCGCTGTCGACCTACAGCAAAGCCTTGTCGAAAGAAGTGGCTCCGAAAGGGGTGCGCGTGCTGCGGGTAGCGCCTGGTTGGATCGAGACTGAAGCCGCGGTTCGATACGCAGAGCGCCTGGCCGAGGGCGCGGGCACCGACTACGAGGGAGGCAAGAAGATCATTATGGACGCCCTCGGTGGCATACCCATCGGTCGCCCCGCAAAGCCGGAGGAAGTCGCCAGCCTGATTGCCTTTCTGGCATCGGACCGCGCGGCAGCAATAACCGGTGCCGAATATCTCATCGACGGAGGGACCGTTCCGACAGTGTGAACACGATACTGAATCGCGTGCGCTTCGGGTCGATAGCCCCCGGTCGACAGGCTAGTCGCAAGCTCTTGGCGTGACCTGATTGGCGCAACGTCCAAGCCATCAGATGCGGGAGAGCGAATCCTTATAGAAGCGTGGTGCACCTCGACGGGGAGAGTTCGAACCTCCTTTTCGAGACGCTGGAGACCTGGAACGAGCATCTGAAGTCCGCCGGGATTGATCCCGGGGGGCTTTCCTATGAGCCATAGGAACAGCTTTCGGCCTCACGCCAGCCTGCGCAACGCAAAAGGCTCTTCGCCCTTCTCTCTCCGTCTGAGCGAGGCAGAGCGGGCACGACTGGAGCAGGCGGCGGCGGGCCTGCCGCTGGGCACCTACATCCGCTCCCGCATCTTCGACAGCAAGACCAACCCGCACCGGACGCGCGGCAAGGCCCCTGTGCAGGATCACAAGGCGCTCGCGCAACTGCTCGGCATGCTGGGCAGTTCGCGTCTGTCCGACAGCATGAACGAACTCGCCGGAGCTGCAAGGGTCGGCGCCCTGCCGCTCGATCCCGATACCGTCGCTTCGCTGCAAAATGCGTGTGCCGATGTCGCCCGCATGAAACGGCTCCTCATGGATGCCCTCGGCATCCGGGAGCGCTGAGCCATGATCATCAAGGCGAGCCAGCGCGGCGGCGGCAAGGCATTGGGTCTGCATCTCCTCAAGACCGAGGAGAACGAGCATGTCGAGGTCCACGAGGTCCGCGGCTTCGTCTCCGACGACATCGTCGGGGCGATGAAGGAAGCCTATGCGGTGAGCCGCGGCACCAGGTGCAAGCAGTTCCTCTTCTCCGTCTCGCTCAACCCACCCGAGACCGAGCGGGTGAGCGTCGAGACATTCGAGGCGGTCGCCGACCGGATCGAGCGGAAGACCGGCCTTGATGATCAGCCCCGCATCATCGTCTTCCACGAGAAGGAAGGTCGCCGGCATGCCCATGTCGTGTGGAGCCGGATCGACGTCGACAGCATGACGGCGGTCAACATGTCGCACTTCAAGACCAAGCTCAGGGACATCTCCCGGGAGACCTATCTGGAGCATGACTGGCGGATGCCAAAGGGGCTGATGAACAGCGAGGCGCGCGACCCGCGCAACTTCACCCTCGCCGAATGGCAGCAGGCCAAGCGCATGGGCGAGAACGCCCGCGACCTCAAGGCGATGATGCAGGAGTGCTGGGCGGTTTCGGACTCCCGCGCCGCCTTCGAGCAGGCGCTGAACGAGCGCGGCATCCTCCTCGCGAAGGGCGACCGGCGCGGGCATGTGGCGGTGACGCATCAGGGTGAGGTGCTGTCCGTCGCCCGCTACACCGACAAGAAGGCAAAGGAGGTCCGTGCGAAGCTCGGCGAGCCGGACACCCTGCCAAGCGTCATTGAGGCGAAGGCGCACATGGCGCAGGACATGACGCAGGCCTTCAATCGTCATGCCGACGAAGCCCGGACGAAGCATGCGGCCGAGACAATGCAGCTCCAACTGCGCCGCCGCGAGATGGCAGCCTCCCATGCAGCCGAGCGTCAGCGGCTCGATGCGACGCAGAAGGAGCGGTGGGCGGCAGAAATCCGCGAGCGCCAGGAGCGGTTCAACAAGGGCTTTCGCGGTCTCTGGGACCGGATGACCGGCCAGCACGCCCGGCTAAGGAAGCAGAACGAGCTCGAATCCTATGCAGCCCTGCGGCGCGACCGGGAGCAGCGCGATGCACTGGTCAGTACGCAGTTGCAGGAGCGCCAGAAACTACAGGTGCAGCTGCGCGAAGGGCGGCAGCGGCAGGCGGACCTATTGTGTGAACTCCGGCACGATCGAAACCAGCTGCGCCAGGCGTTCGCACCGGCGACGAAGAAGACGCTGTCGGAGAAGGTGCCGCCGGAGAAAGGGCCGACCAGATCAGCCGGCCCGGCCGTCGAGCAAGCCGCGGAAAGGCCGCCAGCTTCGCAATCGGGCCGAGAGGCGGAAGCCGCCCTGCCGCCCCTCCGGGATCACTTCGAGCGGCTGGTCGCTCTCCGCGAAGCGCCTGCGGGACCGACAGCGCAGCCGTCGAAGCAACCGGAGCCGGAGCGTGACGTCGCTTCGCGCTTGCAGGAATTCAGAGACCGCCGCTCAGCAGAGCCAAGGCGTTCAAACACCCCGGAGCACGATCGATGAACTCAGCATGACTCAGTCGAGATCGAGTCAGAGCGACAGATAGCCAGCTCGGCGCAATCGAAGCCATGATATGCCGGTTATGCAAAATGCGGCGTGGTCTGCAAAGCTTTGGACGCGCTCCCTGAGCGATCACGTCAACACGTCCATGGTTAGGAAGCTGCGCCGAGCGCCATTATATACCGCTATATACCGCCGTCAGAATTTCGGCCGAACGGCTGTCACGCCTTTGTCAGTTTCAGTCATGAACCGCGCCGGGCAACGCCTTCGTACATGAAGACCATCGGTTTTGGCCCGGATGCATAGCCGGTCCTGAGCTCCTCGATTCGAAACCCGCTCTCCTCAATGAGAGTCGCCGTCGGCCGATCGAGATGGCAGTTCCCGGCGCAACGGCTCCAGGCGGGCGTTAGCCATCGCTGCCATCGTTGGACGCGCGGCTCCGGCGCCAAGCCGTGCTCGACGAAGCTGAAGATTCCCGTCCGCGGCTTTAGAACGCGCCGGATCTCCGAGAGCGCTCGGCGAGGCTGCGGAATACTGCAAAGCGTCCAGGTCGCGATCGCACAATCGATGCTTCCGTCTTCGAGCGGCAGTTCCTCCGCCGAGCCCTCAATCAGCGTCGTCTCAGGTGTGCGGTTCCGCGATGCCGCCACCGCCAGTCGGAGCAACCCTGGCGAAGGATCGATGCCAATGACTCCGCGCACTGCATCCGGGTAGAGCGCAAGGTTCAGACCGGAGCCGACGCCAACCTCGAGAACACGCCCCCTCGCGATAGCGACGGCGCGACTCCGATAAGGAAGGAGCTGCTCCTGGCGCATCGCCAAGTGGGTCAGCCGAGGGAGGATATGTTCATTGTAGAAGTGCATCGGCTTGCCCAACGCTTTTTAGAATCCAACCGGCGGCAGTGCTGCCGCGCCGGACAGGTCGCTGTCGCTACACTGACACGCCGCGGGGCTCCGTATGGGATTGCCGACAGGCTTTTTCTTGTCCGGCTCCTGGCGACGGCGCACACTGAATCTTCCACGGCCTGCGCTTTCTTCGAGAGAGAGCGCCCTATGCCCGCCGGGTACGCTCGGCGGGCTTTCTTTATTCGCCGTATCCCAGCGCCGGACCCGGATACCGGCGCCGCACAGGCGGTACCTGATGCCATAGCGCCTCGAACGGACCGGGTGTTAGCTGCTGGCTCGGCAACCAATCGGGAAAGCATACCCGGCAACAGCCCGGCGGCGTCATATGGCCGGGCGGAACGTTGACCGCGCCTTGCGGCACAGGATAGGCAACGGCGGCGCATCCGCTCAGCGAGATTGCCAGCAGGGTGGCGGTCAGTTGCGGGTGGATCTGCAAGTTCCGTCGCTCTGGTGGCCCATGATGGGACCAACACGACACCGCCAATAGAGGCTGCCGGCCCTGATGTCCCCTGACGCTGATGCGTATCCCTGAGCGAGAACCTGATGATAATCGGAATGGCGATCTGGATGCCGGTCCGGATGTTATGGCTGGAGTAGGTCTTGACTGCCGCCCTGGGGCACGATCAGTGGCTCGCACTGTTACGCGACACTGGGCGTTTCGAGGCGATCAACCATCTGCTGGTGGTGGAGGGGTTTCGGCGATAGCCACCCTGGTCAAGCATCTTGGGAAATAAGTGAAAGGACATCGCAATGAACTACACGATCACTCGAATGATAGCTGGCGGTGATATCGATGATATTGACGCCCGCGCACGAAAA
Organism: Rhodospirillaceae bacterium; assembly: GCA_002721365.1. Lineage (GTDB taxonomy): Bacteria > Pseudomonadota > Alphaproteobacteria. The sequence continues at coordinate 36,395 of PBKC01000037.1, read as the reverse complement.
GCACTCGCGGACCAAGGCTTCGGCGTGCTGACCGAGATCGACGTCAAGGCGACGATGAAGAAGAAGCTTGATGTCGAGATGCCGGCCTATCGAATTCTCGGCGCCTGCAATCCTAACATGGCGCATCAGGCGATCGGGATCGAGCCGAGGGTTGGGGCGATGCTGCCCTGCAACGTCATCCTGCGCGAAGTCGAGGGCGGTGTGGAGGTCAGCGCCATCGACCCGGTGGCGTCGATGCAGGCGGTCGAGAACACCGAATTGACGGTAGTCGCGGGGCAGGCCCGCGGCCTCCTGGCGAAGGCTGTCGAGGCGATCTGAGATGACCCTGCGCGCCGGCATTCTTGCGGGTTTGGTGCTCCTCGGGATCGCCCTGCTTGGGATCTGGCTGTTTGCGCCGTCGGTGTTCACCGAGGCACGCGAACTGATGGACGGTAAGCGCCTCGAGATGCTGGTTGCGCGCGCTGGCCTATGGGGGCCGGTTTTGATCGTCACGCTCATGATCGTCGCAGTCGTGGCCAGCCCGATCCCAAGCGCGCCGATCGCGCTGGCGGCCGGAGCGGCCTACGGGCATCTCTGGGGGACGGTGCAGGTCGTGATCGGCGCCGAGCTCGGGGCGCTGATCGCTTTCGGCCTCGCACGGGTTCTGGGGCATGACGTCTTGCGGCGCGTGTTCGGTGACCACGTCGATGCAGGATTGCTCGGGTCGCAGACTGCATTGACGGCGACGGTGTTTGCCAGCCGCCTGATGCCCTTCGTGTCCTTCGACATGATCAGCTACGCGGCCGGGCTCAGCCGCCTGCACGCCTGGCGTTTCGCGGTTGCGACACTGGCTGGCATCGTTCCGGCGAGCTTCCTGCTCACTCATTTCGGTGGCGAGGCGGTGAGCGGGGACCTTGGCCGGGCGACATGGGCGGTGCTCGGCCTCGGACTTGTGACGGGATTGCCGCTTCTCTGGGTGGCGATGCGCCGACAGCCTGAAAAGAGAAAGTGATGGCGAAGAACTACGAGAAGAACAGCATCACTCTATGGGGCGCGGTGGCCATGGGCACCGGCGTGATGATCGGCGCAGGCATTTTCGCGCTGACGGGCCAGATCGCCGAGCTTGCAGGGTCGCTCTTCCCGCTCTCATTCGTCGTGGGCGCGGTCGTGACCGCGTTCAGCGCCTACACCTACATTAAAATGTCGAATGCGTTTCCGTCTGCGGGCGGCGATGCAGTGATGCTGACCACCTTCGCCGCGATGAAGTGGCAGTCCGATCCGCTGATCGTCGTGTTTGGTGCGATCGGGATGGCGCTGGTGTTCCTGTTCGTGTGGGTTTTCCTGGCGCACAATCCGGTCAGGGATGGCGCTCACGACCAACATTAAGATGGTGTGAGGTTCCAACGGCGGGAAGTCGCAAGCTGAAACGAGTAGCAAAGGCTGGCAGGACATGGACCACGGTCATCATCACGCGGAGTCCGAAATTCCGGCGGGAACAGAGACGGCGAAGGACCCGGTCTGCGGGATGATGGTCGCAGTCAAGCCCGACGGGCGTCGCGCGGAGTATCAGGGCGAGACCTTCCATTTCTGCTCCGAGAAATGCCAGACGAAGTTCAAGGCGGATCCGTGGTTCTACGCCTCGGGCCGGGCCACCGGGCAGAAGAAGGTCCCTCCGGCCAACGTCCAGTACACCTGCCCGATGCACCCGGAGATCGTCCGTGACGCGCCCGGGGCATGTCCGATCTGCGGCATGGCGCTGGAGCCGATGCTGCCCTCGGACGAGCCCAGCGAGGAACTGACCGACTTCACCCGCCGGATGTGGATCTCGGCGGCAGCCGCGGTGCCGCTCATCATCCTGACGATGGGCGAACTGGTCGCCTTGCCGGTGCGCGACTGGATCGGGCATCAGACCGCCAGCTATCTCGAGTTCGTGCTGGCGACGCCGATCATCCTCTGGGCTGCCTTGCCGTTCTTTCGACGCGGCTGGGACTCGATGATGAACCGCTCCCCCAACATGTGGACGCTGATCAGTCTCGGCGTGGCGGCGGCCTATCTCTATTCGCTGGTCGCCACCTTCCTGCCCGGCGTGTTCCCTGATGCCTACCGGATGGGCCACGGCGTCGGCACCTATTACGAGGCGGCGGTGGTGATCGTGACGCTGGTCTTTGTGGGCCAGGTTCTCGAGTTGCGCGCACGGGAACGCACCGGCGACGCGATCCGCGCGCTTCTGGATCTGGCGCCCAAGACGGCGCGGCGCATCCTGCCGGACGGGTCGGAGTATGACGCGCCGCTGGAAAACATCATGGAAGGCGACCGGCTGCGCGTGCGCCCCGGCGATGCGGTCCCGGTCGACGGGACGGTCGTCGAGGGCCGCTCGTCCCTGGACGAAAGCATGCTGACCGGCGAGTCGATGCCGGTGGAAAAGGGTCCGGGCGACGCGGTGACCGGAGCCACGATCAACAAGAACGGCAGTCTCGTTATTGAGGCGGGCAAGGTCGGGGCCGATACCGTTCTGGCGCAGATCGTGGCGATGGTGTCGAACGCGCGGCGGTCGCGCGCGCCGATCCAGGGGCTGGCGGACCGGGTCTCGGCGGTGTTCGTGCCGACCGTGGTGGCCATCGCCATCGTCGCCTTCGTCGTCTGGGTGATCTTCGGCCCGGAACCCGCGCTGGTCTTCGCCATCGCCTCGGCGGTGTCGGTGCTGATCATCGCCTGTCCCTGCGCCCTTGGACTGGCGACGCCGATCTCGATCACCACGGCGGCGGGACGCGGGGCGCAGGCGGGCGTGCTGATCAAGGATGCCGAGGCACTGGAACGCATGGCGGGCGTCGACACGCTGATCGTGGACAAGACCGGCACGTTGACCATGGGCAAGCCGAAGCTGACTGACTCGGTTGCCCTGGGGGATCTGCCGGAGGCCGACCTGCTGTCGCTCGCCGCAGCGCTCGAGCGGGGCTCGGAACACCCGCTGGCCGAAGCCATCGTCGAGGCGGCCGAGGCGCTGGGCGCCAAGCGGCAGGAGGCTGCGGACTTCGAAGCGGTCACCGGCAAGGGCGTGCGAGGCAAGGTCGGCGGACGCAGGGTGGCGCTCGGCAATGCCGCGATGATGCGGGAAATGGAGCTGGACACGGCGCAGGGCGAAGCCAAGGCCGACGCGTTGCGCGCCGAAGGCAAGACGGCGATGTTCATCGCGGTCGATGGCGCGCTTGCCGGCATCGTGGCGGTGGCCGACCCGATCAAGGAGTCGACGGCGCAGGCGATCCGGGAACTTCACGACCTGGGGCTGCGCGTCATCATGGCGACGGGCGACAACGAACGCACGGCACAGGCGGTGGCGGGCAAGCTCGGAATCGACGAGGTGCGCGCGGGCGTCCTTCCCGGAGCCAAGAAGGACCTGATCGACGAGTTGCGCCGCGACGGCCACAAGATCGCCATGGTCGGTGATGGGGTCAATGACGCGCCCGCGCTCGCCGCCGCCGATGTCGGCATCGCCATGGGCACCGGGGCCGATGTGGCGATGGAGAGCGCCGGAATCACCCTTCTGGGCGGTGACCTCATGGGCATCGTCCGGGCCCGCAAGCTCGCCCGCGCCACCCTGCGCAACATCAAGCAGAACCTGTTTTTCGCCTTCGCCTACAACACGCTTGGCGTGCCCATCGCGGCCGGACTGCTCTATCCCGTAACCGGGATGCTGCTGTCTCCGATGATCGCTGCGGCGGCGATGAGCCTGTCGTCGGTATCGGTGATCACGAACGCTCTGCGGCTCAGGCGGGTTGATCTCTGAAACGAGCACGTGCCGCTCCAGACAATCTGAACGCCGAACCTGGAAGGAGAACCAGATGCCTCACGGAACCACTTCCCGCCGCACAGTCCTGATCGGTGGAACGGCGCTGTTGGCGATATCGCCAACGCTGGCGCGCGCTCAGGGTGCCAGGCCAGCGATCCACGTGCTCAAGGACCCGAACTGCGGTTGCTGTTCCGCCTGGATCGCGATCCTCGAAAATGACGGGTTTTCAGTCTCGACCGAGCGGAGCGCGGGGACCTTGCTCATGCGTTACAAGATCGAGAACGGCATTCCGCAGGAGATGGTTTCGTGCCACACGGGAGAGATCGCCGGCTACATGATCGAGGGCCACGTGCCGCCTGCCGACATCCGGCGCCTGCTCGCGGAACGGCCGGACGCCGTCGGTCTCGCCGTGCCGGGCATGCCCTACGGATCGCCCGGCATGGGACCGGAGGACGAGCGCGAAGCCTATGACGTCTTCCTGATCCGGCGCGACGGCAGTACGGAGGTGTTCTCCAGCTACGAGGCTGCGTAGGTTGCGCGGATCGACCTCCCTTTCAGCCGCGCCCGGGACAGATCGCCCGCCCCGCTGGTCACGCGCAGCGGAAAATCCTCTCTGATGTTTTTGCGCGCTCGCGCGCAAGGACGCCGGCGGCCTGCCCACCACGGCAACGACCGCAAAGCGTGGTCGCCAGGGCGCCGTTTCGGTTTTGAGAATCGATGCTAAGTCAGTAGCTTAGGAAATTTCTCGGATCGGCCAGTTTGCGATTCTCTCGGCCCAAGATCGGACACCAGCTTGAAATATTCCGTTCAGTCCTCGCACCTGTTCGTGCCCTACGGTACCGGGGAAATCGGTTCGGACGACAAACGTCTCGAACCGAGCCGCGCTTTCCACAGCAGAAACACCGCGGGGATTACGACGAGGGTGAGCAGCGTGGCGCTCACCATTCCGCCCACCATTGGTGCGGCAATGCGCTGCATCACCTCCGATCCCGTGCCTGATCCGAGCATGATGGGCAGCAGGCCGGCGATAATCGCCGTCACGGTCATCATGATGGGCCGCACGCGGTGCAATGCCCCTTCGACCACCGCAGCGCGAACGTCCTCTGGTGCGAGCCGTCGCCCTTCTGCTTCGGCCGCGGCAATGCGTCGGTCGAGGGCGAGGTTCAGATAGACGAGCATCACGACGCCGATTTCGACCGCGACCCCGGCGAGCGCGATGAAGCCGACGCCGACGGCCACCGAGAGGTTGTAGCCCAGCCATTGGATCAGCCAGACGCCGCCGACCAAGGCGAGCGGCAGCGTGCCCATGATCATCAGCACCTCGGGCACCCGGCGGAAATTCAGGTAGAGGAGAAGGACGATGATGGCGAGCGTGACCGGCACGACAAGCGTCAGGCGCGCCTTCGCACGCTCCATGAACTCGTATTGTCCGGACCAGGAGAGCGCATAGCCCTCCGGAAGCGCGACCGCCTCGCGCACCCGCTGCCGGGCGTCCGCCACGTATGATCCGAGGTCGCGCCCGGCGATATCGATGAACACCCAGCCATTGGGTCGTGCATTCTCGCTCTTGATCATGCCGGGCCCCTCGGCCACGGCGACTTCCGCGACGGCGCTCAGGGGAACGGTGGCACCTGTCGGGGTCACGACCGGCAGAAGCCTGAGCGTCTCTATCGAGTCCCGGACGTCGCGCGGATACCGGAGATTCACCGGATACCGTTCGAGCCCTTCGATACTCTCAGTGATCCGCATGCCGCCGATCGCCGTTCGAACGATGTCCTGCACGTCGGCGATGTTGAGCCCGTAGCGCGCCGCCGCCAAGCGATCGATGTTCACATCCACGAAGCGGCCGCCGACGACCCGCTCGGCATAGACCGAGGTCGTGCCCGGAACATCGGCGAGAGCTTCCTCGATGCGGGTGCCGATCTCGGAGACGACATCGAGATCGGGGCCGGCGATCTTGATTCCGACCGGAGTCTTAATGCCGGTCGCCAGCATGTCGATACGGTTCTTGATCGGCATGACCCAGACGTTCGAGATGCCGGGAAAATCGACGAGCGCATCGAGCTCGCGGCGGAGCGACTCCATCGTGATGCCCGGCCGCCACTCTTCGCGTGGCTTGAGGCGGACCGTGGTCTCGACCATGGTCAGGGGAGCCGGATCAGTCGCCGTCTCGGCGCGGCCGACCTTGCCGAAGACGGTCTCCACCTCCGGCACGGTGCGGATCAGCTTGTCGGTCTGTTGCAGGAACTCGCGCGCCTTGCCGATCGAGATTCCGGGATAGGTGCTCGGCATGTACAGAAGGTCACCCTCGTCGAGATCGGGCATGAATTCGCTGCCGAGCGTGCGGAGGGGGATATAGGCGCTTGCCGCGATCACGACGGCGAAGACGAGGACCAGGGCCGGAAATCGCAACGTGACTGCGATGAACGGGCGGTAGGCCGCGATGAGAATCCGGTTCATCGGATTGCGGCGCTCGGGAAGGATGCGGCCGCGGACGAAATAGCCCATCAGCACCGGCACCAAGGTCACCGACAGGCCCGCCGCCGCCGCCATGGCGTAGGTCTTGGTGTAGGCGAGCGGCTTGAACAGCCGTCCCTCCTGTGCTTCGAGCGCGAAGACCGGGAGGAAGCTCAGGGTGATGATGAGGAGCGAGAAGAACAGTGGTGGCCCGACCTCACGCGAGGCATTGCCGATAACCTGCCACCGGTTCTCCGGCGTCAACCCTTCGCGCTCGATATGCTTGTGCAGGTTCTCGATCATCACGATGGCCGCGTCGACCATGGCACCGATCGCGATGGCGATGCCGCCGAGCGACATGATATTGGCGTTGATGCCCTGCATCTGCATGACGATGAAGGCGGCGAGGATGCCGATCGGCAGGCTGACCATCACGACGAGCGCAGAGCGCAGGTGGAAGAGGAAGAGCCAGCAGACGACCGCGACGACGAGGAACTCCTCGATCAGCTTCTCTTCGAGCGTGGCGACGGCGCGCCGGATGAGGTCCGAGCGGTCGTAGGTCTCGACGATCTCGACGCCCTCGGGCAGGCTTCGCGCGAGTTCGGCGAGCCGCGCCTTCGCCCCGTCGATGGTGGTGAGCGCATTCTCGCCCCAGCGCATGATGACGACCCCACCGACGACCTCGCCCTCCCCGTCGAGCTCGGCGACGCCCCGCCGCAGTTGCGGGCCGATGCGGACCTCGGCAACGTCGGAGAGCAGAATCGGTGTGCCGCGGTCGGTGGTGCCGAGCGGCACCTGCCGGAGATCGTCGGCGCCCTTGATGTAGCCGCTGGCGCGGATCATGTACTCGGCCTCCGCCATCTCGATGACCGAGCCGCCGGTTTCCTGATTGGCGCGTTCGATCGCCGTCCGCACTTGGGCGAGCGGCAGGCGGTAGCCCCGGAGGCGCTCGGGGTCGACGACGACCTGGTACTGCTTGACCATGCCACCGATGGTGGCGACCTCGGCGACCCCGGGCACTGTCTGGAGCTCGAACTTAAGGAACCAGTCCTGGATGGTACGGAGGTCCGCGAGGTCGTGGCGTCCACTGCGGTCGACGAGCGCGTACTCGTAGACCCAGCCGACGCCGGTGGCGTCCGGGCCTAGGGCGGGCGTCGCGGCATCGGGAAGGTTCGGGGCCACCTGACTCAGATATTCCAGGACCCGGGAGCGCGCCCAATAGAGATCGGTGCCGTCCTCGAAGATTACGTAGACGAACGAATCTCCGAAGAACGAGTAGCCGCGGACGGTCACGGCGCCAGGCACCGACAGCATCGCCGTGGTGAGCGGATAGGTCACCTGGTCCTCGACCACCTGCGGCGCCTGCCCGGGGTAGGTCGTCTTGATGATGACCTGGACGTCCGAGAGATCGGGAATGGCGTCGAGGGGGATCGTCCGCATCGCATGGATGCCCCATGCGGTCAACAGGGCGACCAGCATGAAGACCAGGAACCGGTTGCCGATCGACCAGTCGATGAGACGTGACAGCATGGGCGGGAGCGCTCCCCGAACCGGCCGCCGCTAACGGCTCTCGGTCTCGATGGCGGTGATCACATAGCTGCCGTCGCCGGCCTCGGAGAGCGAGAACCGCACCGCGTCGCCCGGCGCTACCGCGTCGAGATCGATCCCTTCAGCGACCGCGAAGTCCATGGTCATCTTCGGCCAGCCGATCTCCGGCAGCGGCTCATGGGTGAGGTTGATCTTGCGCGCCGCAGCTCCCACGGAATTGACGGTGCCGACGCCGCTCGCCGCCGTTTCTTCCGCCGCCTGCGCGGTCCGGATCAAAGAGGCGATGTCTGTCGACATGCCGGGCTCTAAGGGCGCCGCAAATCCCGATAGAACCAAAGCGGCGGCGCTGATCAAAGTGACACGGAACATGGTGGGGTCTCCTTTTGATGCTCAGTTGGTGACGGGCACGATCGCGGTTATCTCGTAGCTGCCGTCTGATGCCGGCGACAGAGTGAAGCGGACGGTCGCGCCGGCGGCGACCGTGTCGAGATCGACGGCGTCGGTGACCGCGAAATCCATGGTCATGGTCGGCCAGCCGATTTCCGGGATCGGTTCGTGGGTCAGGTTGAGTTTGCCTGCCTCCGGCATCACCGTGTTGACGACGCCTTCGGCTTCGACGGGCGGCGGCTCCGGCTCCAGCTGATCGTCCATGGGAGTGAGGCGCCGGAAGCCGCCCGCGAAACTGCTTTCGGAGTCGATCAGGAAATGCGCCGAGGCGACGACCGTGTCGCCAGCTTCGAGCCCTTCGAGGATTTCCGTCCGCCCGCCGGACTCGATGCCGGTGACGACCTCGACCGGCCGAAACCGGCCGTTGCCGAGCGCGAGTACGACCCGGTCACCGTTGCCCGACCGGATCACCGCCTCACGCGGCACGTGGACCGCTTCCCGAGGCGAGGCGAAAAGCGCGACATCGGCGTACATATCCGGCTTCAAGGATTCGGAAGCGTTGGGAAGCGTCAGGCGGATCGGCAGCGTGCGCGTCTTGGGGTCGAGGTCCGGATAGACGTAGTCGACCTGTCCTTTCCAGACCTGACCGGGCGCGTAGGGCAGGCGCACCTCTGCGGGAAGTCCCACCTCCATCCACGCCGCCTGCTGCTCGAAGACATCTGCGATCAGCCAGACCTGCGAGAGGTCGGCAAGCGTCATGACGTTCGTACCCGGCACGAGGTACATGCCTTCGGCGACATTGAGCCGGGTCACCACACCGTCCTGCGGTGCGTACACACGGACGAGTTCGTCTACGGTGCCGGTCTCGGCGAGCTGGTCTCGCTGAGCGCCCGATATTCCGAGCGCCTTGAGGCGAAACCATGCGGCGTCGATAAGTCTCTGCTGTCCGGTCCGGAGCGCTTGCAGGTATTCCGCTTGCGCATTCACGAGGTCTGGCGAGTAGAACGCGAACAATGGCTCGCCCTTTTTCACCCGCTCGCCCGCGGCACGTACGAAGAGGCGCTCGATCCAGCCTTCCGCTCTCGTATGGACCTGGCTCTGGCGCTTCTCGTCATAGGTAACGAAGCCGACCGTACGGACCTCGCGGGAGAGTGCTGATCTTTCTGCGGTGGCGGTGCGGACGCCCAGATTGTTGACCACCTCCGGCGCGATGCGCACGACGCCCGGCTCCTCCGCGACCTCCGGTTCCTCGCCCTCGTAGACCGGGACGAGATCCATTCCCATCGGCGATTTGCCGGGGCTGTCGCGCCGATAGTTCGGGTCCATCGGAGCGACCCAATAGAGAATCCTGCGCTCGCCCGACTGATCCCCGGCGTTGCCCTCCATCGTCTCCATTCCCAATCCCGGTACGCGGTCACCCAGGTTCCACACATGCTCGGCGACGACGCCGACGGTGAGACCGGTGGCGAGAGTGAAGACGACGAGAACAGCTGAGCGCGCACGCATCAGGCGCCCCCCTGAAGATAGAGAATGCGCGCCGCCGCTTTCAGGCGATCCACCTTGATGCGGGCGAGGCTGAGGCGCGCCTCCAGCGTGCTGAGCTCGGCGCGAATCACCGTGGTGAAGTCGGCGACGTCGGCCTGATACGCGTGCAGTGCGGCTTCGACGTTCGCGGTCGACTGGCCAAGCAGTTCGTCCTCGAACAGCGCCTCGCGTTCCCGGAGCCGCCGCCATGCGGCGAAAGCGGCCTCAGTTTCGCGACGGAGATCGCGCAGCACGGTGTCGCGGGCGAACACAGCGGCGGCCGCAACGCTCTTGCTCGCGGCGAGCCGCTGATCCTGGCGGTCGGCGGGAAACAACGGCAATGTGAGGTTCGCCATCACCGAGACGAGGTCGGGGCGTTCGCCGCGCAGCGGGTCCTCTCCACTGCGGAAGCCGTAGCTCACGTCGAGCGACCAGGCGGGCTTGTATTGCTCTTCGGCGATGTCGATTCCCGTCTGGTGGGCGCTGATCCTGCGGTCTTCGACACTCACCAGGGGATGTGTGGAGAGCAGGGCCACGACCTCCGCTTCAGGGAGCGGCACGGAAAGGTCCGGAAGCTCGGGCGGGAGTGGACGTGCGGCTGCAGCCGGTCCCACCCATCGGCCGAGATCAGCCCGCGCTGCTTCGAGCGCGGCGGCGATTTCGGTGGCGCGGTCGCGGATGAAGCCGAGTTCGAGTTCGGCCTGAATGAGGTCCTGCTGGTTACCGCGCCCGGTAGAGAAGGCGGACTCGGTGAAGCCGATCAGGCTTTTGAAGACGTGTGCCGCCTCGGCAACGACTGCTTCCGCCTGCGTCCCGTAATGGACCTCCAACCAAGCCAGTCTGACGTCGCGGCGGAGACGAAGGGCGGTTGCCTCCCGGTCGGCCCTTTCGGCGTCAGCCAGACTGCTCATGCGCTGGCCCCTCAAGGTGAGGGTGCTGCCGGGCGGAAAGGCTTGGCTCAGGCCGGCCTTCACCTGCGCCATCGGCTCTCGGCTCCAGCGAAACTCGTCGACCGGCAGGTTCATGAGGCCGATGCTGAGCTTCGGGTCGGGGAGTTCCGCTTCCGCGATCGCGAGAGCATCGAGACGCTCCGCCTCGGCGCGGAGCCGATCAAGCGTCGGTTCGTCGCCGAGCGCTATGGCTTCCGCTTCGGCCAGCGAGAGATGATACGTGTCCGACGCGGCGGCGGCTGCGCCTGGATGGGCGACGAGGATGGCTCCGGCAACCGCCCGTCGCCACGGGGCGAGCGGCCACCGGCGCGGGTGCGCGTTCCGGACGCGAGATGACAAAGTCATGATCAGACTCCGCAGTGAGCGCATCGGGTGCAAGGGACCCGAGAGGACATAGCGGCAGTGCGGCGAACCGCATGCCGGCTAATCACTACGGAGTGGCGTTAGAGACGGAGTCGCAGAGTGAGGAGGTAAGTCTTCCGGCCGGATACCCGAGCTGTTCGCGGCGGTGCCCGCGGGGCAAGAGAACTGACGAGGTCCGGTGTAGGTGCAACCTCGGAGACCGTTGCCGCAAATTCGGTCGACACCGAGGGGCAGGGAGCAATGAACTCGGCGGAATCAGCGCAGAGCCACAGGCACAGTTCAGAAGCTTGCCGCTCCATTCCCGCGCATCCCGGGGGCAACGGACCTTGTCCGGCATCAAATGCAGTGTCGGCCGTGCTCTTGGCTGTCGGCAAGCCATTCGCCAGATGCGCCGCCGCCATCGCCGGCTGCAGGCAACTCGCGAAGAATGCCAGCACCGCGAGACAAGCGAAGAGCCGATTCCGGATGGTCATAATCTACAAATACCAGTTCCCTGACGCGCTGCAAGCCTATTCCGGAAAAGCGATTCATCCGTGTGTGCATGACCTTGCGGTTCATGTTCCTGCGTCATAACTCCTGGCAATGATGAGTTCGCGACCGGTCTGAACGGCGTTTGTGCCGCTTCGCCTCGCCGATATCGCGGATCGCCGACTGAAAGGTGTGTCTCCAGAGGATCGCAGTCCGCCCGCAGATTTTGTCGCCGCACCCGATCCGGGCCCACCCCGCTCCTGATCCTGCAAGCGCTCTGTGAACCACCGCAGACACGACTTTTCCAGTCAATACCAATCGCAGGAGTGACCGAATGATCCGATTCCTGTTTGCAGCGCTGCTCGCGCTGTCGATGCGTCCCACGATGGCGGCCGATCTTCCGGCTGCCACTCTCTACAAGGACCCGCAATGCGGCTGTTGCGAAGCCTACGCCGATCATCTTCAGGCAGAGGGCTTCATGGTGGCGGTACAGGATACCGAGGATCTCTCCGCAACCAAGGAGCGCCACGGCGTGCCAGCTGGGTACGAAGGGTGCCACACCGTGCTGATCGACGGCTATGTCGTCGAGGGGCATGTCCCCGTGGGAGTCATCGAGCGGCTTCTCGCTGAACGTCCCGACGTTCGCGGCATCTCGCTTCCCGGAATGCCGCTCGGCTCGCCGGGAATGTCCGGAACCAAGAGCGAGCCTTTCACGATCCATGCCTTCGGAAAGGGAGAGCCGACGGTCTATGCCGTCGAGTAATCCCTCCGCGTCGCGGGGACGGAGCCGGCGGTTTGCCGGTTCCATGCTCGTCGTAGCCATGACGAGCGCCGGGATCGCTGCCTGGTTGCTGTGGCCGATGCAGCCGCGAATCGTCGTGGACCCAGGCGACGTGCAGCAGGTCGAGACCGGCGCCGCCGCCTACCGCACCCATTGCGCGAGCTGCCACGGCGCCGATCTCGAGGGACAGCCGGAGTGGCGCACCCGTCGACCCGATGGCCGCTTGCCGGCTCCGCCGCACGACGAGACCGGTCATACTTGGCATCATCCCGACGAGCACCTCTTCGCCTTGGTCAAGCACGGACTGCAGCCGCCGCTCGCACCCGAAGGCTACGAAAGCGACATGCCGGCATTTGACGGTATCCTCTCCGATGAGGAGATCCTGGCCGTTCTCGCCTACATCAAGAGCCGATGGCCGCCCGAGATACGCCGCCGCCAGTCGGAAATATCCGCCCGGTAGGACAATTCTATAAGGCCCAACCGGCCGACCCGACGCAGCGGATCAGCCCGCCTTGTTGCTCCACAGTGCGTCGACCACCGGGCATTCGGGAACCGCGCCGCCTGCGCAGCCCTCGGAGATTTCGACGAGCCTCGCTTCAAGGCGCTGGAGGTCGGCGATGCGCGCGCGCACGTCGGCGAGGTGGCGCTCTGTGAGGTCGAGCACCTGGCCGCAGGTGAACCCGCCGTCCATCAGAGCCAGTAGGGCGCGAACCTCGTCGAGGGTGAAGCCCAGCTCCCGCGACCGGCGCAGGAAGCCGAGGCGCCGTACTGCATCACGGTCATAGAGCCGATGTCCGCCGCCCGTTCTGGGCGGCGGCGCCATCAGCCCGATGCGTTCGTAGTAACGGATCGTCTCGATATGAACGCCGGTCTCCCTCGACAACGCGCCGATGCCGATACTGCTCTCCACCACCAAAACGCTCTCGCATTTTTCGTTTGATGCTGTAGTGGCTACAGGTACTAGGCTGCACCGGTGATGGTCAAGGAGGGCTCCATCGGTGCGGATCGGCATGACGCCTGCGGAGACGGCTGGTAGTGGCGACTCCGGGTTCCGGCAAGCCATTGCCGTCGTCGGCGGGCTCGCCGCCGCGGTGGCTGCGTCGTCATGCTGTATCGCGCCCCTGGTACTCTTCAGCCTCGGAATCGGCGGCGCATGGATCGGCAACCTGACCGCGCTCGCACCTTATCAGCCGGTCTTCCTTGCCCTGGCGGCAGGATTCCTCGCTTACGGCTATCACCTGATCTACCGGCGATCGAGAAAGCCCTGCGACGACGGCTGCGCCCGACCGTTGCCCGGCCGCCTGACAAAGGGCGGTTTGTGGATTGCCGCAAGCCTCGTGGCGACGGCGGTAATCTTTCCGTGGGTTGCGCCACGGCTTCTGGGCATCTGAAGGAGAGACGAGGTAATGAGAAATCTTGTCGGGATGTCGGTCCTGAGCGCAATCCTACTCGCGGTCGGCGGCGCCCAGGCTAGTGAGCGTACGGCGACGCTCGCGGTAGAGAACATGGACTGTCCTACTTGCGCCTACATCGTGAAGGAGAGCCTCGCCAGGGTCGAGGGTGTCAGCGCGGTGCAGCTCTCTTCAGCCGGCGACAGAACCGTCACTGCCACCGTTACCTTCGACGACGCCATGGTGAAGGTGACAGCCCCGACGGCGGCGACGGCCGACGCCGGGTTCCCCTCTCAGCCGATCGGCGGCGCGGAATGAACGACCGCACGCTGCTCGAGGCCGGCATCATCGGCACGATCGTCGCGGCGATCTGCTGCTTCACGCCGGTGCTGGTGATCGTCTTCGGGGCGCTTGGTCTCTCCGCCTGGCTCGGCTGGATCGACTACCTCCTGCTGCCGGCACTCGGGATGTTCCTGGCCGTCACCGCCTGGGCCTTGATCCGGCTATACCGGCGGAAGGCGGCCGGCTGATGGAGACACGCTCGACGATCACCTGCCCGGAATGTGGGCATCGGGAAACCGAGACCATGCCCACCGACGCCTGCCAGTTCTATTACGACTGCAAGGGCTGCGGCACCCTCCTGCGCCCGAAACCGGGCGATTGCTGCGTCTTCTGCTCCTACGGCGACCGTCGGTGTCCGCCGAAAGCCACGGGACCTGCGGACTGACTGCCACCGCAGCCGCCTTACACAATACCAGCCACGCCGCCTGCAGGGGCGAGGCTGGCCAAGATCATAGCGACGGCGATGTCCCGACCACCCGGGCGATCGTGAAGGCGACGACCGCCCCAAACTCAGCACTGGCGACCACGAGGACAGTGCCCCAGGTATGTCCGTAGGCGGCCCCTACGGCGAGTGCGATCGGGCGCGCGCGGGACGGGGCCTATGACGATCGCTGCCGCAAGCAGGAAGGCAACGGCTACGGGACCGAAAATGCCGAGACCCTCGATCAGGCTCCGCACCGTGTCGCCATCCGAAAGTCGGGCCAGCGTGCCGCTGTCGCGCAGCAGAAAATACACTACTGCCAGAACGACGATGAGAAGCACCGCGCCCCCGACGCGCATGGTGAGCCGGCAGTGGTCAGTCAGCGGACCGGAGTCCTCCCGGCCGTCCGACCTGCCGCGGGTACGGCCGACATCACCGAAGGCCGTCGGACCCGCCATGCACCGCGGCCTTGGTTCAGTTCGCGCGCATCATCGCGCCGGAATGGCGGTTGACGACCATGCGGTGATGCGGCTCGCCGGCCTCGGTCAGGATCTCGACGTTCATCACGTCCTCGTCGATGGGCGCGACTTCCCCAAGTCGAAGTCCCATCTCCTCCATCATCGCTATGCGTTCCTGCATCATCGTGCGCACATCGTCAGCGGACAGATTCAGGTCTTTTCCGTCATCCATTCGGCCCATCATATGCCCGCGGTCCATCATTTGGCCGCCGGTCATGCCATCGCGCATCATGCCGCGATCCATCATGCCCGAGCCGCTGCCCTGCATCATGGAGCCTTCCATCATGCCCTGGGCGCCTCCTTCCATCATCGAGCCGCCGCCGTGTTCCTTCATCCGTCCGCGCATGCCCGACATGCCCGCCATGGCGACCTCGCCGCCCGGGTAGATGTTGATCACCACGGTCGGTGTGCCGCCACCGGTTCCACCGTCATGCATCTTCGCCATCATCGGGCAGCCCTTGCCGCCCATCATGCCGCCCATCTGGCCCATGCCCGAAGCGCCCTCCATGGCCATCATCGGCATGTTGCCGGAGCCCGCCGCGTCGTCCGCGGACGCGCCCTCGGTGTGGTGGGCCTCGTGATCCGGCTCCTCCGCCGCAACGGCATCGGAAGCCGTGCTCCATCCGAGCACTGCGACGATCGCCAAAACACTGATACGGGTCATTTCAACCTCCCTCTCGTTCGGAATGCGTGAGCTTCGCAGAGGAAATATTCTGGATGCCTTAATCTGCATCAAAACTTGATAGATGCTCACAAAATCTACCCGTGATTGTCAGGCTATTCCGACTGTATTCGGGTTGCGCTTATCACTCCGACAACAATCGCCGCCGCTCTTCGAACTCTTCCTGGTCGATCTCACCGCGAGCAAACCGTTCCTCGAGGATGTCGATGGCCGATTTACGGCGTGGTCCGCCGAAGGGCGAGCGCCCTTCTCCCAGCCATCGGACGAGCAGGACGATGACCAGAATCAGCGCGCCCCAGAACAGAACCATTGCGATCGAACCGAACAACATGTGTCCCATCCCCAGTCACCGCCCATCATGTGCCCTTGCCCTCCCCACATGCGCACCTTCTTAGCCGATGTCGGGACAGTCGCCGGGTATCTCCTCCGCCGCCAAAAACGGGAAGGATTACGATCGGAGAAAGCCATGCGATCATGGCGCGGAGCATGCCCTAATCACCTGGCGGTCGAATCTGGACGATAGCATCCGCAGTTACTTCGCCTGCGTCGGCGAAGCTGAACAACAGACGAACCATAGTCTCTTCGAAGTGCGGACCGACCAAGTCAGTCAATCGTACCGTAACGCCATCGGGCCCGAGCCGTGCCTCTCTTTCTGCCGGAATGGTCGCGATCGGCTCGTCCTCGCCCGGCGAGCAGTCATTCGCCGCACAGCGGACTGATTCGAGGATCTCCGCGTTTTCGCCCCTGTTGGCAATGGTCGCAATGACAAGCCCGCTCGCCGCGTCGTCCGAGTGAACGATCAGCCGCGGATGCTCGATCACAAGATTGCCCGATGTCACCTCATGGCCTTGCACCAAGTCCGAAAGCGGTCCGAGTACGAGCCCCGCGGCAATCGCAATGACCGGGACAAGTCCCCTGTTCATGTTCGTCTCCCTGACTTGTCCGGAAGGGCGGCTGACAAGCGTAAGACGATGCAGCCCCCCGTTTCTCACCTTTAGGCACCGACCAGGCCGAAAACGAAACCGCGCCAGGTCAGCCATTTGAATCCCGGCAACAGCGGCGCCCTCGCTTCGTGCATGTGAACGCTTGCTGGCATCGCCAGCCCGAACCCGGCGCAAAGGTAGGTAGCTGAGCACAATGAGCAGCGACAGAGCATGCCCCACCGGGGTGATCCGTGGCTCCGCCGATCCGGATGTCGCGACCGCGACACCCTGCTCTATTCCCCGAGAGAGCAGAACCGGATAGCGGATGCGGAGCGCCACGCGGCGCTCCGCAGCGCTCAGCCGATTTCAGTTCGAGCCGTGCCCGTGGGCGTCCTCGGAAACCGGTCCATCTCCAGTCGAGCCCCGCATCTTCTCATGGTCGGACTCGTCCTCGCCGCCACGCTGCGCCTCTCCCGAAACCGGGCCTTCCGAAGAGCCTTCCATCGACTCGTGATCCATCTCCATTTCGGAATGCCCGTGAGCACCCTCGGAAACAGGCTCATGTTCATCGGCCCATGACTGAGACGCGCCGATTAGTGCGATCCCAACGGCCAGTGCCACGGCCACCTTCGACATCCGCCTGCTCCCATTGGCTATTTGGTGCGCCATCTTGGTAACCCCTTCCGTATTATCTGAGATTTCTTTCAGGCCCAGTGCAGTAGAGGTATGCCAATAACCTTCGTATTCAACGACTTTTATTGTAACACTGTGTAATACTTCTTATCTATTTGTAACAAACTTGCGATGTCGGAAGGCTAGTCGGCCGATCGGCCAAGGCTGCCGCCACTCCGATTTTGGCCGACAATTGGGCCCTGTCAGCCCAAGTCCTTCGCGCTTTACTCGCCTGAGCCTGTCTGGATCACGGTTTTCGCCCGTTCCAACAACTTGGCGTTGATCGCCACGAGCACGTTGCTGACCAACATCAAGGCCGCCCTGCGGCCGGCGTCAGGAAGATGCCCCGCGGATAGGCAATGCCGGCGGCGAGTGCGATGTTCTGTATCATCTCGCGGGCGACATGCTGCTTGGCGTCGGCCTGCTGCTGGGCCTCACCGGGCCGGGCCTCACGGCGATGCTGCCGATCTGGCTGCTGCTCGGCGCCGGATCGTCATTGGTCCAAACCCCAGCGGGGCGTCTCCTGCGCCGCTCGGCGCACGAAGGCGACCGGCCCGCGGTCTTCGCAGCGCAGTTCGCACTCTCACACGGCTGCTGGCTGATTGCCTATCCACTGGCTGGATGGGTCGGCGGCGCCCTCGGCCTGGAGGCCGCGTTCGCCGTGCTGGCGTTGATCGCGCTCGCTGCGACCGCAGGCGCTTCGATCCTCTGGCCGGCCGGTGATCCCGTCGAGCTGGAGCATCGGCACGAGCCGACGACGCACGAGCATCTCCATGTTCACGATGAGCACCACCACCAGCACCAGCACCAGCACCAGCATGAGGGCTGGGAAGGACCGGAACCAGCTGTTCGTGAAGTGGCGCGCAATGGATGCTTAATCCGAAGGACTGCTTCAAAGGCGGAGAGATCGTGCAGCCCCCATTTGGGGAGGGCTGCTCGTTGGAACTTCAGATGGCCATTCGATTCGCCTGATCGCTAATCGCCGGTTTCTTCTCCGTTCTCGGCGGCCCGCACCCACGGAAGCCTTTCCTCTGGCAATGATGTGTCCGTGAGCCAGAAAGGCTCCGA
Organism: Rhodospirillaceae bacterium; assembly: GCA_002721365.1. Taxonomy (GTDB): domain Bacteria; phylum Pseudomonadota; class Alphaproteobacteria. The sequence goes on along the minus strand of PBKC01000037.1, from coordinate 18,134 downwards.
TGGTCGGGGCCTCCATCAAACGGAGGAAACGACGATGAAACTCATCACCCGTTTCGAACTGGCAGCATGCAGCGAGAGCGATCTACACGGCCTTCACCGGGCCGTCACGGACGCCCTCGTCCGGAGTCCGCGCGAGAGCGCGGAGCGGCGTAACTGCCTCGCCTCGCTCGAGAACATCGAGCGCGAGCTGGCGTTGCGTCTCTGACGCCTGTACCTGAAGCGGCGGGCCGGTGTGAACCGGCCCGCCGCGCGCGTTCAAACTGCTTCGACGGCCTTCTCCCGGTATCGCTCCTCGATCGCGACCAACTTTCCCTTGAGCTGCCGCTCGACATGCGCGGCGATGATCTCGGCGACGAAGCGCTCGGGCGTCATTCCGGGCACCGGCTCGGCATAGATGCCGAGAAAGCTCCGGTAGCCGGTATGGCTGACGAATGGGCGGTCGGGGTCGACCGCATGGGCGCTGAAGCCCGGCCAGACGCATGCGTGGCTGCCGATGCCGAACACGCCGTCGAGCTCGATGCGCACGCGCATGGTCTTGACCGTGATCTGGAAGCTGCCGGTCTGTCCCCATATCGGCACCGTGCCGGGCGCGGCGGCGGTCTCCCGCGCCAGCACATAGGCAGGCGCGTCCGCATGGGCGAGGATGCCCCCATCTCCGCCGTCGAGCTTGCGGGCGAGCTGGCAAGCCTCCTCGCGCAGGCGCATGGTCTCGTCGACATCGGCGGTACGCATCGCCGCGTCGTGGGCCTCCAAGAGGTCCCGGAAGAACGGCAGGGCCTCGGCCATCTCCGCCGGAAGGTGGGCGGTTTCGCGGGCGAAGCGCCGCTCCCGGTTGTCGGTCTCGGCGGCGGACAGCAGGGCATCGAAGCCCAGCTGTCCCTCTGTGGAATTGACCCTGCTCATGCCGCTTGCTCCCTCTGTCCGGAAGCCTGAAGGCCGTTCAGATAGTCAGCGGCACGCTGGGCATGGGATGCGGCGGTGAAGATCGCCCGCTTGTCGTTCTTCAGTACCTTCAGCCACGAGCCGATATAGGCGGCGTGGTCCTCGCGCGGCTCCGGGGTCAGGTCGAGGTCGGCGGCCAGAAAGGCAGCGCCAAGCTCGGCGACCAGCTCCTCCATCGCATAGCCTTCGTCGCCGAAGCGCTTGCGGCCAAAATCCCGCTCCAGCCGCGAAGGGTGACGCGTCCAATGGATCGTCTCATGACCGAGCGTCTCGTAATATCGTTCGGCATCGACGAACGTCTCGAAGGGCGGCATCTGCACATAGTCATGCGTGACGGTGTAGTAGGCCTGATTGCCGCCATGGCGGATGTCGGCACCGGTGGCGGCGAAGAAGGCTTCCGCATGGTCGATGCGCTGCACCGGATCGAGCCGGGGCTCGGCGGGCACGTGGAAGTGCACAGGCAATCCCTCGATCTGCTCGACGTTGAAGACGGTGTATCCCTTCATGAAGGGGATATCGCGGTCCTCTTCCTCTCCGGTCTTCTCGTTCGCTTCGGTGCGGGTGATGGTGGAGGCATAGACTACGGGCGATCCTTTCTCGCCCTTGCGCACATGCGCGCCCAGTTCCGCGGCCTGCCGATAGGTAATCCAGATGGGGGCGGCGAAGCCGCGCTCGACGGCGCTCGCCCAGAGCATCAGAACATTGATGCCGTTATAGGGCTGCCCGTTCGCCCGCAGGGGCCGGGTGATCCGCCCTGCGGCATGCTCGGCGTTCCATGGCTTGAGCCACGGCCTGACGCCCTGTTCCAGATCGGAAATGATCCGATCCGTAACGCGCTGGTAGATGTCTGTCTTCATTGGTCTTTCTCCTAGTCTTGGGGGTTGCGCATGCAACCCGACTAGGCCCGCGCCAATGAGCGGGGGGAGGCCGTCAAGGCCGGCGCCGGCGGAGGGGGATCGCCCGGGCTGCACGACCGCAGGGAGGAAGCTCGGGGAGACCGCCGGCGACGCCCGGACCCCGGACTTGATCCGGGGGGAGGGCTTGGCCTTGACGGCGGAGGGGGCCGCAGGCCCAGAACACGAAGAAACCGCGCGCCCGGAAGGGCGCGGCTATCGGCGGCGCAGCCGCCCTATGCGCAAGGGATGGAAGCCGGACGGCCGCGACCAGGCGCAGCCAGGGCGCGGTTCACGACAGCCCGGTCCGGCGAAGCCGGATGCGACAAATCTCACGCGAATGCCAAGCCCACATCTGTGGAAACCTATTGATCAACGCAATAAAGGCTTCGAGTTCCCGTACAGATTGTACCGCCCTCAGTCATCCAAGTCCCATCCGAACGATTGCTCCTGCCATGTCTCCCGCTTCCGGCAGAACTCGACCAGCTACTGCAGGTTAATCCCGCTTCCGTCGTTCCATCTGGATTTGACCCGGTCCAAACAAAGGAGGTGGAGCTGCTCTCGGTGACCCCGTTGGTGTCCAGGGAGCCATCGAAAATATTGGCCGTATCCACCGTTAGCCCGTCTTCTGCGCGAATAACAGGGTAGGCAATCGTTACACGGTCTTTCGCGTTAGTGGCTTCGTCAGAGAGTATGGCTTTCCATGTTCCGGAAAAACCAAGATTAGCCGCATTAGTCTGGCAAATAGAATCTGCATTGGCGAGACTGCCGATAGAAGCTCCTGTTATTCCTACCGTCGTCCGAAATATCCGCGTCTGTCCCGCCTTGGTGGTGACACTCCAATTGTCGGTGACCGTACCGACGGTGACGGCGGCGACGGTCGCCGTCGATACCGAGACGGAGCTGACCTGACGGACACGCAGAGAGTCGCCCGGATTGATCTCGCCGGCCGTCACCCAGGCCCCGCCATTGATGCTGATCTCGGGTGTGCCGGCCCCCGACACTTCGGCGATCAACGGCCCGTCGAATCCGGTGATGCTGAGTGTCTCGCTGAGCGCGATCGCGCCGAGAGAATGATTCGTGAGGTCGGTGAAGGTGAAGGCGTCAGGCGCGGTATCGGTCGAGGCCCCGTTCTCGCTGGCGATCTGCCCCCATTCCGTACCATCGCAGACCTCGAACTTCTTGGGCGTGGGATTCCAGCGCAGCGAGCCCTCAAGGGTCCCGTCACAATCCCGGTTGTCGTAACTGAAAATGACCGACCCGTCCTCGAAGCGCGCGGACGTCTCCTGCGCCTGCGCGGGCAAGGCCGGGAACCAGACAACGAGCAGAGCGATGATCCCGGCGAGGTTACGGCGCATCGCTCACCTCGCTCTCGGGCCAGACCTGGATATCCGTCATGGTGCCGGTGAATTCGACGCTGCCGTTCACATGCAGCCCGTCCGCATCCAGAACGGCCCTCTCCTCGCCGCCCACGATGAAGCGGATGACGTCCGCCTCCTCGTCGACCTCGATGCGCGTGGCCGCATCGGCCGTCGCGGCGGATGAATCCTGCGCCCCGGCAAAGGGGGCATTGAAAAGATTAAGAGTAACTAAGACTAAGACAATAATCGCATTCCTATGAATAGATGACATATCAAAATTCCTATATTAAAATACATTTTTTATTGTAACATTAATTATATAAGTTTGTTAATTCTTTTAACGTCGACATTTATACTGCTGATGGAGCGCGGCATGGCAGAATCTGAGCGCAGGCGCCGGTGGCGAGCCCATCGGCGCAGCAAAAGGCAGGGCCCGCGCGGCATTGTGCAGTGCCTGTATCGGAACAACCGGCCATAAAAGCGGCCATACATACGGCCGCATGCTGACTTGAAGAATATGTAACTATATGTTATATATGTTATTGTGAGCGATCAAAAGAAGGACATTAAACCGGCCATAATGCCGGTCGACCGCAGCGAGCCCATCGGCCTGATGGAGCCACTGCTGATCAGCGAGAGCTCGCAGCAGCGGACCGGGCTCACCGACCTCGCCATCGACCTGGCATCGCGCTCGGCCGGGTTCCGCCGGAGCCTGCCGGAGGGCGTGCTCAAGGCGCTGGCCGATCTTGTCCGGGCGATGAACTGCTATTACAGCAACCTGATCGAGGGCCACGACACCCACCCGGTCGACATCGAGCGGGCGCTCAGGAACGACTACAGCACCGATACGAGGAAGCGGAACCTCCAGCTCGAGGCCAAGGCCCACATCACCGTCCAGAAATGGATCGACGAGGGCGGGCTCGAGGGCCGCGCCACCACCCTCGACGGCCTCACCGAGATGCATCGCCGCTTCGGCGAGCTGCTGCCCGAGGATCTTCTGTGGGTCGAGGAGCCGGACACCGGCGAGCGGATCAGAATGGTCCCCGGTTCCTTACGCGAGCGCGACGTCAAGGTCGGCCACCATGTCGCAATCAGCCCCGGCGCCCTGCCGCGGTTCCTTGAGCGATTCGAGAGCGCCTATGGCAGGCTCGGGCGGACCGACGGCATCCTCGCCGCCGCCGCTGCCCACCACCGCCTGCTGTGGATTCACCCCTTCCTCGACGGCAACGGCCGCGTCGCGCGGTTGATGTCCTACGCCATGCTGCTGGAGACGCTCGACACGGGGGGCATCTGGTCGATCGCCCGCGGCCTCGCCCGCAACGAGAGCACCTACAAGAGCATGCTCATGGCCTGCGACGCCGAGCGCCGCAACGATCTCGACGGCCGCGGCACCCTCAGCGAGGAGGCGCTGGCGGAGTTCACCCGCTTCTTCCTCACCACCTGCGTCGATCAGGTCGACTTCATGGAAAGCCTGGTCCAGCCCGACCGCCTGCGCGACCGCATCCTGATCTGGACCGAGGAGGAAATCCGCGGCGACCGCCTGCCCCCGCAATCCGGCGCCGTCCTCGAAGCCGTCCTCTACCGCGGCGAGCTTCCCAGAGGCGAAGTCGCCCGCATCATAGGCACGTCCGAGCGCCAGGCGCGCCGCGTCACCGCCGCCCTCATCGACCGCGAGGTCCTGACCTCGCCAACCTCCCGCGCGCCGCTCCGCCTCGCCTTTCCGGCGAAGCTCGCCTCACGCTGGATGCCGGGGCTGTTTCCGGAGCAAAGGGGCTGAGCGGAGCCATCCCACTCCTCGACCTCACAGTCTGTTGTTTTCGATCCACGCCCCGCACAAGGGGCGGCGATTAGCGCGTGCAGGGGGCGACGTGCAGCTTCGCCGGGCCCCCGTCGTGATCCATCTTCGACAAGATGGCGGCATCCAATCCGCGCAGGGGTTGGTCTCCATGACATGGCCTCAATGGAATTGTCTCCATGAAATGGTCGGGGGGCTTGGGGGCGCAGAATGCTCCCAAGTCGATGGGGCGCAGGGAGAACCGACATCTCCGCTGCGAGTGATCCGAACGGCGATACGTTTGGATGGCGCTGATCCGGCTCGATGCCGGGAAGCGCCACAGGCCGGGGGGATGCAACGGGGACGCGCAGCGGGTCCCCTTGCCGAGCCGCCGCAGGCGGCGAGCCGAGATGGTGCTGTAGTACAGCACACATCTTGCGCGCAGCGTTATCTCCGAAGGATGGTCAAACTCAGGATTCGGCCGATGGGTCACCGACGGTGCATCCGCTCCCTTCGCCGTGGGGCAGGCCAGCGAAGAAATAGCCGACGGGCACACCGAGCGTCTCCGCCATGTCATGGAGCCGTGACGCGCTGATGCGGTCCCGCGCGGTCTCGTACTTCTGTATCTGCTGATACGTCACCCCGGTGCTACCGGCAAGTACTACCTGCGACAACCCGAGCTGCTCCCGCCTGTGCTTCAGCCGGCGTCCGACATGGACATCGACGGGGTGTGGCGTCTTCCTCTCCGACATCGCTACACCTCCAGGCCATAGCGCCTGAACGCGCGGGCGATGGTGATCGGAGCGACCTCGCATCGGTCGGCGACCTCGCGGATGTCGATCCCCTCGCGGGCGACCTGGTCGTGCGCCCTCATCACCTTGCGGCGGGTCAGCTTGTACGGGCGTCCCACATGCTTTCCGGCCAGCTTGGCGTGTGCCATCTTCTCGCGCGTGCGGCGGGAGATGATGGCGCGCTCGTATTCCGCCCAGGAGGCGGTGTCGATGTACCATTTCCGCCCCTCGGGCGTCCGCGTGTCGATGAGCTGGGTCAGGGACTGGAACTCGATGCCGATCTGGAGGAGATCGTCGAGGAACAGGATCGCCTCGCGGGTGGAGCGGAACGCCCGGTCGATCGCCCAGACGACGAAGACGTCGCCGGGCCTCAAGGCGCGGCGGGCCTTCTCCATCCCTGGCCGGTCGCGGGCGATGGCGCTCACCGCGTCGTCGACGAAGACGCGGCGGCACCCTGCGCGGCGGAGCGCCGCGACCTGCTGGTCCGTGGTCTGCTCGGCCGTGGAAACGCGCGCGTAACCGATCCTGCGGCCCGGTTGGCCGGCTTGCTGCGATCCCGTCATGGCGGCCTCTCCGCCGGTTCAAAAGGGAACCCTTTTGAACGGTCCGCGGGAAGCCGGACGCAGCCGGCGCGCTGCCCCCATCTTGCCCGCAGGCCCTCATCTTTCAAATTGTAAATGATTGTCTTCAACAAAATATCCTGCTTCGACATAAGGGTTCCCTTATGTCGAAGCAGAAATTATTCGCCTACGCAATGGTCGTCGGTGCAGGCGCCCTTATTTATCCACAGAGTCCTTGGGCAGAAGGATTTTCAAGCGCTGACTTTCTGCGCTGGGACCGTCAAAGCCAGGATTTTCTGATTCAGACTTCAGTCACGATGGTCGGCATAGTCGCGAGCCAAACGACAGAGAACTTCGCTCCCTGCCTTGATCGCTGGTATTCGGCATCGGACGATCAGGTCCGCGCCAGCCGGCACGATCACATCCTGGACGTGATGCGAGAGCACCCTGACTATCATCCACAGGCAGTCATTCTGGCGGTGCTGAAGAAGCAGTGCGGGCCGCTCAAGCCGGACTAGTGGCGGAAATCTGACACTTGCTACGCCCTTGATGGACGTTAGGTTGGTCTGGCGCCCGACCCGATGATGAATTCAAGCTCAGTCTCGAAGTTTCCATTCGATTCAAAACGCTTGAGGCATTTATGGACCTCGTTCCATGCTCTGGCTTTTTCTTCAGGATCGAGGTTCGCCACTATGGCACGGTATACACCGAATGCCTGTTGCATCATCTCCAGTGCATCCGACGCGCTCGGCAGCCGTAGCTGCGCCCGAACGGTCTGTGTTTGCACATCCACGAAACCGCTTTCCTTCATCAACCCTTCGAGAATCCCTTCGCCTCCCAGCGCGAAGATCCCAGGCTGTCCAGGCGCGGGAGGCGACTTCCCCGCGTACTGCATAAGGATCGCCATCGGCTGTGCCATGTAGGGGTTGTTTGCGGGCGTGGTAAAGACGAGTGCCGCAAAGCGCCCACTGGGCTTCAACACCCGTTGGAGAGCCTCCAATGCTTTGCGTGGCGATGGAAAAAGCATCAGGCCCACGCGGCAGATCGCGGCGTCGAACGGGCCATCCGCTTCATCCAGATTCTCGGCTGCGTATTCCCGCGTCTCGATGTTCAGGACGCCCGCGCGTGCAGCATTTGCGCGGACGAACTCCAGCATCGTCGCCGAAATGTCGCTGGCCACCACCGAGCCGCTCGAGCCGACGCGCTCGGCAACCCGGAGGCTCTGATTCCCGGCGCCGCAGGCGACGTCAAGCACGCGCATGCCGGGCCGGACACCCGCCATATCGATCAGCGCGTCAGTAGCGTCGGCCAGACCCTCGGATAACGTCCGCTCCCATCTTGCCCAGCCGGGCGCGGCCGATTCCCACGTGTTGCGCAGTTCGGAGTTTGCGGTGTTGTCGGACATGGAAGCCCCACGAATTCGTTGCTGCGGCAAAAGACGTATACCATAGATGCTCGATTTTGGCTCCAGTTGTTCAGACAGAGTCGACGCTCCGGGCCAGCTCCGCTTAGCTAGCCTGATGGGTACCAAGGGTCAGACTTCGATCACTAGCGGGTTGTTGAAGAATAGGCTCGTTCGGCTTGACGGCGTCGTCGCCGTCGTGGCGGGAGAACTCGACGGCGCGCCGCTTCCTCTGCCAGCCCGATGCGAAGCCGTGCTGCAGTTACAGCACAGCGCGCCGGTCGATGGCGAGGGAGGGGCTGCAGCGCTTCATCAGCGCTGAGCATCCTCAATCCGTCGGCGCTTTGCGGCAATTATGGCGTCGTAGGCTGTGCGTACGTCCGCGTCGACTTCTTCAAAGCCATCCTTGCCGACGGCGGTAAGCTCGATCGCCGGCATGCTCCACCATTCGTCTTCCAGGCCATCGACGAACTCTTCGAACTCCGGCAGGGCCTCTCTCGCGATTTCGGTAAGGCGTGCTCTTGCTGCCGCTAGGTAAGAGGTTCGGGCGGCCTCGCTTCCACGATCGACGATGTCTGCGCGCATCTCGCCGAAGTCCTCCTGCAATGCATCGAGGCCCTTCAGCGATTCGGGAAACTCGTCGAGCGCCTCTTCCGCTGCCGCAAGCGCCCGGTCGGCCCGCGGTTGCTGGCGGCTACGGGCATGTGCCTCGATCGTGGCGAATTGTTCTGGCGTGAGATCGAGTTTGGCAGCCCTCGCGACCTTCTCCTCGATCCGGGCCACAAATGTCCGGTCGGAGGCGATACTTACGGAGTCGATGGAGCGCATGAACCCGTCCGCTGTCGCGGCGCGGATCGGCGCAAGCTTGGCCGCGATCTGCTCCAGCAGCGCCGTCGCCGCCTCATCGCCGGCGAACTTCGGAATCCGCTGCCTTATCTCCTGCTCCCACCGTGCAAGGCGCTGCAGGCTCGCCGCGGAATCCTCTGTCTCGGCGATCTTCTTCCGGTAATCAGCGACCAGCTTCTCCCCGTAATCCGAAATCGGAGCCTCGCCTTCGTCGGAAACGTTCCCGGCAGTAGAGGCTGCCGGCCCTGACGTCCCCTGACGCTGCCGCTCGGGACGAGGGCGTTCCTGCGCCTGTCGTTGTGCCTCGGCCTGGGCTTCGGCACGGGCGCGCGCTTGTGCCGCCCGTTGCGCCCGCAACTCGGCTTCCTGCCGCTCGCGCTCCGCTGCCCGTTCGGCAGCTAGCTTAGACGCTGCGGCCTCGCGCTCGCGGCGCTCCTTCTCCCGCTCGGCCGCTCGTTGTGCCGCCGCTTCCTGGCGTGCCTGCTGGTTCAGGACGCCTCTCAAATTGCTGACGAAGTAGCCACGCGCGTCGTAGAGCGCTTTGCGGGCGTCCATCCGTCCCGCGTTCCCGGCCGCGTGGCCACATTCGAGAACGTGGGCGGACATATCGCCCGCGGCGTCGTAGCTCCAGCTGAGCGCGGGGACCCCGAACAGCTCCGCGAAGGCGGGTTCGAGAAAGGCTTGCGGAATCCAGGCGCGGCTGCCTTCGACCGGCGCGACGCGATCCTCCTCATCTATCGTCACCGCCCAATTCTCGAGCGCAGCGCATTCCGGCTTGCTGGGCTCGGCAGCGTGCGACGAGTCGCCCACGATCGCGCCCGCCGCGAACGTGATCGCTGCGAGAAGTGTGCGACCGCTGGGGGTAAGGGGGTGGTGTGCCGTCATGCGGGCCTCCTTGCTGGCGCCCCGATGTGCCGCACTGCCGGCCGGCCGCTGGAGGACGGGTGTCGCAGACCCTTGCGCCTACCCCGCCGACACGACTCCGGGGCGGTTTCGCTGAAAGATCCGGCATGCCGCGGCACGTGTGCCGAATACCGCCGCAGGCTAGCATCGCCGGCAGCGGCAGAGGAACCCCCGGCCGGCGGGAATTTCCAGAGGTGGGAATGCCCCGCCCGCCCGGCCTAGGGGCCGAGTGACAATGGTTTGATCTTGGCCGTGCCTTCGGCCGAGGGTTCGGAGTGGGAGGTGGGCGTCAGCTCTTGTCGGACCGTATCGGGCATCTGGGTGTCGATATCCTGTTGCAGTTCGCCCAACTCCTCCTTCGTCGGCGGGTTGTCCTCGTCGGTAAGCCGCCCGCGGGCGTGGCCCAGAACGTCGACCTGATAGCGAAGGATTTCGTCGTAGGCGGCCTGCGCGCCCGTGACCGCCTTCTTCCTGGCGAGATAGTCCTCGTATGAGGGCGCGCCATCGCGCCAACGGACTTGGTCGAGCGCTTCGCCGGTGATCGGTTGACCATCTTCGGAAAAGACGTTGCCGTCGGCATCGCGGAATGCCCTGGTTCCGTCCGGTAGCTGGCTTGCGCGGTCGAGCGTCTCGTCCAGCATGCCGTTGGCTGCGGCAAGGCCGTCCCTGGCCCGGGCCAGCGCGGTCTCGGTTGCGGCTTCGGCCGCGCGGAGCTTGTCGAAGGTGTCCTCATAAAGCGCAGCGTATTCGGGATCGTTCTGGAGCAGCATGGCGAGCGCCGAGAGTTGCCGCTGCTCCTTCTCCCGCCGCTTCCGTGTGTCTTCCCCTCGGGCGCTTTCCGGCAGGAACCGCCGGATGCGCCCGACATCGCGATCGGCCATCTCATTGTTGTAGTCGTCGCGGTCCTGCTGCCGCCGCCGCTCAGCCATCTCCTCCTTTGATTCCTCGGGTCTCTCCGTCACGTCGCTCCTGTCCGGGGTCCACGCGGCGCGTAGCCACACGCGGACATGCCCATCTACAATGGGTCCAGCACCCTGCCGCCATAGCCGCAAGCCGCTCCTACCATTTATCAATTTTACCCTGTTTTACCGTTAGTTGTCAAAGTCAGGGCAATTTCTAACCGAGCTCGTCCGATGCGCCTCCGCCCAGACCTCGCCCCCTTCCAGCGCTCGGTGCCGACCAAGGCATCGCTGGACTTCGCCGAGCAGATCGCCGCGCTCACCGGCCTGCCGTTCGATCGCGAGGCGGTGGCCGCAGACAGCCTTTCGCTCCACGAGACGATGTTCGCCGACCTGGTCCGCATTCTCGGGCTGGAGGCGGACGAGATCGAGTTCCGGTCGGGCAGCTACTTCGCGGTGCGGGCTTTCGCCGTCAGGGCGGAATCGGGCGCCGCCCATGTCGGCCTCGACCTCACCTTCGACTACTGGCTCGCGGCTCTCGCGCATCTCGGTGTCATCGCTACCTGCGAGGTGCTGAGCCAAGCGCAGTTGCAGGCGATCGCCCGGCAGGTGAACGAGACCTTTCTCCTGTTCGAGGACGCCTCGCGGTTCCGCTCGGTCAGGGAGGGCCTCAAGCCGTACCTCGCCGGCTATCCTCACCTCATCAACCTGTCGGAGGGGCTGGGGCGTGCGATGCTCGTCTTCACCCTCTGCCATGAGCTGGCCCATTGCCGCCTCGGTCACCTCGACCGCCCGGGAAGCCGCGAGATCGAGCTCGAAGCCGATCGCGCCGCCGCGGAGCTGTTTCTGGAAGTCGGGCGGCATGGCGAGAGCGACCGGGCGACGACCGTCCATGTCGACCCCAAGGTCGCCGGCGCGCCGATCATTCTCATGCATCTGCTCGCCCTCCACGAGGCCTGGCTCACCTTCCACGGAATCACGTTGGACAGCACCCGTCCCCGCGCCGCCGAGCGGCTCGCGGGGATCGAGCCCCTCATCAGGCCATCGCTCGACGAGATCGCGGCCTATGTTGTCGACGGGGTCGCGAACGGGATCGCCGATATCCGTTCGTCTCTGATCGGAACCGGCTGAAGGGCCCGGCCTATGGTGCGGGCGCGCCCGGAGCGGGGCCTGTCGGACCGAGCTGGCGGTCCTCTTCGGCTCGCAGCCGCTTCGCCAGGTCTCCGAAGCGGCGCGCTTCGTCCGACGCACCCTGCGCGACGAGCCGTCGCGCGGTGACACCCGGATGGAAGCTCGGCCGCATCCCCTCCGCATCCCGGCGGGTCAGATCGCAACGTCCGGTCGCTATCAGGGCCTCCACCCAGTCGTTGCGCCCGTTCCTGGCCAGCATGAACACCACCGGGTCGTTCTCTCCCGGCGGCACGACGTTGGGATCGGCGCCTGCGGCGAGCGCATCGCGGAACACGGCAATCCACCCCAGCTCCAAAGACTCTAGCAAGCGCTCGTTCGGCGCTATCCCTTTCGTCTTTTCAACTACCTCTTCTTCAATCTCATTCATTGTTGTTCTATAAAAGTCAAAAATATCCTTATCTTGTGGCATAACTTCTTGTCTCTTGTCAAAATCGGACCTGCGGAGGGCACTGACCGGCTGCTTCTGGTAATGCGCCTCCTGCGACAGCTGCCTCGCCACGGCTCTGGGCGGCGTCCGCGGCGTGATGGCGATCGGAAGCGGCGTCTCGCGGGGTGACTGGGTCTGCCAGCCGGCATTGCGCCGGGTGATGAGCCCGGTGATCCGATCGTCATCGTCAAAGAGGATCGCGGTGACGTCGAGCGCTGCCGAGAACGGCTTTCCGCCCTCGCGGAGCAGCATCGCCGCGAAGTAGGCGTTGGCGATGGCGAAGCCGGACAGGACGGTGTGATGAATCTCGACGCCGCCCGAAGCGCGTATCGCCCTCGCCAACCGCTCGTTCCGCACCGGGTCGAGATTGTCGGTGAGGGTTCGCAGGCGGGCGGGATCGGCGACCTGGTATAGCCGGCCGATCTCTTCCGCATGCATGGCGCCGCTACCGGGGACCGTCGAGAGGAAGAGACGGGACTCGAACAGGAAGCCTCCCTGTGAGGCCGCACCGACGTACTGGCCCCCGAGGTCCTGCCGGAACTCGCGCTCCCCTGAACCCGACTGGCCGTGCACGGCATTGAGGGCCGCCGCGAGGCGGCTCTCGGAGTGCCCGCCGAACCGTTCGATGTCTTCCCGCCTGACCTCTCCCATGAGGATCAGGAACTCCGCGACCTTCCTGATCGTCTCGGCGGTGGGCGCCTGCGGATAGGCGGGGTCGAGGAACCGTCCGAGCGTCGTGTCGCTCAAGGTCCCGTCGATGTCCGGCGAGCCGGTGATGTAGTCCGCGACGCGCTTCTTGGTCCATCGCTGCTTGTTCAAGCGGTTCGTCCGCATGAACGCGGCGAGCGCCCCCGCCAGATACTCGACGAACTCGGGCGTCTCCGGACAGGCGGCCGACGCCTCCCCTTCCTCCCTCAACGTTCGCGCTTTCCCATCGCCGCCGAAGGCGTTGCACCGACCCGGATCGTCGCCGCGAGATTTCCGCGAGGAAACTCTCCGGGTTCCGTCTCCATCGTGCCTTCCCAGGCGGCGATTCCGCCGCCCGAGAGCTCCGCCTCTCCAACCCGCAATGGAGGCCTCCTTTGGACACCATTCGACAACACAGCGCGAGGATGAAGCAACGCCGCGATGCAGGGTGCGGCTTTCATCCCGGCGGGGGCCGGTCCTGATGTTCAACAGCGACAAGCAGCGAGAGGCCGGCCGCACGGTCTTCATGTCTTCGGTGACATGGCTGGCGAGCGTGCTGGCGTTCGTTGCGGCCTTCTTCGCCACCGGCCCGATCCACGCCAACACCGTCGGCTGGATCGTCGCCTACACCAACAACCACTACGGCCAGGGTCTCGACGACCTCGTTTCCTTCGTCTGGTTCGTCACCGTCGGGCTCCTGAGCTTCTGCATAGCGCGCGCCTCGATCGGCACGCTGATCGTCGTCGGTGGCCTCGCCATCGCGACGCGGTTCCTGTGACGTCCAAAGCAGCAGAAAGGACACGATCATGTTCACGAAGAACAAGCATGTCGGAAGCGGCAGCTACCGTGTGACCAAGAAGGTGATCGACTGGGAAGCGGTCTGGGGTGCGATCGCCGTCGCCGCGATCGGACTCATCATCATCGCCAACCTCTGACCGGGAAGGCGTGAGGAGCAGGCCGGGGAGCTTCCGAAGCTCTCCGGCCTCTTTCTCTCGCGAGACAACCGATGTCGCACCCGTTCAACGAAGATTTCCGGTTCGGATCGGCGTCCTGGGCTCAGGACACCGACCTGCGCCGTGCCGGCCTGTTCGGTTCCCGCGGGCCGCGGATCGGTCACTGGCGCGACAATTCTCTCCGTCTCGACGGCGACGCGCCGATCCTGACCGTCGGCGGCGCTGGGTCCGGCAAGACTCGCGATCTGCTGGGCTACGTCCTCTGTGACAGTTCGGGCCTGCCGATGCTGGTCCTCGATCCGCGGGCCGAGCTCGCCTGCATCTCCGCCCACATCCACGCCGCCCATGGCGAGCACGCCTGGCACTGGAACCCGATGGGCCTCTGCGGCCTGCCGCGGAACCGCTGCAACCCCCTCGACATCCTCGATCGGGACAGCCCCACCTTCCATGCCGACGTCAAGTTCATCGTCGAAGGGCTGATCCCGCTTTCGGGCGAGGGCAACGGCCGCTACTTCGAGCTTCGCGCCCGCGAATGGCTCGAGAACCTCATCAAGAGCCGGATCGAACGGCACGGGAAGATGACGCTTCCCGACCTCTACCGGCTGATCAATGTCGTCGAATCCGACCGCCGGGCCTGGGCCGACCATCTCGAAGCGATGCTCGCCAGCTCCTCCGAGAGCATCCGCCGCACGGCAGCCGAGATGCTGACCAAGCAGCAAGACACGCCCAAGGAGTTCGGCGCGATCATGGGCGAGATATACGCCCACTTGAGCTTCCTCGACGATCCGGCGCTGCTGGCCTCGCTGGAGAACCCCGAGTTCTCGCTGAAGGCCCTCACCGATACCCGCCGGACGGCGAAGGTCTTCCTCAACATCCCCGCCGAGTACCTCTCGATCTGGTCGCCGCTGGTGCGGCTCTTCTTCACCGTCACCATGCTCTACAAGGCGCGCGCACCAGAGGCGCCGCGGATCATGCTGCTGGTCGACGAGGCCGGGCAGCTCGGGCGCTTCGAGGCGCTCCTTCGCGCCTTCACCTACGGCCGCGGCTTCGGGGTGCGCGCCTGGGCGATCTTCCAGGACATCGGCCAGATCGTCCGGAACTTCGGGGCACCGGCCCTCCAGAGCTTCATGGGCTCGGCCCAGACCCGCCAGTTCTTCGGCGTCCGCGACTACGAGACCGCGCGCCTCGTCTCCGACATGCTCGGAACCGAGACCCTGGAGTACGACGATGTCCTCCAGCAGGAGGCGGCACGGCGCCAGAAGCGCGAGACGGTCGAGCGCGTCATGCGCGGTGACGACCCGTTCGCCGCCGCACACGACTACGCACATTTCCGGCGGAACGCCGAGCATCGCACCAAGCAGGCCCGGCCGCTGATGACGCCCGACGAGATTCTGGCGATGCCCGAGGATCGCCAGATCCTCTTCATCTCCGGCAAGGACCTGAAGCCGGTCTATGCCAACAAGTATCCCTACTTCACCCGCCGCGAGATGGCGGGCCACTACCTCCCCAACCCCTATCACCCGCCGGTGGGCAGCGTCGTCGTCGCCACCCGGCTGGGGAAGAAGCGCATTCCGGTCGTCACCGAGCGTGTCCCCGGGAAGTACGCCTCTTTCCCCCAATACGCCTCCGGATACTGGTCATACGTGAAGGGCTACAGGCCCGATTGATGGAAAGGAGAGACCCATGACCGACGAGACCCAGCCCAAGCGGCCGAGCCACTACGCCTATCAGGTGAACGAGGGCCAGGACGGCAAGTCCTTCTTCAACAAGGTCGGCGCGGCCTTCGCCCACAAGGATGGCCAGGGCTTCAACGTCCTGCTCGACTCCGTCCCCGTCGACGGCCGCGTCACCCTGCGAACCCCGCAGGAGCGGCTCCAGGACATGCGCAACGAGCCTCAGCCGCAGCAGCAAGAGCAAACGCAACAGCAGGAACAGCGGCAGGCGGAGCAGCAACAGCCCCAGCAGTCGACACAGGGGCATGAGCGGTGAGCGGCGCGCAGAGCTTCGCCGCCACGCCGCCGGCGATCGCCACCAAGGCTGAGCTCGACCAGCTCAGCGAGACCCGGCCCGCGCCGGTGCCGGAGATGCATCTGACGCCGGACGGGCCGCAGGCGCTCGACGTGAGACAGAGCCTCGATGCCATGCACGAGCAGCGGATCGCCGCGCTCAGGCAGAGCCTCGACGATGTCCGCACCCGATTCGAGCGCGATCACGCCTTCGGACAGCTCCAGGACCGGGCGAAGGCGGACTTCGGGCGCAGCCGGTGACGACAGTATGCAAAAGAAGAATGGCTTGGGAATGTCTTCAACATGCCGCATAAAAGCCGACTTTGCGTCTTATGAACATAGCAATGTAATGAGAGGTTGGAGATGAATATTGACAATAATAGAACAATCGGGAACATAAAAGATGACTTCGAGGAGTCCGGCGGCACCCGCCGGCCGGACGGCCCGGCTTTCGATCCCGAGGATTATCGGGCGGAGCTGGCGGACTTCGATCTCACCGAGGAGCAGTCGAATGCGCTGCTCGGCACACTCTGGGAGATGATGAAGGCCTTCGTCGAGCTCGGCTTCGGGGCGGATTCCATCCACCGGTTTTTGCCGGTCCTGGGCGCCGAATTCGAGGAACGCGCTGCGTCTGAGCTACAATCGGAGGGCGGTCGATTTGTTGAAAGAATGAAGGCATCGGCGCAGGGCTGTGCCGATGAGAAGGACGATACATGAAACATAATTCCATACACAAAGCGGTCATTTACTGCCGCGTCTCCAGCACGGCGCAGACCAAGCGGGGCGATGGGCTCGGCTCGCAGGAAACCCGCTGCCGCGAATATGCGCGCGGGCGCAACTATGAGGTGGTGCGGATCTTCACCGACGACCTCAGCGGCAGCGCCACGGACCGGCCCGGCGTCAAGGCGATGCTCGCCTTCCTCAAGCAGAACCGCGGCGAGCCCTGCGCCGTCCTCGTCGACGACATCTCCCGCCTCGCCCGCTCGGTGAGCGCGCATATCGAGCTGCGCGCCGCGATCGCCCTTGCGGGCGGTCTGCTGGAATCGCCGACGCTGGAGTTCGGCGACGACGCCGACAGCGAATTGCAGGAATACATCCTCGCCACGGTCGCCCAGCATCAGCGGCGCAAGAACGCCGAGCAGACCAGGAACCGCATGCAGGCGCGGGTGATGAACGGCTACTGGGTCTTCCAGGCGCCGGTCGGCTATCGCTACGACAAGGCGGGCGGACACGGCAAGGTTCTGGTCCGCGACGAGCCGCTGGCCTCGATCATCCAGGAGGCCCTCGAAGGCTATGCCTCGGGCCGGTTCCAGCTCCAGGTCGAGGTGAAGCGCTTTCTGGAGCAGCACCCGGAGTTCCCGCGCGATCGGAACGGCGAAGTGCGGAACCAGAGGGTCACCGACCTACTCAATCAGATTGTCTATGCGGGTTATGTCGAAGCGCCGTGCTGGGATGTGGGCCTGCGCGAGGGCCGGCACGAAGGGCTGATCAGCTTCGAGACCTTCTCGAGGATTCAGGACCGGCTCAACGGCAAGGTGCGCGCGCCGGTGCGCAAGGACATCAACGCGGACTTCCCGCTGCGCGGTTCGGTCGTCTGCGGCCATTGCAGCACGCCACTCACCGCCTGCTGGTCGTCCGGCCGGACGGCGCGCTATCCCTACTATCTCTGCCCGAAGCGGGGCTGCGAGAGCTATGGCAAGTCGATCCGGCGCGAGGTGATCGAAGGGGAGTTCGAGACGCTGCTGCGCTCGCTCACACCGACCGAAGGGCTGTTCAAAATCGCAAGCTCCATGTTCCGGACGCTCTGGAACCATCGGTTCCAGGCGCAGAAGGAGCGCAGCCGGTCTCTGGAATCCGAGATCAGGAAGATCGAGCGCAACGTCGACCAGCTGCTCGACCGCATCGTCGATGCGGACTCACCGGTCGTCATACGGGCCTACGAAGCCCGCATCCGGGAAATGGAAGGCCGGAAGATCGAGATGCGCGAGAAGATCGCGCAATGCGGCCGTCCGGTCCGGGACTTCGACGATACACTTAGAACCGCCCTCGGCTTCCTCGGAAACCCGCACAGACTCTGGGCTTCCGATCGTCTGGAAGACAAGCGGACAGTGATCAGGCTGGCCTTTTGCGACCGTCTCGCCTATGTCCGGAACGAGGGGTTTAGAACCGCCGAATTGGCCTTGCCGTTCAAGGCTTTAGCGGACTTTTCAGGCTCGAAAAAAGGTATGGCGCGCCCGGCGCGATTCGAACGCGCGACCCCAGGATTAGGAATCCGAGGAAGTCCGAGGGGAACCGCCTGATTTATAGGCGCTTTCTCGTCGAGCCGGCAGCTGCAGCAAGGCCTCAGCTACGGCTCCCGCGCCGTTCGACCATTAAAACCCCTATATAGAATTCTCTTTCAGACTAAAGAGGATTGGAGCTGTCCGAACCGTCCGAGCTGTCCGAAACAGCGCTACTTCAACGGCTTGCGGATATTGCCTGCCGTCCGGGGACTGTCCG
>PBKC01000036.1 GCA_002721365.1 Rhodospirillaceae bacterium | reverse complement strand
TCATCGGCGGGGTCATGATCGCCAAGGCCCTTCTCAGCATGTGGGGCAGCAACACCGCGACGACACTGATGATGCTGCCGATCGGCCTGTCCGTCGTCGACCTGATCCGTGATCGCGACGGCGCTCTCGACCGGGACGGGAAGCAGTTCGCCGTGGCCCTGGTGGTGGCCATCGCCTACGCGGCGACGATCGGCGGGCTCGCCACACTCATCGGCACGCCGCCCAATGCCCTCCTCGCCGGCTTCATGTCCAAGACCTATGGGGTCACGATCGGATTCGCGCAATGGATGCTGGTAGGCCTCCCGCTGATGGTGGTGATGCTGCCGGTAACCTGGTTGCTGCTGACGCGGGTGATCTTCCGGTTCGCGCTTCCGGAAATCAGTGGCGGACGCGCCGCGATCACCGAGCAGCTCCAGGCGCTGGGGCCGATGAGCCGGGGCGAGAAGCTGGTCGCGGCGGTGTTCGTGATCACCGCCCTTCTATGGGTATTCAGACCGCTGATCGGCGACTGGCTGCCAGGACTCGCACTCTCCGACTACGGCATCGCCATCACCATGGCCCTGATCCTGTTCATCCTGCCGGTCGACTTTCGCCGTGGCGTTTTCGCGATGGACTGGGAGACCGCCACACGCCTGCCCTGGGGCGTGCTGCTGCTGTTCGGAGGTGGGCTCGCCCTGGCAGGCGCCATTGCCGATACCGGCTTGGCTACCTGGATCGCGGACGGCATCGGCGCGATGGGCCAGTTGGACAACCTGATCCTGGTCATTGCCGTCGCGGCCGTGATCATTCTGCTGACCGAGCTTACCAGCAACACGGCCACCACCGCGGCCTTCCTGCCGATCGTCGGAGCACTCGCCGTGGGTCTCGGCGAAAATCCGCTGCTGTTCGTGATCCCGGCGACGCTCGCCGCTTCCTGCGCCTTCATGATGCCGGTCGCGACTCCGCCCAACGCCATAATTTTCGGCAGCGGCCATGTGACCATACCGCAGATGGCCCGCGCGGGCGTGTTCCTCAACATTCTCGGACTGCTGCTGGTGATTGCGGCGACCTACACGCTGGTACTGATGGTCTTCGGGATCGAGCCGGGCGTCCTGCCCGACTGGGCTCAGGCCACGCGAGAGGGCTGACCGCCGATCCGGTCGCGAACCTTGCTGCCGACCACGCGTTGAAGCTCTACCAGTATTGGGAAGCAGCGAGGGCGCGTGATGCCTGCGAAATCGAAATCCCAGCAGATGGCCGCAGGCGCTGCGCTCGCGGCGAAGCGCGGCGAGAAGAAGAAAAGCGAGCTCAAGGGCGCATCGAAATCGATGGTCGATTCGATGAGCGAAGAAGAGCTGGAACGCATGGCGTCATCGAAGCGCAAAGCGAAGCCGGGACAGAAGTCGACATCCTGACCCCGATTCATCCGCTCGAATGAAATTGGGGGAAGAAGCCTCGCTTCCTCCCCCATTGTTCATGGCTGGCCCAGCCCCGTCAGGCGTCCAGCTGCAGATCGCCTTTCGGTACCGAAATGCAAGCCAGGCACGATCCTGACTCCGGGCGCTCGCCGGGTTCGTGCAGGTAATCGATCTCACCCGACTTGATCGCGGTGATGCAGGTCCCGCAATTGCCGGCCCGACACCCGAAATCCAGCGCCACGCCGTTGGCTTCGGCGAAATCCAGAATCGATCCGACGCTGGCATCCCACGGCACCGCCTTGCCGGACTTCGCGAAGGTGACGGTGATCTGGGGTGCTCCTTCCGCCGGCGCCGCGGTGGCGGGTGGCGCGGTCTTCTTGGCGCTGGCCGGACCGAACGCTTCGAAGTGCACGTTCTTCTCCGGCACACCCCATTCGGCGAGGCCCTCCGTCACCGAGTTCATCATCGGAGGCGGGCCGCACATGTAGAAGTCGAAGTTGCTGGACGGCAGGACCCGCTTGAACAGGTCGACGCTGACCCGCTCGCCATGGGTGAAGTCGCGCCCTTCCTCCTCGTCGTCCTTCGGATTGCTGTAGCAGAGATGAAGGTGAATGTTCTCGTTCTCGGCGGCGAGCCGCTCGAGATGCTCCTTCATGACCGCCTCTTCGCCATTGCGGACGCCATAGAAGAAATAGGCTTCCCGCTTCGATCCCGACTCCACGATCGCATTCACCATGCTGAGGACGGGCGTCAGCCCGACGCCACCACCGATCAGCACCACCGGAGTCTGCTTGGTCATGTCGAGATAGAAGCTGCCGCCCGGCGCCTTGACGTCGAGAATGTCGCCTTCGTTCAGACTCTCATGAAAGAAGTTCGACGACAGACCCGGCGGGACGTCCGGCTTGTCACGCGGCGGCGGGACCCGCTTGATCGACACCCGGTAATAATCCGGATGATTCGGGCTGTCGGACAGCGAGTAGCAGCGGATCACAGGCTTGGGCTGGCCCGGGATATGAAGCTGAAAGGTCAGGAATTGACCGGGACTGAACGGCGGCAGAGGTCGGGAATCGTGCGGCGCCAGATAGAACGAGCAGATGCCGCCACCTTCCATCACTTTCCGCGCGATCTGGAACTTCCGGTAGCCGTTCCATGACAGCTCGTTCCGCTCACGGTCGAACCGCCGCTCGTCCATGATGCGTTCGATCTGCGCCCGCAGCATCTCGCGCTGGGACTCGGCCGTTCTCTGAACGACGGCTGCCCGCCGCAGGCTCGTGAACCCCAGCACCAACACATACAGCGTCGTTGCCGCCAGGAACGCAAAGGCGGCGTAAGCGATCAGGGGCTCGATCGAGCCGGTCAAGCTGTCAGGCATTCTTCCCCCGGTGCGGCCGGTTGGCCGCCGCACCGCCTCCCATGTCCCCCATCACGCAGCGATCCATGGCACCTGCCTCAGAACTTCCGGCGAATTTCGAGACGTGCCCCGAACAGGTTGTCGTCCCGCACCCGCCAGCCATGCATCGCATCCGCCCGCAGGATCCACGCCTTGTCGAGCGGCAACTGATAGCGCAGACCGACCGCATACTCGTCGCCCTTGGCCACGCGGTCGGGATTGTTCTTGCCGCCGATCGCTTGGACGGTGGCGAATTCAGCGACGATCTGTTGATCGAAGTTGAACAGATACTGAATGCCGAGCGCACCGCCGAAGGCGTCGTTGCCCGTGTCGTCGAGCTTCGGAAATCCCGTCAGGCCATCGGTCTCGAAGTTGATACCGGTGTTCTTGAGGATACCCCCGGCCCCGGCCGCCCGCGCGAGCGATTGCGGCTTGTCGATGCCGAGAAAGAAGTTCGCGTAAGGAATCAACGTCGACGGCAGTTCGGTAATCAGCGAGTTTTCGACCAGCAGCATCACACCGTCGGCGTTCTTCTGGCCGAACGCGTTGGCATCCTGGCCGAAGTTCCCGATCACGCGAACCGAGTTCGACAGCCAGCCCCCGTAGCGCTTCGAGAACGCGGCGGTAACGTTGTGATAGCTCTGATTGCTCAGTCCGTCATCGGCGTCGGAGTAACCGTAACCGACCTCCCAGTAGCCGCGCATGGTCTCGATGAAGGCGGTGACACCGTAGACATTGACGCCGTGGTCTGCGGCTTTGCCGAAAGCGTCCTTGATACCCGGCGTCGTTACCTTGTCGAAGCCGGCAAAGAACGTGATGTCCATGTTCGAGATATCGAGCGTCGGGCTGTTCATCGCCGGAATGGTCGCTGCCACGCCGGTGAAAGCATCCTCGACCCAGATACCGTTCTGGAACAGCAGCGGCATCAAGCCGAACGCGAACGGCAGGTCCCAGGACTGATATTCACCGGTGACACCGGCCGTAATCGCCCCGAGATCGCCCTCGAAGAACAAGGCGTCGAAATTGCCGTCGGCCGAAATGTCGCAGTCGTTCTCATCGGGACCGAAGAACTCGCAGCGGTCGAACTGCCCGCCCTGATCGAGCGGGCCGATGAAGGCGTGAATGCGCTCGGTCGCCGTGATCCGGTAGTCCATATCGAGATTCAGGCGGGTCGCGACCTGCCCGATCTCGTTCTTACCGTTGTCGTTGAACGCCAGCGCCGTCCGCCAGTCGCCATAGATGTAGAACGACTGCGCGACCGGATTCAGGTCGCCGAGGAAGTTCTGCTCCGGCTGGAACGGCCCGGCGGTATAGAGTTCTCGACCGAGTTCCAGCATCGGGCGGGGAGTCTGTACCGAGTACTTCCCCCCATAGATGTCGAGCTGTCGCTGGAAATCGTATTCCAGATCTTCATAGGCCGGATCGCTCCCGAATACGGAAGGATCGTGCGGAACGATCTCCGTGCCCGGAGGCGCTTCGACCTCCTCGGCGACGGCGTACCCAGACGCCGCCGCCGCGAGAGCCGCGAGAGCGGCGCGCGCAGCGATCGCTGCGACGCGCCCTTCGAGCTTCCTCGTACCCACTTCAGCCAATTGAGGTGCCCCCACGATTATTGGACTTCGAACTCCACCGTATAGGCGTGGTAGTCGAGCATCCACTCGTTCATTGCCTGTTCCATCTCGGTCGTCGCACCGATGAACTTCATGAAGTAGATCGGCTCGGCCCGGCTGCGCATCCGAACCGCGAGCTTATACTTCCCGGGTTTGGTGAGAAGGTCTCCGGGAACCGAATACTCGGCGTCGCGACTCGACAACGGCGGCAGGCTCCGGCCCTCCATGCGCGCGAACGGCGGATGGTTCATGACCGTCACCGGCTGTGCCGGAGGCCGCAGGAACGGCAGCTGATCCAGATCGACGTTGACCGGCAAGTACATCTCGCGGTCCGTCCCCTTGACGTTCGTCGTCAGGAACTTCGTCTGGAGATTGAAGAGCTGGTCGTCATGCGGGATCGTCCCGTCACGAACGTCGTAGGAGTGGAGATCGGCCATGTCGCCATACTGGTCGACATACCCGGACTCCCAGACGTTCTTTCCGTCGGGATCGATGAGCGCGACGTTCAGCCAAACCTCCGGCTGCGCGCCGAGCGAACCGGACGGCAGATTGTGACCCGGGTTGGTGTTGGTGACCGTGTAGTAGAACGAGAGGCTCTCTCCGGCCGCCTTGTCGCTGGTGAAGAAGGGGCCTTCCACTTTGGACCCGTTCTCCATGACCTGGCGCCGGAGTTCCTTCTTCTCCTCGATCTTCTCGAGATTGTCTTCGATCACCGCCCGCGCGTCCTCGCGATCGATGCGGAACTCCCAGGCTTCGGGGAACGCGATCTCCTGACGCTCACCGGCTTCGACCGCGTCCTCGTAGGCATCTTCCCAGTCGGGATCGCCCCAGCCAGACCGGTAATCGAACTTGAGCCAATCCTGCATCGGCCAGGTTTCGGCATCCGGATTGTGCGGGAAGACACCCGGATGCGCGATCGGGTAGCCGGGACCGGCGAAAGCGTGGTTGTGGTGGACACGGTTCTCGTTCACCACCTCGCCGTTGATGTCGGCGATCGGGCCTTCTTCATAACCGGTGGCAACACCGGGTGTCTTGCTCATGTGGCACTGCTGGCAGGTAACGCCTTCTGCCGCAGCCGGCGAGGCCCGGTACTGATCCCACACCACCTCAAGCTTGATACCGATGTTCACCGCCACCTGATGGCAGGAGACGCAGAACTCCGACTTGTCGATCTGGGCGAACTTGATGCCCTTGTTGTGGATGGGCACGCCGCGTTCTTCTTCGCTCGTCGCGACCTTATAGAAGCCGGAGTTCTCGACGACCTCGGCAACCCCATCGCCCCCGATATTGCCGTACATCGGGTCATGGATGTCGCCGGGAATGATCCGTCGCTCACCATTGACCTTGCCGTAGGCGGTATCGACGCGATGGCAGGAAATGCAGGTCACGCCCTCGCGCGAGACCTGAGCCCGCTCCCATAGCGGCATTTCGCGCGGCTCGCCGAGCGCCGTGCCGACGCTCATATGGCAGCGCACGCAGAAGGTGTTGATGGTCGGCGCGAGCGTGTTGATGGTCTGCTCGAACTTGTGGAAGACCGGCGAAATGGCGGCATAGGCGTGCGAAGACGAGCGCCACTCGTCATAGATCTTCTCGTGGCACGGCGCACATTGCGTCGCGCTGGGATAGGCCGTCTCACTGAACACATCCAGGTGAGGGTCGCCCTCGCCCGGAGGCGCGCTCTCGGCCATGTCGGCCTCTTCCACGCGGTCGGCTCCGTCGTCCGCAGCCCACGTCAGATGCGCATCAAAGGACAGAGAGAGGGCTAGGCCCAGGGAGAGGACAAGAGAGGTCGCGCTAGGACGCATCTTCCTCATGACTAGCGATCTCCAGTTTAAATCCGGGGTTGAGGTGATAATCATGACACAATTGACAGTCCTGACGGACACCCCCCTCCCTATGGCACTCCGTACACGTCTCCTTCTGAATAGGCTTGAAGTTGCTTACGAAGTCCAGCGGGTCGAATGACTTCATCTTCCCTGCGTAGTCTGCTTCGTAATCGAGGACATGGCAATTCTTGCATCCCATGTCCCGCCCCAGAAGGTTCAAATGCGGCGCATGCGAGTAATGGACAAACGGCCGCACGTCGGCTTGGCGGAACTGCCAAGCCACATCGAGGACTTCCAGCCCATCTTCAGCAGGCGCTTCTGCATCTGCTTCCGCATCGGGCTCTTCGGCCTCTCCGCCTTCGGTCTCCGCATCGATCGCGGCCGCCATTTCCGGCGTTTCGGCCGGAACGGCATGAACCGAATGGCACTTCGTGCAGGCGCCCACCCCGCCGTCACGCTCGATGATCGAATCACGGAAGATCTCCGCACGTTCGATCTCATCCTCATCGGCGCCCTGCGCAGCCGCGAGCTGCGGCGCCGCCAATGCGAACTCTATCCACGCCTTGGGAACCACCCCTGCGTGCTTCGCCGGCTTGTAACGGATGCCGACGCCGTCCGCGTACCACCCGCCGAACTCCGGATCGGCCGGGCTCTCGTATTCGGTGTTCGCGGCCCAGGCACAGAACGCGCCTTTCACGACTTCCGGGCTCAGGCGCGCGAACATATCCTCGGATACCGGCTTGCCCGCCAGGTCGTCGATCCGCTCCGCCAGCGGCTGGATACCGTCTTCCAGGACCTCCAAGGCCAACGACTGCACCGGACCGCCATACTCGTCGACGTCGTCGGACGGAACGCCCAGGATGAACGCGGCAAACGGCGACAGATAATCCAGGGAGACGCCGTAGAACTCTTCCTCCTCGGGTTCGTCCGGCAGGTCGCCTGCTTCCAACGTCGCCAACCGATCGCGCATCGCCTCGAACTGATCGCGCGTCGGGCCGCACAGATCGACCACCTCTTCCTGATCGATCTCGTTGTCGAGAATTTCCGGCCAGGTCCACAGCACAAGCTCGCGTGCAGGGATGTTGTCGGCATGGCAGGACGCGCAGCTCTGCTCGAAACTCGACGGCTCGACCCGCAGGTCCGCGTTCTGCACCTGATGGCAGGCGGAACACATCTTCGGAGCCCGTTCGACATACTTGTCGTCGATGAAATGCTTGCCGAAATGCGATGCGTGATCGAACCAGACCGAACTCTTCTGGTCGTGAGGATAGTTCGGTTTGAAGGCTGGATGCCCGTCAGCGAAGCTCGCGAACTTCTTCTGATGACAGGTATTGCACTGGGCGTCGCTCAGGCCGCGGATATCGGCATCGATGCCTTTGTGTTCGGTATGACAGTTCGTGCAGGTGAGATCGGTCATGGCCGAACTCGACGCCTTGATGGTCAGCGCGGCCATATTGTGCGGCGCCAGCGGTTCTCCGTCGAACTTATGGCACTCCAGGCAGTTCTCGCTGATCCCCTCGGGCCGCGGCACGAAAGCGGCCTCGAGCCAGCTTGCCGCCCCACTGCCATGCGGTTCGTGGCATGCGACGCAGCCCTTGGCGCTGGTGAAGTTGGAGTGGGCGCCGGTCAGCGGCCCGGGACTGATCGAACTCAACCGTGCCGAGCTATCCGGCGCGAGACCGAGAAAAGCGACGATGAGAGCGATCGTGAGCAGCGAAACGACAAAAGTCAGGCGGCTCCGCATCGCGCGCATCGTCCGACGGGGCGCGCAGGGAGGATGCGAATGCGAGCAACGGCCGTCGGGAAGCGGCCCGTCGGAGCACGGCCCTCCGGCCGCCGCCCGACGACGGCATTCGTAGCGACCACCACGTAGCGCCGGCGTGCATTCGGTCGTTCCGCGACAGGCCCCGTTTACCGACGGCCCGCGCTGACACCGCTTGCGCCACAGCCGCTCCCGGCCGCAGCGGAAGTTCTGATTCGGGCGCTCGTAATCGGCATCGAAGGGGGTGACGCCGCCGACAAAGTCGTACGGATCGATCCCGAGCGGGTCTTTCCCCCCTGACGGTGAGCGGCTCATAGGGCGTACACGTTCACGACGATCAGATGCCAGATGGCCAGCATCATCAGCGCCGCCGCCAACGGCACATGAACGAACAGCCAAGCCTTCATCACCGTCTGGACCGCGTAATTGAAGTCGATCTTGGTCTTGGCGTGGGCAATCTCGCGCAGCTTGTCGAGATAGGGCTTCTCGGCTGCATCGAGGTACCGTCCCACCACGGCGGACTGCTTACGGACCCAATGGTCCGCCAGATCGGCATCCACCACGTGGGAGAAGAAGAACCGCGGACGCTGGAAAAACCAGTAGAAGGTTTCGAGGTAGTGGCGCGACAGCGTGTCGCTGCCGGTATCCCGGGTGCAGGCGAGCACCACCTCTTCCGCCGCCTCGCGGAAATCGCTGATGATCCCGGGGATCCGCTCGTAGATCACCTCGACATCACGCTGGGTGAGCCGCTTCGGATACATGATCAGCATACCGTAGCCGACCGCGCCGCTGATGCTGACGATATAGAACAGCGCCGCCAGCGCCTGCTCGTAGCCGCCTTGCGGCCAGAGCTTGCCCGTGTGCAGCCAGAACACCCCGACACCGAGCAACCCGCCAACCGCATGCAGTCCGGTCCAATGGGCCGCGCGGCCCAGCGGGACCATCGACAGCCGTTTGCGCGACTGGAATAGAAACAGGAACACCATGAAGCCGAACAGGGTGTAGCCCGTCCAGATCACCGGGTCCGACAGCGAGACGATATCCTTGCGGCTTTGCCACCAGAGCGCACCGAAGACGATCAGCGCCAAGACCGCGAGCGTGACGTTGCGCGTGATACGCGGCGAAGCCCTCATCCGAGCGTCTCTTCAAACAGGTCTTCGGGCTGGAAGTCGACACGGCGAAGCGCGTCATGCGGGCAGGCCCGCGCGCAGGCCGGACCGCCCGGCTGGGTCGAGCAGAGGTCGCACTTGGTCGCCTTGAGGATCGGCATCTGCTTGTCCGGATCGAGCAGCAGATTGCCCTTCTCGTCGGCGATCTCGACCATGCGGATATTGCCGTACGGGCAGGAATTGGCGCAGGTCGCGCAACCGATGCAGGTGACGTCGTTGATCACCACCATGCCGCCCTGGGGCGTGCGGTGGATAGCGCCCGTCGGGCAGCCGATCATGCAGACGGGGTCCGCGCAGTGCATGCAGGCATTCGCCACCATCCAGTGGTCGAAGGTCTTGCCCTGTCGCACGAAGCGCGGATTGCCGTCATGGGTCGACGCGCAAGCCCGGACACAATCGTCGCATCGCACACAGCGGTCGAGGTCGATGAGCATCGCCTGACGCCCATTGATGAAACGCTCGTCCGTCGCCCATTCGATCAGCGCCACCTCGGCCATGGTGGTATCGACGCCGAGTGCGATCGGATCCTCAACAGACTGAACCTTCGGGAAGACGTGTTCCTCCAGCACCGGCGCCGGCACCCGCAGCACATCGACATAACCCAGCGCCGTCAGCGAGGCGCGCATCACCGTCTCCTCGCCCTTCCATAGGGCGTAAAGCTCGGGCAGGCCGAAATGGTCGCCAGCGCCAAGGTAGGTGAGGGTTCGGTGGCCGCGTCCGGTCTTTACCGAGACCCGCGCGAAACCGGCACGGATCATCAGCAGCCCATCCGGATAATCGCCCTCGCGGACGATCCACGGCTCCTTCGAGATGTCGCTCTCGCCCCGCTTTCGCATCTGCTTGTAGCTGACATGCCAGTCGAAGCTGCCATAGGTCTCAAACAGCGTCCGGCTGGCGACCTGCTGCAGGGACTCCTCGTCGAGCCCCTTGAACAGCGGGTTCTCAGTCAGATGAACGGTAAGAGCGTTGCGGCGGTAACGTTCGTCGATCAGCCGCCGCCAGCCGATATCGTAGCGGCGCAACTCGCGCAGCCCCTGCCGGCGGATCTCCAGAAGCTCGGCCTCGGTCTCGGCAAAGATCGTCGCGGTGCGCGGCACACGCCCCAAGGCCGCAAGCTCGCCGAACAAGGCCCCGTCGCCCAGCGTCGCGGTGCGGTATTCGTCCAGCACCGACGGCGTGTCCTGCAAATAGATATGCGTATGCGCAGCATCCGGCCCGCGACGCAGCCCGCTGTCGTAACGCCCGCGGCGGTTGGTCGGCCGCGCTTCGGCATGGGCACGATTCCGCCACAGCTGCGACAGGGCTTCGAAAAAGCCCTTGCGGTGAACCGGCTGCCGGCCGAGCAGGCTACCGGGAAGCCCCGGCGCCAGGACCACCCGCAATTTCCCGGACATGACCAGGAATGCCGAGTTGCCGTAGTCGCCTTCGCGGACCACCAAGTCGCCCGGCTGAACACGGACGATGCGGGTATCGTTCTTGAGGATGCCTTCGAGGGGGGTATGGCCGGGAAACTTGTCGGCCTCGATCGATGCGATCTCGGGCCGCTCCATAAGACGAGCGACATCCTCGTCCGTCATATCCGGGCCGAACGGCTCGTCCCAACGTTGAGGGCGAGCCATTGTCGCTACCGATACCACCTATGCACCCCCGCAGCGTTAGTGGAGCCGATACTCTAACGGATCGGTTGAATTCGCAAAAGCGACCGCCGTCACGCTCGGCCGATCTCTTACGCTCGATCGGCATCGCGTGACGGCGGATGACGGAAACCTACTTGTAGGCGCTCTCGGGCGGCAGCATCCCCCCGACTTCGCCCGTGAGGTCCTTGTCCTCGATCGCGGCGATCGCGTTCCGCGCGTTGTCTTCCGTGGGGTCGCCCACGAAAGCCTGCACCTCCGGCACCGATACCGGCGCCAAACCGGACTTGGCGTCGGCGATCCGCGCCTGCTGCGCCTCGACATACTTGGCGTGATCCGTCTTGCCCATCGCCTGCGTCGCGGACAGCAGCTTCGCGATCTTACCGGTCACGAAAAGACGCGCGAGCTCCGGCTCGGACATCTTCTGATTGGTATTGACGTCCGGCGGATAGAAACGGTGACGGACGCTGCCTTGCGAATAGGCGACCAGATTCCAGTCCGGCTTGATCGGATGATCGTTGTCGAGCATCAACGCGACGTTCTCACCCGACA
This sequence comes from Rhodospirillaceae bacterium, assembly GCA_002721365.1. Classification (GTDB taxonomy): domain Bacteria; phylum Pseudomonadota; class Alphaproteobacteria. The sequence continues at coordinate 48,458 of PBKC01000036.1, read as the reverse complement.
GCTTCGGATTGGCCAAGCCGTGGCAGCCGTTGCAGTTCATCGCCACGTCGAACTTCTCGGTCGGCCAGATCATCCCGGCAGCGGCGGCCTTCGCCATGCGCTCGGCCTTGTGCTCGGGAGTCTCCTGCTCTCGCTTCACTTCCTTGCCGCCGTAGTCGTTGTGGATCTCGATCCACTCGGACGCCGGCCCATGGCAGCTTTCACAGGACGGGCCGGCTTCGGCCCTGTCGTCGATCACCGTGTAATGGCAGATGGTGCAGACATCGCTGCGACGCATGTTGCGTTCACCGGTCGCCTCGGCGATCTCGCGAGCGCCTTTCGCGCGATGGACTTCCCGGAACGACTCGAAATGCTTCGTGCCTTCCCAGACTTTGTGCTCTTCCTTATGGCATTCCTGGCACTTTTCCGGGCCGACGAACGTTGGTTCGGCCATCGACGCCGGGGCCATCCCCAGCCACCCGACCAATCCGACAAACGCGGCGATCAGGGTATTGCGATAGTTCACCATAATTCCCCCTGCTGCTTCCCGCATCCGGAAGCCGTCGATGTGTCTTAAGCTGGTGTAATTCTTCCATTTCCGACTCATCGCCGCAACCGCAATTCGCTGGACTTCCCGCCCCGCCGGGCCCGGTCACGCTTCCTCGGCGCACGCATTTGAGCTACTGGTAAATCTAAGGAGGCGCGGTGAAATGAGCGATTTCGACCACATCCGACCGAAGCATTCGGGCAGCGAAGCTTCTGTCTGGCGATACCGATCGGTGGCGCTCTTCCTCGCTGGAAACCGGAGCCATCTGGCCGCCCGAAATGCAGGGAAGGTCTGCGGCAGCGAGACTCGCACGGCGCTCGGTCGGCGGTAAGCGCCATGGCCTACCACACCATCATCCTCGAAATCGCCGACTCGGTCGCCCTGCTGACCCTCAATCGGCCCGATAAGCTCAATGCCGTCGTCGGCGCAATGCACGAAGAATTACGCGAAGCGCTGACTTCGGTCGAATCAGAGGCTCGTGCCCTGATCATCACCGGAGCCGGGCGCGGGTTCTGCGCCGGCCAGGATCTCAGCGAAAGACGGTTCGCCGAGACCGACCGCCCCAATCTGGGACGTGGCCTGGAGAGCAACTACAATCCGTTGATCCGCCGCCTCCGGGCCTTGCCGATGCCGGTCATCGCAGCCGTCAACGGTGTCGCCGCGGGCGCCGGGATGAGCTTGGCGCTGGCGGCCGATATCGTCCTCGCGGCCCGCTCGGCGACCTTCATTCAAGCCTTCGCCAAGCTGGGGCTGGTCCCGGATGCCGGCAGCAGCTACTGGCTGCCGCGCCTCGTCGGCCCGGCGCGGGCCATGGCGCTGGCGATGCTGGCGGAGCCCCTGCCGGCCGAGAAGGCGGAAACCTGGGGGCTGATCTGGAAATGCGTCGACGACGACGCGCTGATGGACGAGGCCGGAAAGATGGCCCGTCACCTCGCGTCGCAGTCCACGCATGGGCTGGCTCTCATCAAGCGGGCGATGAATGCCTCGTTCGACAACTCGCTCGACTCGCAGCTCGACCTCGAACGCGATCTCCAGCGCGTCGCCGGATGGAGCGAGGACTATCGCGAAGGCGTGGCTGCGTTCCTGGAGAAACGCCCCGCCAATTTCCACGGACGCTGAAGATGGACGCGGATGACAGCCACGGTAACGCCACCGCCGCGGCCGTCGCCGCACGGATGGCCGAGACCGATCGGGTATTCGGCCGGCTGGGAATGCGCGTGGAGTCGGTCGCAGTCGGCCGCTGCGCGCTGTCCCTGACGGTTCGCGACGATATGCTGAACGGCCATGACATCTGCCATGGCGGGGTCATTTTTACCTTGGCCGATACCGCCTTCGCCATCGCCTGCAACAGCCGCAACGCGGTCACCCTGGCCCAGGCCGCAGAGGTGAGCTTCATCGCCGCCGGCGAACCGGGCGAGGTCCTGACAGCCACGGCCGAAGCACGCACGAGCGGAGGCCGGACAGGCATCTACGACGTCACGGTGTCGGGCCGGGAAGGCCGCCTGATCGCCCTGTTCCGGGGGCATTCCTACCGTATCCGAGGGAAGGTGGTCGAAAACCTCGATACCCTCGACTGACCGGCAAGCCGTTACCAGCCAGACGCCTTCTGAAGGCGAATGACGGCTTTGGCACCGTTACTTAGGTCGATTGCATCACCCAGAGTGTGAATTCCCCGCTCGGCCAGCCGCGGAATCAGGCGAACGAAAACCTCGGCGGTCATCAGAGCGTCGCCCAGCGCCGTATAGCGACCGGCCGTGGTGACACCCAGCCGTTCCGCCACCTGATCGAGGTCCCGTTCCGACGATCGCGGCTCAAGGGCGGCAACCAGCCGCAGGACATCAAGACTGAGGGGCGGGGTCCAGGGATAGCCGTTCCGCTCCGCTTCCGCCGCCAGCACCGCGAGATCGAAACCGATCTGATACCCGACGACGACTCGGTTCTCGAACAGACCGGCCAGTTCCTCCAGCAGCGCGGTGACCGGCGGCGCATCCTTGACCATGGCATCGGTAATGCCGTGGACGGCGATCGACTGGCGCGGGATCGAGACACCCGGAGAAACCAACCGGTCGATCGCCGCCGCCCGGAAGACCCGGAGACCTTGGACGCAGACGCCCCCCACGGCCACGATCCGATCGGCGTCAACGTCCAGCCCCGTCGTTTCGGTATCGAGAATCACCGCGGCGAGATCGGCAAGCGAGGTCTCGGCGGTCGGGGCGGCGGCGGGCTGCGGCAGGCGATCGTGAAGGCTGGGGTCGTGATCGATCTGCGGCAGCGGCACCGCCCCCTTATCGACGTCCGGCATGGGCAGGAAATAAACGGTGCCGCCATGCTGACCGAGATCGACCACCCTGGCCTCCAATCGCCGCCCGTCGACGGTTTCGAGCGTCGTCGTCTGCGGCATCCCCTTCTCGCGGGCGGCAAGCGCCAGCTTGACCGTTTCCTCACGGTCCAACGCGGCGAACAGACTGGTGCCGACGGCCACCCGGTCGGTGCCTAACAGCGTCTTCGCCGCCGCGTTGACGAGGCTCACCAGCCCCGATTCGGTGGTCACGACCACGGCCTGGTCGATCGCCGCCACGATCGCCGCCAGGCGCTTCTCGGGCGAGGCCCGGTCGAGCGCCATCCGCCCGCCGAGATCGGCGAGCAGCGTGGTCAGGCGCCTGGTCCCGGCCACTGCATCCTCATTGTCGGCGGGAATGCCCGGCGGAGCACCATAGGCCGCCATCGCCGCCAGATCGCCGCGATGGCGTTCCAAGGCGTCGAACAGCTTGATGATCCGGACGACCAGTGGCGCTGCGGACAACAGTACTCCGGCGGTACCGACAAGGATCAGCGCGCCAGCAATCATGCCGTCCAGATCGAGCAGCGCCGCTATGCCGCCCACCGCCGCGACGACGGCTCCCACAGCCACCCCGGCAAGCAGCCAGAGATAGGGACGGCGAACCTCCTTCACAGAAGATCTCCCGTCAGCTCGGCGCGGAGCCTGCCGCGAAGATCGCGGATCGCACGCATCGCATCCCGGAGGCGCCGGCGTTCGTAGAGCGTCAGCGACTGGAGAGGAACGCCATAGCCCGGGACGCCCTCTCCCGACGCTCCGGCGATCTGCGCGCGAAGAACCCGGCCGGCGACCAGTTCCAGCCCTTCCTCCAACGCCTGGCTTTCATCCCGGCTGATGGTCCCTCCCGATTGCAGCGCATGGAGCCGGGAGATGGTTCCCGTTTCCCGAACCCCATCTCGAAGGCTCAACAGTCGGACCGCCTCGACAAGGGGCAGAAGTGCTCCGTATTTCAGGTCCAGCACGCGCCCGCCGGGCGCCGATTCGGTGCGCAAGCGGTCCATCCATCCCAGCGCGACGCGATGGTCCGCCTGGATCGACTGCATTGCCTGCAGGAAGGGAAAAGCGCCCTTGAGGCGCGCCGTGACGAAATCGCGGAGTTCCTGGGACAATGGCCCTGCCCCGCAGGCATGACGGAAATCGAAGAAGATATCGCCCAGCCGGACGATGGCGTCGTTACGCCGCCGGAGCCACAAAGCGATCTGATTCCTCCATTGCGTGGCGGTCTTCCGCCACAGCGGATTGGTCGCCATCACCCCTCCTCGACAGAACGGCAGGCCAGCCACATCCAGTATTACCGTCGTCCGCTCCGCAAGCTCCCTGAAATAGGGGTCGATATCGCCATGGGCCTCGTCCGGGTAGTCGGCGAGGATGAATCCATTGTCCTGGTCGGCGGTCAGGCCGCTCTCGCCTCGCCCTCCCGACCCCATGACGATCATGGCGAAGTCGACGGGAGGCGTACCGCTTCCCTCAGCTTCCAGTTCCCGTCGCGCGAGATCGACCGCGCGGCGGTGAAGATCGATGTTGATGTCGGAAATCAACCGCATGACCGCTGACGTCGCCACTCCGTCGTCCATCAACCGCGACGCGACGAAGGACTGCGCTTCCTTGACCTGTCGCAGTCCCTCCCTGCTGTCGTCACGGGCGAGCCGGTCGACATGGTCGACCAGCGCCGGCTCGGCGAGCGTCAGAGCGTCGTGAAGTTCAAACAGCCCGACCACCCTTCCCGCCGCATTGATGACCGGCATATGGCGAAGGCGACGGCGACGCATGAAGGCGATGGCCCGGAACAGAAGATCGTCGTCGCGGATGGTCGCGACCGGCGCGGTCATGACGACGTCGATCGGCAAGGCCTCCGCCCCGCGGCAGGCGATCCGTGCGACCACGTCGCGTTCGGTCACGATACCGATCGGCAAGCCGTCCGGCCCGGTCACCAGCGCGGCCGTCGCCTTACGCTCGCCCATCGCGCGGACGACAGCTTCGCAACATGCCCCCGCTTCGACCACGAGCGGCGGCAACCGCAAATGATCGCAAACCCGTTCCGTGAACACTGCCGTCTGTGAGGACATCGGCCGCTCGCCGCTCGCTCCCACCGGAGAACCGCCCTATAGTCTAGAAAATGGGGGAAGCGGCAGCGACTGAGAGGTTGTCCCGTGAACCTGGACGCCCCGCTTCGGCCGGACATCGTCGATATCCTCGACACGGCGGCCGTTCTGGAAATATCGGAGTTTCGGGTATTCGAGATCGCCTATGCCGAATGGTACGGCCGGCCGGGACCGAGCGACCTCCTGGAGAGATCGTTCTCCAACTACATGTACCATGATCTCGTCCCGGCCTGGGTTCGTCAGTTCACGCGGCATGTCCTCGACCTGCGCGACGCGGGGCGCCTCACCCCGGAGATGTTCGGCATCCACCCGGAAACGCCGACGCCCACCACGGTCTATCTCGGGATCCGTTATGCGATCTGGATCGCACTGGCGATGGGTATGATCTTCATGGCGGCTGTCTTCGCCGAAGGCCCCAGCGGCTGTTTCTTCCCTCCCTGTTACTGAGCGCGCGCGATGTGGGATGTGATCTTCGTTATCGTCACTGCGGGAATTGCCTGGCACGGCCTCACCTACCGCAGTGCCGACGGAGACCGGCCGATCGGGCATCTGCTGTTCGGCTCGATCGCCCTTCTGTTCTGCCTGCGCGTCCTGTTCGTCGACATCCTGGACGTCATGTGAACCCATAGCCTAATCAGCGCCGGAACGAGCGTTGGGCGGCATCGGCCGCCGGATCGCTGAGCGCACGCTCACCCGGCGGTTTCGCGAGTTCAGCCTGCAGATAGGCGAGACGGTCCGCCACTGTCGGCGGCGCCTCGGGCTGATTGCGCAGGAAACGCGTCAGCCAGCCGGGCCCCTCGACCAATTCGGCATCCGTCTCGACTGCACGGCGATAGTCGGCGACGGCGGCTTCGTACTCACCACGGCGATCATGGAGGATCCCGCGATTGGCGTAGACGGAGGCGACCGTCGGATCGAGGGCGATCGCCCGATCGAAAGCGGCGAAAGCGGCCTCATCCTGCCCGGTCTGCATCAACGACCGCGCCAGCCCGCGCAGCACGGCGGCATTGTCGGGCTGGCGGACCGCGAGTTCGTCGAACCGTTCGGCGGCCAGATCGTACTTGCCGTCCTGGAACAGGCGCTCGCCCGCCTGATAGGTGCGGGCATCATGGTCCGCGAGATAGCCGAAACTGTCGTAGAGCAGATAGGCGATACAGAGACCGCCGAGGGCCAGCGCCACGTATTTCAGGAACCGATAGAGCCCTTCACCCATCGCCGCCCACCCGCATCAGATAGATGTTGTAGAGGGTGGAAAAAAGCGTCGAGACGACGGCCGACAGCCGGAAAGCGCGTCGCCGCTGGCCGCGCCGCTCTTCGTCCGACAGCCGTTCGCCGCGACGCCGTTCGAGCCGGCGCACGCTCAGCACCCAGACGAGCCGGGCGACCGGATAGAACAGAAGGGCCGCCAGCACGGCGACCCAGAGGAGGAAGCGCAATTCCGCCGTCATCAACGGGTGAATGCGGGGCGGACCGGCATGCGCCGGCCCGCCCGCACATCGATCAGGGCTTGTCCACGGCGAGGCGAACGTCGCCGATGTCCTCGTGCAGGGCCTCGACCTCGCGGCTCGGCACCCTGGACAGCTCCATCTTGTAGGCGAGGAGCCACATCATGAAGACGCCGATCGCCCACCAGATGATCTGCCACGTCCAGATCGACGGGATGCCGAACATCCAGGTCGACGGCGTGTTGGGATCGCCGAAGATCGTGTTCCCGATCACCGCGCCGGGCCCGATCCCGAAGAAGAACCAGACCAGGGTGATGATCCAGGCGATCGGGATCAGCCCCCGCTTCTCCGCCGGCAGCGTCGCATGGTCGCGGAGGAAGCTGTGGAACGTCATCCGATGCCGCGAAGCCTCGGCGTTCTGGGTGAAGAACGACACCAGGATGGCGATTCCGAGATTGAAGAAGATGCCCCAGCCGGCCGAGTGGATGGTCAGCGGCCAACGGCCCCAAGCGGTGACGCCGAACCAGGTGGCCCCGATCGATTCCGTCAGCGTCACGGCGACCAACCCGGCGATCAGGCCGAGAATAATGCCCGGTCCGGTCAGCCACGGCCACCAGCAGATGGCGATCAGTGCCGGCCACATCTGGAAGCCGTAGGCCACCGCGAGGCCGCCCAGCAGCACCAGGGCATCGCTCGACGTCGAAGCGACCAGAAGCGCCGCGAGAACGATCACCACGACCCCCAGACGACCGAACAGCTTCTGCGTCCCATGGCTGGCGTTGGGCATCAGATAGCGCTTGAGCAGGTCACGGGTCAGCATGCCTCCGGCCGTCGACATATAGGCGGCGCCGGTCGACTGCATCGCCGCGAGGGCGCAGACCGAGAGCAAACCGACAAGCCAGGGAGCGCTTTCCTGCATGAGGCGGATAAGCTGCGGGACGAGCGCGTCAGGCTTGATGTCGACCAGGGCCGGAACGCCGGCGATATCGACATGTTCGCCCGAGGGCGTCAGCAAGTTCTCGTCCGCATTGCCTTGGATGAGACGCTGAGCGAGACCACCGATCTCGCCTTCGGCGGCAGCGAGGTCGCCGAAGGTGGGAACGTTACCTGTCTCCTGATAGGCCGTGATCCCGGCACCGACCAGGGTCCGCATCTCCTCGCCCGAAATGCCCTCGGTCGCATGGCCGTAGAGAGCGTCGATCATGCCCCGCTGCACCACGACCGCCGAGTCGGACACGAGCGCGGGTTTCTCGCGCAGGAAGGCGAGGTCGGCCCCCAGGAAGTGACCACCGATCCCCTGAATCGCCGTGAACAGGAACAGGATAAGGCCGATGCCGAACGCCGACGCCCACACCTGCTGCGGCGCGAACGGCTCAGGGCTCTTGTTCGAGAACGACCACATCGAGAACGCGGGCGCCGATTGGATCCCCATCAAGGCGAACATGTAGGTCAGCACCATGATGCCGGTCCAGGCACCGCCCGCCGCCTTGGGCCCTTCGGACACGAACTGGATCACGCCGGGAATCGCCACGTAATGGCTGTAGCCGTCGGGTGTTCGCTTCTGGTCGATCTCGGACAGCGCGGCGATGCCCTGGGTCAGATTGTCCCAGCCGCCGACATAGGAGAGCGCGATGATGCCGATGATGATGATGCCGCCGGCCAGCAGGATGCATTGCATCGTGTCGACATAGGCAACGGCCCTGAGGCCGCCCGAGGCGACGTAGATGATCACCACTGCCGACAGGAGCCACATGCCGACATTGACGTCGAGCAGGCCGTCGGTCAGCACGTTGAACAGGAAGCCCGAGGCGCGGAGCTGCACGCCCAGATAGGGCACCGAGAACACCAGGGCGACGATCACCACCAGGATGCGGATAGCGTCGGATTTGAAGTAGTCCGCGAACATCTCGCCCGGCGTCACATAGCCGAAGCGTTTGCCCAGCATCCACTGGCGTTTCAGGAACAGGACGCCGGTGAAGGGAATGGTGATGGCGTAGAAGGAGGCGTAAGCGTAGGGAAAACCGTCGCGATAGATCAGGCCTGGATGTCCCATGAAGGTCCAGCCCGAGAACGACGTCGCCGTCGCCGCCAGCACGAACACCCAGATCGAGATGCCGCGCCCGGCGATGAAATAGTCGCTGGCGGTCTTCGCCGTCAGCGCGCCTTTGATCCCCCAGAAAATGCAGTAGCTCCAGTACAGAGCCACAAAGACGAAGAGCCAGATAATCTTCGCGTCCATCGACGAGCCCACCCCTTCTTAACCGTCTCTCCCGGGAGAACGGAGGGCGCCTCACTCGATTGTCTGCCCGATCCCCTACCCTTGGGACCAGCGGGAAACTGCCCTCTCCCCCTAATCGACACTAGCCTATGGCGAGAGAATGCGCAAAGCGGCGTTTTCTTAGGCAGACCAGCCGGTCGTCACTAAACCTCTGCAAGAAAGGACGTTGGACGCACAATGAAAACGGCGGCAACAGACTGTTGCCGCCGTTCGCAGAAATTCGGAGAGGCGAGGCGCCTGAAGCGCCCCGAAAACTCAGCGCGAGTAGAACTCGATGACGAGGTTCGGTTCCATCTGAACCGGATACGGAACATCGACGATCAGCGGCTGGCGGATGAACTTGCCCACCAGCTTGTCGGCGTCGAATTCCAGATAGTCCGGAATCTCACGCTCCATCACCTGAACCGACTCGAGAACCATCGCCATGTTCTTCGACTTCGGCCGCACGGCGATCTCGTCGCCTTCCTTCACCTGATAGCTCGGGATGTCGACGCGACGACCGTTGACGTTGACGTGGCCGTGATTGACGAACTGGCGCGCGGCGAAGACCGTCGGCACCAGGTTCAGGCGATAGACGATGATGTCCAAGCGCCGCTCGAGGAGACCGATCAGGTTCTCGCCGGTGTCGCCGCGGCGGCGCACCGCCTCGTCATAGGTCCGGCGGAACTGCTTCTCGGTGATGTTCCCGTAGTAGCCGCGCAGCTTCTGCTTGGCCATGAGCTGGGTGCCGAAGTCGGTGACCTTCTTCCGCCGCTGCCCGTGCTCGCCCGGCCCGTATTCCTTGCGATTGACGGGACTCTTCGCCCGGCCCCAGAGATTCACGCCGAGGCGGCGGTTGATCTTGTACTTCGACTGCTCTCGCTTACTCATTGCCTCTCCACAAAGCAAAACACGTGGGCAAAGCGCACCTCGCCCACGGACAGGCGCGCCAATATAGTCGCCGCGAAACCGGTGTCAATCCCGCGTTGCCGATGCCTCCGCACGCTTCCTCGCGGCGCGGGCGCCGCGCGCTCTTGGCGCCTTCACCAGGGCCGAGAGGATTCCGTGGAGGGTGCGGACCTCCTGGTCGGTCAGTTCGGCCCGATTCAGGATGTTTTGAATGCTACGGATCATATAGGGCCGCAGCGCCGGCGTCGGAAAGAAACCGCGATAAGTCAGCTCGCGGTCGAGGCGATCGAGGAAATCGTGGGCTTCTGCCTTCGTCGCCCGCCGGTTCTTGCCCTGGGTCAGAAGACGGGGTTTGATCCTGGTTCCCGCCCGATGCCATTCGTAGCCGATCAGCAGCACCGCCATCGCCAGATTGAGCGAGGAGAAGGCCGGGTTGAGGTCTGCGGTGATCACCGCATCCGCCAGAGCGACGTCGTCATTGGTGAGACCGCTGCGTTCGGGGCCGAACAGGATGCCGGTCCGGGCCCCCTCGCCATCAAGCGTCCGCATCTCTTCGGCGGCCCGCTCGGGCGACAGAACCAGCTTCACCATCCCGCGCGGCCGCGCTGTGGTCGCGTAGACGCGCTGAAGGTCGGCGACCGCCGCCCGGACATCGTCGAACACGCGCGCCCGGTCCAGCACCCGGTCAGCGCCCGACGCAGCCGCCACCGCACTATGGTTGGGCCAGGCATCGCGCGGCCGGACCAGACGCAGGTCGTCGAGCCCGAAGTTCAGCATCGCACGAGCGGCGGTGCCGATGTTCTCACCGAGCTGTGGCTCGACCAGGATGACAGCCGGCCCGCCCTGCAGGGTCTCGCGGGATTTGTCGGTACCAGCCATGGCTAGCGCTTGCCTCGCCGGGCGGCAAGGCCCGAGGGTTCCCCGCCGCCCCTGACCCAGCCCCGTGCCGCCTCTCTCCTGCCGTCATCGCATGGCTTGGCCATGCCATCCGATGACGAGCGAGAGCAATGGGCGACAGCGGCGCGTGCTGCATCCGGATTCCCGCTTCCGCGGGTATGACGACGAAGAAGAGGCACGGACAGCAGCGGCATCACGCGGCGGCGCGGGCGCCGTCGCGGAGCAGCTTATAGGTGATCGCGTCGTGCAGGGCTTCGTAGGAGGCGTCGAGGACGTTCGCCGAGACGCCGACCGTCGACCACCGCCGCCCGCTGGCGTCGGCGCTTTCGATCATCACCCTGGTCACCGCGGCCGTACCGGCCTCGGGCGTCAGGATACGGACTTTGTAGTCGACCAGACGCATGTCTTCGAGCGGCGCGTAGACCTGGAGCAATGCCTCCCTGAGCGCACCGGCCAGGGCGTCGACCGGGCCGTTGCCTTCGGCGACGGTCATCAAGCGTCGGCCGCCGACGAAGACCTTGATGGTCGCCTCCGACAGCGTCTCGGCCGACTGGCGCTCCCGGCTCCGCTGCTCGACGAGGACGCGGAAGCCGTCGAGCTGGAAGAACTCGGGAACGCCATAAAGCGTGCGGCGGGCCAGAAGCTCGAAGCTCGCATCGGCGCCGTCATAGGCGAACCCGTCATGCTCCCGCGCCTTCACCGCCTCGACGAGGCCGGCGACGCGTGGGTGGTCGGGGGCGATGTCGAGGCCGATCTCGGCGAAGCGGGCCAGCAGGTTGGCACGGCCGGACTGGTCGGAGACGACGACCTGACGGACATTGCCCACGCTTTCCGGCGGCACATGCTCGTAGGTCCGGGGATCGCGGGCGACGGCCGAGACGTGGAGTCCGCCCTTATGGGCGAAGGCGGACTCGCCGACATAGGCCGCGTTGCGGCTGGTCGGCCGGTTCAGGCGCTCGTCCAACATCCGCGCGGTGCGGGTCAGATGGACCAGTCCCTCGGCGCCCTTCCCCGCCTCGAACCCCATCTTCAGGATCAGGTTCGCCATGACCGACAGCAGGTTGGCGTTGCCGCAACGCTCGCCGAGGCCGTTCAGGGTTCCCTGCACCTGCCGCGCCCCGGCGCGAACTGCCGCCAGGCTGCCGGCGACCGCTGTCTCGGCGTCATTGTGGCAGTGGATGCCGATCGCGGCCTCGGGCAGCGCCGTCTTCACCGCATCGACGACACGCTCGATCTCCGCCGGCAGGGTGCCGCCATTGGTGTCGCACAGCACCAGCCACGCGGCCCCGGCGTCCACTGCGGCGCGCAGGCATTCCAGCGCGAAGGTCGGGTTGGCCTTGTAGCCGTCGAAGAAGTGCTCGGCATCCAGCATCGCTTCGCCGACCCGCTCCCGCGCGAGCGAAATCGAGTCGGCGATCATCGCCAGGTTCTCGTCAAGCGTCACGTTGAGTGCGGTCTCGACGTGATAGTCCCAGGTCTTGGCGACCAGCGTCGCCGTATGCGCCTTGGCGTTCACCACCGCGCTGAGGCCGGGATCGTTGGCGGCGCTCCGCCCCTGCCGCCGGGTCATGCCGAAAGCAGCGAGACGCGCGTGCTTGAGCTCCGGCGGCTGGGCGAAGAAGGCGTCGTCGGTGGGGTTGGCGCCCGGCCAACCGCCCTCGATGTAGTCGACGCCCAGACGGTCCAGCGCGGCGGCGATCGCCAGCTTGTCGGCCGGACCGAACGCCACGCCTTGCGTCTGCGCCCCGTCCCGGAGCGTGGTGTCGTAGACGACGACCCGCTCGGTCATCCGCCGCGCCTCCAGGTCGTGCCGCCGGCCGCATCCTCCAGGATCACGCCGTTCTCCGTCAGATAGTCGCGGATACGGTCGGCCTCGGCGAAGTTCCGTGCCTTGCGCGCCGCAGCCCGGTCCGCGATCAGGCGGTCGACTTCCTCGGCGGCAATGGCGCCCGTGTCGCCGCCCTGGAACCAGACTTCCGGGTCCTGCTGCAGCAGACCGAGCGCGGCACCATTGGCCGACAACCGTGCCCTCTGCTCGGCGATCGCGCCCGCGTCTCCATCCTGAACCGCCTTATTGAGGGCGGTCAGACCTTCGTGCAGCGCGGCAATCGCGCGCGGCGTGTTGAGGTTGTCCGACAAGGCCTCATCGACCGCATCCGATGCGGAAACCTGCGACGGATCGGCCGCGTCCGCACTGTTTCGGAGGGCGAGATAAAAGCGGTCCAGGTCCGCCTTCGCCTGATCCAGTCCCTCCATCGTCCAGTCGAGGGGATGCCCGTAATGCGTCTTCAGCATCATCAGGCGGATCGCCTCGCCCGGCGCGCGGTCGAGGAGGTCGCGGACGGTGAAGAAGTTCCCGACCGACTTCGCCATCTTCTCACCGTTCACGGTGACGAAGCCGTTATGGACCCAGAAATTGGCGAACAACTGCCCGTGCGCGCATTCGCTCTGGGCGATCTCGTTCTCATGGTGCGGGAAGATCAGATCGCGGCCGCCGCCATGGATGTCGAAACTCTCGCCCAGATGCGTCTCGCTCATGGCCGAGCACTCGATATGCCAGCCGGGACGGCCCCGTCCCCAGGGGCTCTCCCAGCCCGGCTGGTCCGGCGTGGAGGGCTTCCACAGCACGAAATCGGCCGGGTCCTGCTTGTAGGGCGCGACCTCGACGCGGGCGCCGGCGATCAGCTCATCCCGATTTCGGCCGGAGAGCTTGCCGTAGGTCGGCATGGTCGAGACCGCGAACAGCACGTGGCCCTCCGCCGCATAGGCGTGCCCGCCTTCGATCAGTGTCTCGATCATGCGGATCATGTCGCCGATATGCGCCGTCGCCCGCGGCTCGACGTCGGGCGGCAGACAATTGAGCGCCGCCATGTCCTCGTGGAACGCGGCGATGGTGCGCTCGGTCAGCGCCTCGATCGGCTCGCCATTCTCCTGCGCCGCCTTGATGATCTTGTCGTCGACGTCGGTGATGTTCCGGACGTAGGTGACGCGCGGATAGAGGCGCTTCAGCAGCCGGTAGAGGACGTCGAAGACGATCACCGGCCGCGCATTGCCGATATGCGCGCGGTCGTAGACCGTCGGCCCGCACACATACATGCGAACATGGGCGGGATCGAGGGGCCGGAAATCCTCCTCGCGGCGGGTCCGGGTATTGTAGAGGCGCAAAGTCACGGGTCTTCTCGGTTGGTTCGGCATCCAAGCCTTATCTCGTCATGCCCGGGGCGGCCGTGAGGCCGAGCCCGGGTATCCACGCCTACCACGACACCGGCTTCAAGTCGTGGATGCCCCGGCCAAGCCGGGGCATGACGGAGAAAGCGGGGCGCAATACACGCGCATCCACCCCGGACGGTCAAGCGCTCAGGCGGTTTCGCCCTTCAGGCGTGCCACCGCGCGGTCTCGGCCGATGAGCGGCATGAGGGCACGAAGCTCCGGACCATGCTCCTGTGCGGTCAGGGCGAGACGGAGCGGGCGGAACAGGTCCCGCCCCTTGCGGCCGGTCCGGTCGCGGACCGCGCCGGTCCAGGTTTTCCACACGTCCTGGTCGATCGGACCGTCGGGATAGCTGTCTGCCGCAGCGTCCGTCACCGCGGCATCGGCGATGACCGGTGTGAGCGGCGCGGTGCAGACGCGCCACCATTCCGCCGCATCGGAGAGTTTCGCGATGTTCGGCGAGACCGCTGCCCAGAAAGCCTCGTCGGCACCTTCGATACCAAGGCGCTCCCGAACCATCGCGAACGGCATGCGCTGAAGGACGTGGGCGTTGAGCGCGGTGAGGTCGTGGGGTCGAAGCGAGCCGGCGCCCGCCCGATCTTGTCCAGGTCGAAACCTTCCAGAACCTCGTCCATGGAGACGAGCGGTTCCACCGGATCGGCGGTGCCTATGCGGGCCAGCAGGCTCACCACAGCCATGGGTTCGATCCCCTCCTCGCGGAGACCGCGCAAGCCGGAACTTCGGAGCCGCTTGGAAAGCCCCTTGCCGGAGGCGTCGGTCAGTAGCGGATGATGGGCGAAGACAGGGACCGGACCGCCCAGCGCCTCGAACAGGTCGATCTGGACGGCGGTGTTGGCGACATGGTCCTCGCCTCGGATCACGTGGGTGACTCCGAGTTCGCGGTCGTCGACCACCGAAGCCAGCGTATAGGTCGGCACGCCGTCGCTTCGGAACAGCACGGGATCGCTGAGATGGCCGGCCTCGAAGCGAACGTCGCCGCGGACGAGATCGGACCATCCGACTGGACGGTCGCCCAGACGGAAGCGCCAGTGCGGCTGCCGCCCCTCAGCTTCGAGCGCATGGCGTTCCTCGGCGGAAAGCACCATGCCCGCCCGGTCGTAGACCGGCGGGCGGCCGCGCTCGCGCTGGGCGGCGCGCTTCCGTTCAAGCTCCTCCGGCGTCTCGTAGCAGGCATAGAGGCGGCCGGCAGCTTCCAGGACCGCCCGTGCCGCCGCGTACCGGTCCATGCGGTCGGACTGGCGGACGCAGTCCGTCCAGTCGAGGCCGAGCCATTCGAGATCCTCGGCGATCGCCGTCGCGTACTCGTCCCGCGAGCGCTCGGCATCTGTATCGTCGAGGCGGAGGATCATGCCCCCGCCCGCCTTCTTCGCAAACAGCCAGTTCAGGATGGCGGTGCGGGCATTGCCGACATGGAGAAGCCCGGTCGGGCTGGGGGCGAAGCGCGTGACCGCGCTCATAAGGGCAAAGCCGCCCCCACTCCGTCATGCCCCGACTTGATCGGGGTATCCACGACTTCACGGCTCGCCACCGGCAAAGTCGTGGATCGCCCGGCTGAACCGGGCGATGACGGGAAAGAAGGGCCCACCCTGGCGCTCACACCCGGTCGCGGAAGCGGTTGACGATCGGATAGCGGCGGTCTCGGCCGAAGGCCCTGTCGGTGATCTTTACCCCCGGCGGGGCCTGGCGGCGTTTGTATTCCGCCGCGTAGAGCATGTTGCGGACCCGGACGATGAGGTCGATGTCGTGGCCACGGTTGACGATGGCGGGTATCCCGAGTTCCTCCTCGATCAGGCAGTGGAGGATATCGTCGAGCTGATCGTATGGCGGCAGGCTGTCCTGGTCGGTCTGATCCGGCTTGAGCTCGGCCGAGGGCGGCTTGGTGATCGAGTTCTCGGGAATCGCTCGGCCTTTCGGCCCGAGAGCCCCTTCCGGAAAGTGCTGGTTCCGCCAGTTGGCGAGAGCGAAGACGGTGGTCTTGTAGACGTCCTTCAGGACCGAGAACCCGCCCGACATGTCGCCGTACAGGGTGGCGTAACCGACCGCCATCTCCGACTTGTTGCCGGTGGTCAGCACCATCTTCCCGAACTTGTTGCTGATCGCCATCAGGACGATCCCGCGGGCACGGGCCTGTATGTTCTCTTCGGCCTCGTTGGGGGCATGCCCCGAGAAGAGATCGGCCAGCATGCCCTCGAATGCCGTAACCGCCGGATCGATCGGCACCGTGTCGCAGCGAATGCCGAGCAGATCGGCAAGCGCCTGGGCGTCGTTGAGGCTCCCTTGAGACGAATAGCGCGACGGCAGCCGCACGCAGTGGACCTGGTCGGCACCCAGCGCATCGACGGCGACGGCCGCACTCAGCGCCGAATCGATCCCGCCGGACAGGCCGAGCAGCACACCCGGAAAACCGATCTTCCCGACATAGTCGCGAAGGCCCAGCATCATCGCCTGATAGATCGACTCCAGCCGGTCAAGCGGCGCGGCGATGTCGGTCTCGGCGCATTCCCAGCCCTCGCCGTCCGCTGCCGGCGACCAGCGTGTGACGATCAGCGACTCCCGCCACGACGGCGCCCGCGCCTTCAGCCGGCAGTCGGCGCCGAGCACGAACGAGGCACCGTCGAACACCAGTTCGTCCTGGCCCCCGACCTGATTCACGTAGACGAGCGGTAAGCCGGTCTCGGTCACACGGGCGACGGCGAGGTTGAGCCGCGTGTCCTCCTTGTTCACCTCAAAAGGCGAGCCGTTGAGGACGATCATGATCTCCGCCCCGGACTCGGCCAAAGTCTCGGATACCGCGTCGCCCCACATGTCCTCGCAGATCATCACGCCCAGGCGTGCCCCGCGGAACATCATCGGCCCCGGCGCCGGTCCCGGCGTGAACAGGCGCACCTCGTCGAACACACCGTAATTCGGCAGTTCGTGCTTGTAGCGGCGCGAGACGATCTCACCGTTGGCGCACAGCAGGACGGCATTGTAGACCTTGCCGTCGTCGATCCACGGACAGCCCAACAGCACGGCAGGACCGCCGTCGGCGGTCTCCTCGGCGACCCGCTGGCCGGCTGCCTGGGCAGCTTCGACGAAGCTCCGCCGCAGGATCAGATCCTCGGGCGGATAACCGGTAATCACCAGCTCGGTCGTGACCAGCAGATCGGCGCCGGCCTCGGCGGCACGACGGCGAGTCTCCAGCACCAGCGAAACATTGCGCTCAATATTGCCGACGGTCGGATTGAGCTGAGCGAGGGCGATGACGAGATCGTTGGGCAAGGTCAGTCTTCGTCTTTCCTGAGCAGGAATTAGCGGCCCACTTTCACGCGCGGTGCGCCGTCGTACTCGATGATGTCGGCCGTGGCATAGGTCTCGGACCAGCGTTCGGGCAGGTAGGACCCTGTTCCGATAACGTCCGCCGGCGCCCGAATGCTCGCCATGACCTTGCATTTCGCCGGCGTGAAGCCCGATGAAGCCACGATTTGAACCTTGTCGAAGCCGGCGCTGTCGAGGCGGTCGCGGACATGCCAGATGGCCGCTCCCGAAACGCCGGTGCCAACCAGCCAGCGAAGCTCGCTTTCGGTCCGGTAGGTCCTGATCGCATCCGGCGCGAACTTGTCGAGGACCGCGTAGGAGCGGGCGGTATCCAGTCCTTCGACGAAGCGTCCGCCGTGGGTGTCGAGCCGAACCCGAATCTTCCCGGCCTTGGCGAGGTCGCTGAACCGGCGGCAGACCTCCAGGGAGTCGGTCACCTCCTTGCCGAAATAGTCGACAAGAACGGTGAGCGCTTCGTCCGGGTAGGTATCGTGGAACAGTTCGGCCGAGCGCAGCGTCGAGCCGGCATAGCCGATCAGGGCGTGCGGCATGGTGCCGAGCCCCCGGGTCTGGCCGAAGAAGTGCGCGGTCGCGTCATTGGCGTTGCCGATAAATCCGACCGCGCCGCCATCGCGCTGCGCGGCGCGACTGCCGACGCTCGCGGCATAGGCCATCATCTCCGCCATCTCGCTCCCGGCGCAGTGACGGGCATCCATGGCCAGGAACCCGACCCGCGGCAGGTCCATGCACATGCTGTAGGCGTTGTAGGCGGCGACGCAGGGCGCACCCAGCTTCTGCAGGTAGAGCGTCTCCAGGTCGACGAGGTGGTAGAGCGAACCGGTGATGTAGAGCAGCGGTTCGCCAGCGCCGGCCCAGGCGCCTTCCTCGGCCGTCGTCTCGATCTCGAACCTAACGCCACGTGCCTCGGCCGCCGCATGCAGCCAATCGACGACCAGCCGCGGGCAGAAGATCACCGGCCGCCGCATGAAGACCGCATAGGTCACCGTCATGTCGCCGTAACGGCCGACGATCTCCTTGGTCCGCAGGAAATACTGATCGCTGCGAGCGGACAGCTCCTCTTCGAGCTTCCTCTCGGCCGACCGGTCGGTCTCATGCGCCGGTGAAGGGAGAACCATGCGGCTACGGCCTCCGTTTGCCGTCACGCCCTCTCCGGCGCCGCGCGCAGGCGTGGCGTCGAGCGCGTTCTCAGGATGCCGCCGCGACCGTCCGCTGCCCCCCGGCCCGCTGCTCCTTGAGCTCTTCCGCAATCAGGAAGGCAAGCTCGAGCGCCTGCGAGGCATTGAGACGCGGATCGCAGTGCGTGTGATAGCGGTCGCCGAGCGTCGCGTCGGAGATCGCCTGGGCGCCACCGGTACATTCGGTGACGTCCTTGCCGGTCATCTCGAAATGGACGCCGCCGGCATAGGTCCCCTCCGCCTCGTGCACGGCGAAGAAGCCGCGCACCTCCGACAGAATGCGGTCGAAATGGCGTGTCTTGTAGCCGCTGGTCGACTTCACCGTGTTGCCGTGCATCGGATCGCACGACCACACGACGGTCCGGCCCTCGCGCTTCACCCGACGAACCAGCTTCGGCAGCATCGCCTCCACCTTGTCGGCGCCCATGCGCGCGATCAGCGTCATGCGGCCCGCTTCGTCGCTCGGATTGAGCGTGTCGAGCAGGCGGATCAGCTCGTCCGGATCGGTCGACGGGCCGACCTTGACGCCCAGCGGGTTGGCCACGCCACGCAGGAACTCGACATGAGCACCGTCAGGCTGGCGCGTGCGGTCGCCGATCCACAGCATGTGGGCCGAGCAGTCGTACCAGTCGCCCGACGTCGAATCGACGCGGGTCAGCGCCTGCTCGTAGCCCAGCAGCAACGCTTCGTGCGAGGTGAAGAAGTCGGTGGTGTGAATCTGCGGCACCGCTTCGGAGGTCAGACCGCAGGCCTCCATGAACGCCAGCGCCTCGCCGATCCGGTCGGCGAATTCGCGGTAGCGGGCGGCCTGAGCACTGTTGGCGATGAAGCCCAGATTCCACCGATGCACCTGATGCAGGTCGGCATACCCACCCTGCGCGAAAGCGCGCAGCAGGTTCAGCGTCGAGGCCGCCTGACCATAGGCCTGGATCATGCGCTGCGGATCGGGACGGCGCGCATCGCCCTCGAAGTCGATGCGATTGACGATGTCGCCGCGGTAGCTCAGCAACTCGACGTCGCCGATCGTTTCCATGTCCGCGGACCGCGGCTTGGCGAACTGACCCGCCATGCGGCCGACCTTCACCACCGGGCAGGCGGCACCATAGGTCAGCACCACCGCCATCTGAAGCAACACCCGGAAGGTATCGCGGATGGTATCGGGGTGGAATTCGGCGAAGCTTTCCGCGCAGTCGCCCCCCTGAAGCAGGAAAGCACGGCCTTCGGCCACGTCCGCCAAGCGGTCGCGGAGATTCCGCGCCTCACCGGCGAAGACCAGCGGCGGATAGGACGCAAGCTGCGTCTCGACGCTCTCCAACCCGGCTGCGTCTTCGTAAGTGGGCTGCTGGCGGATGGGAAGCCCGCGCCAGCTACCGGGCGTCCAATTCGCGGCCATATGCTCTCTCCTTATCTCGCCACCAGCCTATACGACGGTTGGGCGCGTCTTGCCAAGGGCCTGACAGCCTCTCGGTCGATCCTCGCGCCGCTGCGGGCGGCAAACTTACTCGCTCGAAAGTCCCTGCGGTTCCAGCACCGGTTCCGGTCGGTCGTAGAATGCGTAGCGCGCTTCCGGCGCTGCACCGGCCTTCCCCGCCTCGCCGTCCTCGCTGTCGGCGTCCGCTTCGACCGGCGGTTCGAGAACGCCGACCTGCCGGACCGTGTCGTCGAGACGAAGCTGGGCATCGTGCACCCGCTTGTGAAGCTCCCTGCTGTAGGGAACCCGGTAGGCACGCGGCATCTCCCTGGGATCGAAGGCGGTGCTGAAGGCCATCGGGTCGTAAAGGTCGAACTCGGAGACCGGCCCCTCGCCGGGCAGGCGGACCACCCACAGATAGATGGCCCCCAGGGAATGGGATCGCTTGTCCGGCTCCTCGACCGTTGCCGCTATCAGCTCGAACCGGTCGGGCAACTTGGCCTCGGTGGGCCACCCGACGACGTCGGCGAAGGTATGGTAGGACGACCAGAAGAACAGCGCCGTCAGGACGATTCCGGCAACCTTGATCCAAAGTCGGATCCGCGCCCATACGCCGACGCTGATCAGCAGCCCGATCAACACCAGATAGGCGGCCAGCAGGCCGAGGATGCCCCATACCAGCGGAAGATTGGCCGCGAAGGAGAACAGGTCCAAATCCGCCCTCCGTCAGCGCTTCGGTGCCTCGCCGCCGGTCTTCGGCGGCAGCACGGGATCGGGCCGTTCGTGGAAGAAGAACTCCGTCTGCGGGGCATGCTCGCCAGGCTTCATCGGCCGGCGATTGGCGGTGCCGATCTCACGCACGCCTTCCACCTGTTTGATCTGAGCTTCGACGATCTGCCGCTCGGCCGCCGTCGAATAGGGAATGCGATAGGCCCGCGGGACCTGAGACGTCACCTCTCCCCGGCCGACGGCGTCGGGATTGAACATCACCGCCTCGACCTGCTTCCGGTTGTCCTCAACCGCAGTCACCCACAGATAGATCGCGCCGGGAAACTGCATCTCCGGCACCGGGTCCATGATCATCGCGGAGACGACTTCGAACTCGTCGGGCAGGCGCTGATTGACCGGCCACCCCAGAATGCCGATCACGGAGTAGAACGAAACGAAGAAGAAGCCCCCGACCCCGAGGATCGTTCCGAACTTCACCCACCAGCGCTGACGCGCCCATACGTTCATGCCCAGCAAGACGATCGCCACGGTCACATAGGCGACCAGCAGACCCGCCGTGCTGAGAACGAAAGGCGAAGCGCCGTTCATTGTATCCCCGCCGGCGCCGCCATCCCCATGGCCTCGGCCGTCACGACCCCACCAGCTTCTTCGGCAGGGTGTTGATGTCGGTCACATCGCCGTCGGGGGCGATGGTGAAGCGCACCGCGGTCTTCTCGTCGCCCTGTCCTTCCAGGTTGACCGTATCGAAGAACACGACCTTCACCGTCGGGTTCACCTTCTCGACCTTCACCGTCACCGGAATCGGCGGCACAGGCCCGCCCTGGGCCTCCAGGTTCCCCGGATCATAGGCGTACATCTGGACGTTTACCGTGAACTCGCCCGGCACGATTCCGCGGATCGAGACGATCTCCTGATTCAACGGGTTCTCGATGGTGACGCCGTTGATGGTCAGGATGTCGCGCGTCGTCCCCGTGTCGTCACGGTCGAGGTTCATCAGCCCGGCTTCCTTAGCGGCGTACCAGATCAGGTTCCCGGCCGGGTCCTGCACCCAGGTGTCGACATCGGAGGGATTGCCCTCGGGCCATGTGACTGTGACCAGATACTCGGCCTTGGTCTCGATCACGCCGGTCTTGGCGATCGGGTTCATGAAGATGACCGCGATCGCGAACATGAAGACGAAACCGATCAGGGCATTGAACAGCAGGTCGATGAACGAGTCCTGGTTTTCAGCCCGATGCCGACGGCTAAGACGCATGCCGGCTCTCCAGCCGTCGCCCCTGCAGCGCCGGAACCACCAGGACGTCCGAGACCTCCGAGGTCAGGGCCACCAGTTCGTCGGTCGTGTTTTCCAGGAAATAGTACTGGACCTTGACGAGGATCGCGCCGATCAGCCCGACGAGCGTCGTGTAGAGCGCGACGGCCATGCCCGAGCTCATCGCCGACAGCACCGCGCGCATGGAGCTGATGTCGATCGATTCGATATCGATCAGGGGTCCCAGCATCAGAATGAAGCCGATGACCGTGCCCAGAAGCCCGAGACGCAGCATCTGGTCGGAAACGAACCAGCCGATCTCCTGCCGCCCCTTGAGGCGCGCTTCCATCGTCTCCAGCAGCACCTTGGAATCGAGCGGCGCCTCGCGACCCACCGCCGACTTGATGATCAGGTCGCGGACATGATCGGTGAGCAGGCTGGGCTGCAGCCTTTCGCCGTTCCCCACCACGACGCCGTCATCGGCCAGGGCGAAGTATTCAGGGTGCGCCTTGATCTGTTGCGCCGCCTGGGCCGTCTGATTGAGCTGGCTCGAAATCTCGAACGTGCGGACCGCGCAATGGATCGCCGTCAGCACGAACAGGACCATGATGGCGATCGATATCCGGCTGCGGTCGCTGGAGATAACCTCCGCGAACAACCCGAAATACTGCGCAGCCGCGGCACCGAAGACTGTCGCCACGGTGATGATCAACCATTTGAGCAGCAATTGATGATGCCGCTCAATTCCGAACAGCCGCCAAAAATTCAGCGTATCAGCAACCAATGACCGTTCCTCCGGACTCGCGACATGCGCCCCGGAGCACCCCGGAAGCATGCCTTATCGGTTCTTGCCGGCCGAGCAAGACGCCGCGGTCCGGGGGCGGAACGCTAATACATCCAGTCCATGACTGGCAAGGCGCTGTCCGGTCTCAAGCACCATGATCAGAAGACGCGAAACACCGCCCTCACGCACCACCGACCGCGAATTTCGTTACCAGTGTCGCGGAGGCGTCGCCGCCCCTTCAAGGCAAGAGCCACGGCCGCACCGGAAATCGGCATCACTTCCGACGTCGTCCGCCCGCCGCACCGCGATCAGTCGCGATCAGTCGACAAAGTTCACCGCGGTGGGCTGTTACCCCAGCATTTCGATGCGTTGCGGTTGACGTCGGAAACCAGCCGGCTCGCCTTTCCGTTTCGGTAGTCCCGAATCAGCGCCTGCGCCTCGTATTGACAGTAGCGCGGCAAGTACTTCTTTTCGAGCACCTGATGATACTTCCCCGCCTCCTGGATCCCCGCGGCATCGGCGAGAAACAGCCAAGCATAGGCAGTGATGTAGTCCTTGCGGACACCGATACCGTTGGCGAGCATCTTGCCGAGCTGGAACTGCGCCTGGGCGTCGCCCGCGATCGCGCTCTGCTCCCACTCCTCCCGGGCGACGTCGAACTCGCCGGCCTTGAAAGCCTTCATGCCCGAATTGAAGTCGGCCATGGCCGGCGATGCCAGCACGAGGGCGGCACCGGCCGCCAAGAGAATACGCTTCATCCCTAGACCCTGGTGCGTTTCCGCGGCTGTTTGTCTGTTATGCCTGCCCGTGCGCCAGCCGCCGGCACCGGGCAGGTTCGTTCAGCCGCCTATTCTATCGGCTCGAACGGCTTATACATAATCATGAATTCCTCGCCCGCCGTCGGATGGGCGCCGATCGTCGCGTCGAATTGCTTCTTGGTGGCGCCACAATTCATCGCGATCGCAACCATCTGCACGATCTCGGGCGCGTCGGGGCCGACCATATGGCAACCGACCACAAGATCGCTCTCCTTGGCGACCAGAAGCTTCATCATCGTCCGCCCGGTATTGCCGCTGACGGTGTTCTTGAGCGGCCGGAAGGTCGAGCGGAAGATTGTGATCTCGCCGTAGCGTTTCTTGGCCTCGACTTCGGTCAAGCCGACCGTTCCCACCGGCGGATTGCTAAAGACCGCCGAAGGAATGTGGTCATAGTCGACCGTCATCGGGTTGTTGTTATAGAGCGTCTCGACCAGTGCCCGGCCCTCGGTGATCGCGACCGGCGTCAGGTTCTTCCGGTCCGTGCAGTCGCCCACCGCATAGATGTTCGGCACGTTCGTCCGCGATCCGGAATCGACGATCACCGCACCGTTCTCACGCAATTCCACGCCCGCCTCGGTCAAACCGATGCCGCGTGTATTGGGTGCACGGCCAGTGGCGTACATCACCACGTCGGTTTCGATATGCGAGCCGTCGACGCATTTGACCAGCAGGCAGTCCGAGTGCTTGATGATCTCGCTGACCTGGGTTCGGCGGCGGATGTCGATCCCCTCCCGCTCCATCTCCGCCTCGAGATGCAGGCGAATGTCGGTGTCGAAGCCTCGCAGGACGTTGTCGGCCCGGATCACTTCGGTGACCTCGGTGCCGAGCGCATTGAAGATGCACGCGAACTCGACCGCGATATAGCCGCCGCCGACGATCACCATCCGTTTCGGAAGCGCCTCCAGCGTGAATATCTCGTTCGAGGTGACGGCGTATTCGATGCCGGGAATATCGGGCATCGCCGGCCATGCGCCGGTCGCGATCAGGATCGTCTCGGCGGTGACCTTCTGATCACCGACCGCCACCGTATGCGGGTCGACCAGCTTGCCCTGCCCGCGGATCAGCTCGACGCCCGCGTCGCGCAGCATGTTTTCGTAGATACCGTTCAGGCGGTCGACTTCCTTGGCCGTATTGTCGACCAGGGTCGCCCAATTGAACGTGGCGTTTCCAATCGTCCAACCGAAATTGCGGGCGTCACGGATCTCCTCCGGGACATGCGCCGCATAGGAGAAGAGCTTCTTCGGAATGCAGCCGCGAATGACGCAGGTCCCGCCGACGCGGCTGTTCTCGCAGATCGCTGCACGGGCACCATAGGGCGTGGCGCGACGGCTGGATGCGACGCCGCCGGAACCGGCACCGATCACGAACAGATCGTAGTCATACATGGGGCAGCATCTCCGTGCGCCGGCTGTGGAAAGATTGGTCGAGGAAAGTGGTAGAAGGCAAACGCCTCCGCCCTCCCCTCCCCAAAGCGGGAAGCGAAGAGCCGGAGGCGTGCCGTGTACGCGGTCCGCGCGTGGCGCGGATGATTACTGATTGATGCCGCCGAGGCACCAGTACTTGATCTCCATGAATTCATCGAGGCCGTACTTCGAGCCTTCACGGCCGATGCCCGATTCCTTCATGCCGCCGAACGGCGCGACTTCGGTAGAGATGATGCCGGAATTGATGCCGATGATGCCGTATTCCAGCCCTTCCGAGACCCGGAAGATGCGTCCGACGTCGCGGCTGAAGAAATAGGCGGCAAGGCCGAACTCGGTGTTGTTGGCCATGCGGATCGCCTCGTCCTCGCTCGAGAACTTGAACAGCGGCGCCAGCGGGCCGAAGGTCTCTTCCCGCGCCACCGCCATGTCGGTGGTGACACCCGCGACGACCGTGGGCTCGAAGAACTGGCCGCCGAGCGCGTGGCGCTTGCCGCCGACGACAACCTTGGCGCCCTTGGCCAGTGCGTCCTTCAGGTGCTCCTCGACCTTCTCGACCGCAGCCATGTCGATCAGCGGGCCCTGGGTAACGCCCTCGTCGAGGCCGCTGCCCACCTTCAGCTCACTGACCGCAGCGCCGAGCCGCTTGGCGAACTCGTCATAGACCTTGTCCTGAACCAGGATGCGGTTCGCGCAGACGCAGGTCTGACCAGCGTTGCGGTACTTCGACGCCATCGCGCCGGCCACCGCCTCGTCCAGGTCCGCGTCGTCGAAGACGATCAGCGGCGCGTTGCCGCCGAGCTCCATCGAGGTCTTCTTCACCGTCGCCGCGCACTGCTCCATCAGCACCTTGCCGACCTGGGTCGAGCCGGTGAAGGTCAGCTTGCGAACGGTCGGATTCGAGGTCATCTCGCCGCCGATGGCGCGCGAGGAACCGGTGATGATGCTCAGCACGCCCTTGGGCACGCCGGCGCGCTCGGCCAGCTCGCACAGCGCGAAGGCCGAGTAAGGCGTCGCCGTCGCCGGCTTGACCACCATCGTGCAGCCCGCGGCCAGAGCCGGCGCGGCCTTGCGGGTAATCATCGCCGACGGGAAGTTCCACGGCGTGATCGCCGCGCAGACGCCGATCGGCTCCTTGGTCACCATGATGCGGCGATCGTTCATGTGCTGCGGGATAATGTCGCCGTAGGCCCGCTTGCCCTCTTCCGCGAACCACTCGATGAAGGAGGCGGCGTAGGCGATCTCGCCCTTCGCCTCGGCAAGCGGCTTGCCCTGCTCCAGCGTCATCATCATCGCGAGATCGTCCGTGTTGGCGAGCATCAGCTCGAACCACTTGCGGAGGATGCCCGCGCGTTCCTTGGCGGTCTTGGCGCGCCAGGCCGGCCACGCCTCGTTCGCGGCCTCGATCGCTTGGCGCGTCTCAGCGGCGCCCATGTCCGGGACCGTGCCGATGACCTCGCCATTGGCGGGGTTGGTGACGTCGAGCGTCTTGCCCGAATCGGCATCCTTCCATTCGCCGTTCACGTAGCACTGCTGACGGAACAGTTTCGCGTCCTTCAGTTGCATCTCTTCATCTCCCCGGAATTGTGCGGTCGCGCAGCCCGTGTGCGTCGCCGCGTGACTGCCGAATGGCGATATCAGCACGCACTATACCTATGCCCGATTGGCCGGCAAGCAATGCATCCAAGCGATCCGGGCGGGTCCCGCGCCAGCCTTCGCAGGCGCGCCGCGCGCCAGACGCACCCCTGCAACGCGCGCAAAGGATTGTTCCGTCCGGAATTCCTGCTATTCAGTGCCGCCGCCGCGCAAACGGCGGCCTTTACAGGTGCCGAACCCTGTTCGTGGAGCATGTCGGTGCCGACGAACGGGGAAGACGATGGAACTGTGGATTCCCATCACCATCGGTGCCGCCTTCATGCAGAACCTGCGGTCGGCGCTCCAGAAGAAGCTGAAGGGCAGCCTGAGCACGGGCGGCGCGACCTATGCGCGCTTCATCTACGCGATGCCGCTGGCGATCCTCTACCTCTTCGCCATCAAAACGGTGGAAAGTGCCAGCCTGCCGGCGACACCTGCCGAGTTCTTCCTCTATGCCGGGATCGGCGGGACCGCGCAGATGGTGGCGACGTCGCTGCTGATCGCGCTGTTCAGCTTCCGGAACTTCGCCGTCGGCACAGCCTATTCGAAGACCGAAGCGCTGCAGGCGGCGATCTTCGGAATCGTCATCCTGGGCGACCCGCTGACCGCCGCGGCGGCCGCCGCGATCGGGATCAGCCTGATCGGCGTCGTCGCCCTGTCGGTCACCGGCACGAATGTCGATGCGAAGAAGCTGCTGACCTCCTGGACCGAGCCGCCGGCCCTGATCGGCATGGCGTCGGGCGGACTGTTCGGCGTATCGGCGGTCTGCTACCGCGCCGCCTCGCTGTCTCTGGAGAGCGGCGGCTTCGGACTGCGGGCGGCGATGACACTGGCCTGCGTGCTGGTCTTTCAGACGATTGCCATGGGCATCTATCTGGCGATCCGCGAACCCGGTCAGTTCCTGCGGGTGATCCGGGCCTGGCGCGTCGCCGCCTGGGTCGGGGTGGTGGGCATGCTGGCCTCGGCCGGATGGTTCACCGCGATGACCCTGAAGAACGCCGCCTATGTCCGGGCGCTGGGCCAGATCGAACTCGTGTTCACCTTCGCCGCGGCGCATTTCCTGTTCCGCGAGAAGTCGTCCCGTTACGAGGTGATCGGCATCGCGCTGGTGATCTCGGGGATCCTGCTGCTGCTGATCGGCCCGCGCTGAGCCGCAGCGTCAGTCGAGCAGACCGGCGCTCTCCAGCTCCTCGCGGAGCACCCGCACCCGCTCCGCCGCCTCGGCATCGTCGGCGGCGTCGGCGAGATAGGCGGTCTGAAACGCCTGGCCGCCGATGAGCTGCTTGATCACCCGCTTGGCGCCGTCGCGGCATGGTCCGGTCAGGAACACCCGTGACTTGAACATGTCGAGCAGCATGCGGGAGAGGGCGAGAACGTCGGTGTGGTTCTCGAAGATGGTCTCGAAGTAGCGGAACTCCCTCACGAACCGCACCTGCATACGGGCGATGGCCTTCATCATCGTCAGCTTGCGGTAGGTCTCGATCGAGACCTTGTCGAGGCCGCCATAGAGATTGCTGAAGATCCGAAGCTTCTCGTCGAGATCGGTGCCGCGGCCGACGAGCCCGTCGTAGAGGCCATCACCTTCGAAGATCACGTCGATCTCGTCCTCGATCGCCTGGCGCTGGTGGACGTTGGTGGCGAAGCGATGAAACAGCAGCAGCTTGTCGAGGCGCGCCGCCGGCTCGGGCTCGGTGTCGCGGAAGCGGAACATGTTGTCGACAGTCATCGCCTGCCCGATCCGCCGACCGAGCGCCCTGTGGAGGCGGCTCTGGAGTTCGGGATCGCATTTCTGGAACCGCTCGAAGACCGCATGCATGGCGACGAGCTCGGGCTCGCGATCGCTGGCGCGGAACGGCCGCGAGCTGTCCATCACCGCCAGCAGGTGATCGGCGATCGCCTCGCGCGTTTCGGGGAACTTGCCCGTCGCGACCAGCGCGCTGATGGCGGCGACGGTGCCCTCGCCCGTCACGACGTCGCCGACCTTCGGTTTGTCGACGGCGTCGTCCTGGCTGTCGTGAATCTCCATCAGCGCGATGGCCACTTGGCCGACGCCGCTCTCCGAGCCCAGCAGCTCGGTCAGCGCCGTCCGGCCGGCGACCATCTCAGCCAGGTGTGAATCGAGCAGCGCCACCACCTCGTCGTCCAGGGCCGGGTCGTAGAGGGCGATGACCTTGTACATCTTCGCCAGCCACGACTTGACGTTGTCGAGGTAGAAGGACAGCACGGCGTTCAGCACGAATCCCCGGTCCTGCGGATTGCGGACGCTGCCGTCGATCTCGGCGACGATCTGGGGAAAGTCGGCCGCCCGGAAGCGCCGGTTCTGGAACAGCTTGCTCTTGTCGCGACAGGTGCGGACGACCTGGTCGAACAGGTCGGCCAGTTCCTTCTGGCGCAGCCGGAAGTTCTGCCCGGTCTTCTTCGACTGGGCGAGCGCGGTGATCTGGAACGCACCGAGAAGATCGCCGCCGTCGTAAAGCCGTCGCTGATGGAACGGCGAATGGAGAAAACAGAGGGGAGTCAGATAGTGGGTGTCGAACAGGTCGGCGCAGACCCGCGCCATGGTCTTGCGGGCCGCCGGCCGATAATAGTCTGTGGGCTCACGGCAGAACGCCTCTTCCGGCACTTCCCAATTGCCGACGGTACGCGCCATCCCTCTCGACCTTCCCCCTGAAGCCGATACCTCGAAAGGATATATCCTAACCGTGACCGGCCGCAGCGGTGCTGTCCACCCCCGCTGCACCCGAATTCTTTCGAAGACTACCTTGCCATCCGCTCAGCGCTAGGGCAGCACCGAAGAGTCACAGGCTTCGTTCATGGCGTCGATGCGCTGGAAATGCTCTTCGAGTGCGCTCTCGGCGACGTCGAGCGCCGAGTCATCGCAGGTCGGATGGGCCTCGAACGTGCTGCCGAGCGCGATGTAGTAGGCGGCGAGAACGTCGCGGTACTGCTCGGGGCTCAGTCCCTTGCGGTCGATCGCCGTAAAGAACGTCTCCCGCAGGCTGGCAGCCTTGGTACGCCCCTGGCACAGGCTGATAACCGTATAGACCTGTCCGAGCGGGGTCGCGGCGTCGGCGATCGCGTCGCGGCAGGGCCTTCGTTACGCCCTCGGCCCGGACAGTCGCCGGCCCGGCTAGGAGAGAAGACGCGACGATCGCCGCCAGGGCGGAACGGGCGCCGCCGAACCTCATTCGACCGTGACCGACTTGGCCAGGTTCCGCGGCTGATCGACGTCCGTCCCTTTCAGCACCGCCACATGGTAGGCGAGCTGCTGGACGGGGATCGCGTAGAGGATCGGCGCCACGAACGGATCGACCTCGGGCAGGGCGACATGCGAGGCGGCATAGTCACCGAGCGCATCGACGCCCCTGGTGTCGGTCAGCAGGATTACCCGGCCGCCGCGCGCCGCCACCTCCTGCAGGTTGGAGGCGGTCTTCTCGAACAGGCCGTCGGAAGGCGCGATGACGATCACCGGCACATGCTCGTCGATCAGGGCGATCGGCCCATGCTTCAGCTCGCCCGCC
This sequence comes from Rhodospirillaceae bacterium, assembly GCA_002721365.1. Lineage (GTDB taxonomy): Bacteria > Pseudomonadota > Alphaproteobacteria. The sequence goes on along the minus strand of PBKC01000036.1, from coordinate 18,689 downwards.
GCATAGCCCTCGGCGTGGATGTAGGAGATTTCCTTGAGCTTGAGCGCCCCTTCGAGGGCGATCGGATAGCTCGCCCCGCGGCCGATATAGAGGACGTCGCGGACGTCCTGGATGTCGGCGGCGATGGCCGCGACCTTGTCCTCGTGGTTCAGCACCTCGACCGCCCGCGACGGCAGCTCGGTCAAGGCATTGGCGAGCGACGCCGCCTGCTCGTCGGAGAGCACACCGCGCGCGCGACCACTGACGATCGCAAGGCACGCAAGGGTCACGAGCTGCGTCGTGAAAGCCTTGGTCGAGGCGACGCCGATCTCGGGCCCCGCCAGGGTCCTCAGCACCCCATCAGCCTCCCGCGCCATGGTGCTCTCAGCGACGTTGACGATAGCGAGGGTCTTGGTCCCCTTGCTCTTGGCATGGCGCATGGCGGCAAGCGTGTCGGCCGTCTCGCCGGACTGGGAGATGAACAAAGCGAGCTCGCCCGGCCGCGGCGGGATGGTGCGGTAGCGGTATTCCGAGGCGACGTCGATGTCGACCGGCAGCCCCGCCACGCCCTCGAACCAGTAGCGCGCGGTGAGCCCGGCGTAGAACGAGGTGCCGCAGGCGACGATCGTCACCCGGTCGAATTCGGCGAAGTCGAAGGACAGCGCCGGCATGGTGAAGGTGCGGTCGACCGGGTTGAGATAGCTGTGGAGCGTGTCGGCGATCACCACCGGCTGCTCGTGGATCTCCTTCTGCATGAAGTGGCGATGATCGCCCTTGCCGATCGCCGCACCGCTCAGGGCGGTCAGCTTGACCTCGCGTTCGACCACCGCGCCGGAGGCATCCCTGATCACGGCGCCGGAGCGCGTCAGTTCCGCCCAGTCGCCCTCCTCCATGTAGCTGATGCGCTGGGTGAGCGGTGCGAGCGCCAGCGCGTCGGATCCTAGATACATCTCGCCGTCGCCATAGCCGACCGCGAGGGGGCTGCCGCGCCGGGCGCCGATCAGCAGCTCGGCATCGTCGGCGAACAGGATGCCGAGGGCGAAGGCCCCCTCGACCCGCTCCATCATCTCCGCCACCGCTTCCTGGGGCGTCGCGCCACGGTCGAGCGACACGGTGAGAAGATGGACCAGCACTTCCGTGTCGGTCTCGGTCTCGAAGGTGCAACCTTCCGCGATCAGCTCGCGGCGAAGCTCGATGAAGTTCTCGATGATCCCGTTATGGACCACCGCGACGCGCCTGGTGGCATGCGGGTGGGCGTTGACCTCGTTGGGGATGCCGTGGGTCGCCCAGCGCGTATGGCCGATGCCGATGATCCCGTCGATCGGGCTGCGCTCGACCGCCGCGGCGAGGTTCATCAGCTTGCCCTCGGCCCGGCGCCGCTCGATGCGGCCGTCGACCAGGGTTGCGATGCCGGCCGAATCATAACCGCGATATTCGAGCCGCCTCAGCCCGTCGATCAGCAGGGGAACGACGGGACGCTGCCCGATGACGCCGATAATGCCGCACATGCGTGCCTACCTCCGGGTCGTGAAATCCGTCTCGCAATCGCTCCGGGGCCCGGAGCGCGTCGAAGGGAAGGGGATCACTTGGTCTTGCCGGGCTTCGCCTTCCTGGCGCGGTTCTTGGCCGCCCAGCCCGCCACGGCCCGCGTCTCGGCGCGGGTGACGGCCAGGGCGTCGGCCTCGACGTCGCGGGTGATGACGCTGCCAGCCCCGATCACGGCGCCGGCGCCGATCGCCACCGGCGCGACCAGGGCGCTGTTCGAGCCGATGAACGCACCGGCGCCGATGTCGGTATGGGCCTTGTTGAAGCCGTCATAGTTGCAGGTGATGGTGCCGGCGCCGATGTTGGCCTTCGCCCCCACCCGCGCGTCGCCGATATAGGTCAGGTGGTTGACCTTGGCGCCCTGCTCCACCGTCGCCTTCTTGATCTCGACGAAATTGCCGATATGGGCGTCCTCGCCCACCGCCGCGCCGGGGCGGAGCCGGGCGAAGGGGCCGACGGTGGCGCCTGCTGCGACCGTCGCGCCCTCGATATGGCAGAAGGGGCGGATCTCGACCCGGTCGCCGATCGTCACGCCCGGACCGAAGACCACGTTGGGCCCGATGATGACGTCGCGGCCGATCGTCGTGTCATGGCAGAACCAGACGCTCCCCGGATCGGTCAGGGTGGCGCCGGCCAGCATCGCCTCGCGCCGCATCCGCTCCTGCACCGCCGCTTCCGCCGCGGCGAGGTCGACGCGGGAATTCACCCCCATCAACTCGTCGACATCGGCTTCGACGACCGCGCAGCGGAGCCCGTCGCGTCGGGCCAGTCCGACGATGTCGGTCAGGTAGTACTCGCCCTTGGCGTTGTCGTCGGTGACTTGATCGAGCAGCGGGAACAGCCGCGCAGCGTCGATCGCCATCACGCCTGAATTGCATAGATCGAGCGCCCGGACCGACTCGTCGGCGTCCTTGAACTCGACGATGGCGTCCAGCATCCCGTCCGCGCCCAGCACCAGCCGGCCGTACTCGCCGGGATCGTCCGGCCGCATGCCCAGCACCACGACCGCGGTGTCGGGATGAGCGTTCCGCGCCTCGACCATCGCTTCGAGGGTCGCCTGGGTGAGAAGCGGCGTGTCGCCGTAGAGGACCAGCACGTCGCCTTCGAACCCGTCGAGGGCCGCCCGCGCCTGCATCACCGCGTGGCCGGTACCGCGCTGCGGCTCCTGCACCGCGATGCTGCGATCGCCGACGGCGGCGGAGACGGCCTCCATGCCGTGGCCGACCACGACGACGGTGCGTTCCGGTTCCAGCTGGTCGACGGTGGCGAGAAGGTGGCCGACCATCGGCCGGCCGGCGAGCGGATGGAGGACCTTCGGCAGGTCGGACTTCATCCGCGTGCCTTTGCCGGCCGCGAGAACGACGGCAGCGATGGAGCGTGTTGTCATGGCCTTCGTATAGCGTTGGGCCGTTCAGCCATCAATCGCGGCGGAAGCGGCGCGCGATGGCCGATCAGCGAGCTTGACACCATCCCACCCCATTTCTTAAATGCTGGCCCTCTCTGAGGTTTCGGTCGGTTTGGGCGTATAGCTCAGCGGGAGAGCACCGTCTTCACACGGCGGGGGTCCCTGGTTCAATCCCAGGTGCGCCCACCATTCTCGACCGAGCCTGTTAAGAAATTCCTGCGTTGGCGCCTGTCTGGCTCAACGGTGAAGGCGCAAAGAGAAACGGCGGCTCTCCGAAGAGAGCCGCCGTCATCGCTTTCGAGCTCAGGTCTGGCGATTCGGCCCCGTGTCACTGGCGTGACGGGGGCGATCCCCTCGCCCGAAGAGCGCTTTGCGCGCCGGAAAAGGGGGCACTCTTTCCGGCATTCCTCGACGCTTCCCAAGGGGTCACGGGTGCGTCGTTCTCGCGTTACACGGTAAGCATCAGCCGTGCCAAGACCGCCAAGCCCCCGGTTTCCGGAGGTTTCGGCGGCTGCCTGCGCACTACCCCTAACGGATAGTGTAAGGATTCCCGACACCTCCGTCGCAGCCGCTTCCTCGGAAGCGATGACCGCCGCCATCCGGAACCGCTATTCTGCCGACAGACCCAGCGAGAGGTCAGGCTGACGGGAGGCGAGCGATGACGAAGATCACGGCGGTCCGGAGCACCGGGCTCGAATATCGGATGGCGAACGGCCGCGCCTATGGGAACGCGCGCGGCATGACGGCCGTGAGAATCGCGACCCTGATCGAGATCGAGACCTCCGACGGCGTGGTCGGCCTCGGCGAGGCGTGGGGACCGCCGACCGTGGTGAAGGCTTATGTCGACATCCTGCGGCCGTTCTTCGAAGGGCGCGAGATCTTCGACTTCAACCAGGTCCGCCACACCCTCTACGCCAGGATGTACCATGCGGGCATCCAGAACCCGATGACCGCGGCGCTGAGCGGCATCAACGTTGCCCTCTACGACATCCACGCGAAGCTTCTGGGCGTGCCGCTCTGCAAGCTCCTGGGCGGCAAGCGGCTGGACCGGGTCCCCGCCTATGCGTCCACCGGCTACTACAGCAACGACGACAGCTACGGCATCGCCCAGCAGTTGGAGATCGGCGAGGCGCACCGCTATCCCGGCACCAAGATCAAGATCGGCGCCTCGGTGGAGAGCGACGTCGAGCGGGTGAAGCTGGCGCGGGAGATGATCGGCCCGGACAAGCTCCTGATGGTCGACGCCAACGGCAACCTCACCGTCGACCAGACGCTGGAGAGCATGCGGGCGATCGCTCCTTACGACATCCATTGGTACGAGGAGCCGTTGCCGCCCCACGACTTCGCCGGCTATACCGAGCTCACCGCGCGGGCGCCGATGCGGGTCGCGACCGGCGAGGCGCTCTACACCGTCCACGACTTCAAGCGGCTGACCGACGGGCGCTGCGCCCACATCCTCCAGCCCGACATCACCATCTGCGGCGGCCTCGACGAGACCCTGGCGATCGCCGGCATCGCCTATATGGAGAACATCCACATGGAGCCGCATGTCTGGGGCGGCGCCGTCGGCCTTGCCACCGCCGTCCACTTCCTCGCCGCCATGCCGGCCTCGCCCCACACCGAGAACGTGCCGCATCCGGCGATGCTGGAATACGACCGCGGTGAGAACCCGCTCCGCGACGACCTCCTGAAGGAGCCGATCGCCGAGGCGGACGGCTGGCTCACCGTGCCCGACAAGCCCGGCCTCGGCATCGAGCTCGACCCGGCGGTGGTAAAGCGCTTCACCGTCTGCTGACGATGGAGACTGTTCTCGTTTTCGGCGGCAGCGGCTTCGTCGGCCGGCACCTCGTCGAGCGTCTGCTGGACGCAGGCTTTGCAGTGACTGTCTTTGGCCCCTCGCCCGAGCCCTGCCTCGACGGGCGGCTGCTCGACCGAATCGCCTTCGTCGAAGGCTCGATAACCGACCGCGACGCCGTCGCGGCGGCCATCAGGGAGTCGGGGGCAGATCGGATCGTCTCGCTCGCCGCCTATGGCGAGGGCGGCGGCGGGCTGGTCCGCGCCGCGGCGGCCGATGGAGCGAAGGCGTTCGCGGTGAACGTGGAGGGCTTCCGCACCCTTCTCGACGCAGTGGCCGAAGCCGGCACCTCCCGTCTCCTGTGGGCCAGTTCGACGACCGTGTTCGGCCATCCCTCCGAATACGGAAACCAGCCAGTCGACGAAACCGCAGCGCCGCGCCCCGCCAGCCTCTATGGCCTGACCAAGGCGCTGGCCGAGCAGGTCGCGGACTACTACCGCACCCGGCACGGCGTGGCGGTGACGGGAGTGCGTCTTCCTCTCCTGTTCGGACCGGGCCTCTGGTACGCCGGAGCCGGCGCGGCCATCCGCGGCGCATATGCCGCCGCCGCGCGCGGCGAGCCGGTGACCGTCGAAGGCGACCCGGCCCCGTTCGACCTGATGTACGTGAAGGACGTGGCGGCGCTGTGCCTTCACCTGCTCCGCCATCGGGGTCCGCTGGCGCCGATCTACAACGTCAACGGCTTCACCACGACCTTCGCCGCTATCGCCCGGGCTCTGGCGGCGCGAACCGGCACTGCTGTCGACCATCGCGACGTCCCCGCGGCCCTGCTCTATCCGCCCATGGCGACGGGTCGCCTGGAGGCCGAGACAGGCTTCCGCCCGGCCTTCGACCTCGACCGGGCGACGGCCGATTTCCTCGCCACTCTGGAGACCGATTGATCCTCCCATGAACATCGCCGCCGCAGAACTGGATGGTCGCCTGATTCGACTGGAACCGCTCGCCTGGGAGCACCGGGACGGCCTTCAGGCCGCCGCTGACGACCCCCGCATCTGGCCCTACATGTTCCTCGACGGTTCGGGCGATCACTTCGAGCCCTGGTTCGCCCAGGCCCATGGCGCCCATGATGCCGGCCGCGAATGCCATTTCGTCATCCGGGTGAAGGAAACCGGCGCGATCGTCGGCAGCAGCCGCTACATCAACCTGGCGCCCGAGCACAAGCGGCTGGAGATCGGCAGCACGTGGTACGCGCCCTCGGTCTGGGGTGGCTTCGTCAATCCCGAGTGCAAGTTGCTGATGATGGCCCACGCCTTCGAGACGCTGGGCGTGAACCGCATCGACTTCCGCTGCGATTCCCGCAACGACCGCTCGCGCAAGGCGCTCCACCGCCTCGGCGCCATCGAGGAAGGCGTGCTGCGCCGGCATATGATCGTCCAGCACGGCTACGTCCGCGACACCGTCCAGTTCGGCGTCATCACCGACGACTGGCCCGGCATCAAGGCGGCCTTGGTCGAGCGCATCGCCGGCTGACGCTCACCCTTCTCCGTCATCGCGAGCGATCGAAGGGAGCGCGGCGATCCAGGCCGCGCGATGACGGTGCTAGGATAGTGCGGTCTGTGTCCGCTCATGCCCCGATGTGGACAGGCGGCCCAAAGCCGGCAATTCTCAGGCTCCGATTTCAACGAAAAACGTCAAGGGAGGAAGGGAATGGCCTACAAGCACGAATCGGTCGAGCGTCTGGTCAAGGCGATCTTCGCGCACGCCGGCTCGGACGATCGCGAGGCGTCGATCATCGCGCGCCATCTGGTCGAGGCCAATCTGGTCGGGCACGACTCCCACGGCGTCATTCGTGTGCCCTCCTACATCGACTGGATGGGCAAGGGCCAGGTGGTCGCCAATCAGCACGCCTCGGTGGTGTTCGAGAACGACGCCATCGCCGTGATCGACGGCAATTTCGGCTTCGGTCAGGTGGTCGGCGAGGAGGCGATGGAGATCGGCATCGCCAAGGCCAAGAAGAGCGGCGTCGCCGTCACCGCGCTCCGCAACGCCGGCCATATCGGCCGCATCGGCGACTGGGCGCTGATGGCGACGGACCAGAAGCTGATCTCGGTGCACTGGGTCAACACCAGCGGCGCCGGCATCCTGGTCGCCCCCTTCGGCGGCAGCGACCGGCGGCTCTCCGCGAATCCCATGGCCGCAGGCATTCCGGTCGATGGCGGCGAGCCCATCGTCATGGACCTGTCGACCTGTGTGATCGCCGAGGGAAAGATCAAGGTCGCTCTCAATAAAGGCGTTGAAGTCCCTGAAAACGCTATTATCGATGGGCACGGCAATCCCACTCGCGATCCCAACGCCTTCTACGCCGATCCGGTCGGCGCGATCCTGCCCATCGCCGGCCACAAGGGCTACGCCCTGAGCGTCGTCTGCGAAGTCCTGGCCGGCGCCTTGTCCGGCGGCCATTGCAGCCACCCCGACAACCCCAACGCCAAGGGCGTCACCAACGGCATGTTCACCCTGCTGCTGGACCCGGCGAAGTTCGTCGGCGGCAGCGCCTATGCCGAGGAGATGGAGCGCTTCGTCAAATGGGTGAAGGCGTCGCCGCCGATCACGCCGGGCGGCGAGATCCTGATGCCCGGCGATCCCGAAAGCCGTACCAAAGCCGACCGGCTGGCGAACGGCCTGCCGCTCGACGACAAGACCTGGAACCAGCTTCTCGATACGGCCGGCCAGGTCGGGCTGTCGCAGGCGGAGATCATGGAACTGGTGGCCTGACGTGAAACGCTTCGCCAGCAACGCCGTCGAACGCCTCGCCACGACGATCTTCCAGCGCGCCGGCAGCACGCCGGAGGAAGCCGCCACCATCGCCCACCGGCTGGTCGACGCGAACCTGGTCGGCCACGACTCCCACGGCGTCATCCGCATTCCCCAGTACATCGAGCGGGTTCTGGCCAAGGAGCTGATCCCCAACCAGACCATCGAAGTCGTCTCGGAGACCGACGTCCTGGCGGTGGTCGATGGCCGTTTCGGCTTCGGCCAGACGGTCGGCGAACAGACCATGCGGCTCGCAATCCAGAAATGCACCCATTCGGGCATTTCGGTGGTAGCGCTCCGCAACAGCGGCCATCTCGGGCGCATCGGCGACTGGGCGATCATGGCGGCCGAGGCCGGCAAGATCTCGCTGCACTGGGTGAACACCTCGGGCGGCGGCATCCTCGTCGCCCCGTTCGGCGGCAGCGACCGGCGGCTCTCGGCCGATCCGATCGCCGCCGGCATCCCGGTCAAGGGCGGATCGCCGATCGTCGCCGACCTGTCGGCTTGCGTGATCGCCAACGGCAAGATCCGCGTGGCCCGCAACAAAGGCGTGCCGGTACCGGAAGGATGCCTGATCGACGCGAACGGGCAACCGACCACCGATCCGGAGGTGTTCTACGCCGACCCGCCGGGGGCCATCCTGCCCTTCGCCGGCCATAAGGGCTTCGCCCTCGGCGTCCTCGTCGAGACCCTGGCCGGGGCGCTGAGCGGCGGCGGGGCGAGCAATCCCGAGAACCCCTCCGCCTACATGATCGTCAACAACATGCTGACGGTGGTCCTCGACCCGGCGGTGTTCATGCCGGAAGCGAGCTACGCGGAGGAGATCGACCGCTTCGTCGCGTGGGTGAAGGGATCGCCGCCGCTCGAGGAAGGCGGCAGCATCCTGATGCCCGGCGAGCCGGAGGAGCGCAGCCGCGCCGACCGCCTCGCCCACGGGCTGGAGATCGACGACAAGACCTGGGATCAGATCACCGCCGCCGCCCGCTCGGTCGGGATGAACGATACCGATGTGATCGAACTGATGGGCTGAGGCCGCGGCGCGGCCCTGCCCCCTCCCCAACCCTCCCCCTGAAGGGAGAGGGGGTGCTGTAGGGTCTGGCAGCTAAAGCAGAGCCTCAACAACCGCTCCGAAGAGCCCTCTCCCGCGAGGGGGAGGGTTGGGAGGGGGCGGAGCCGCACACACCGACCCCAGACCCCCCCCCACCCCACACGTCCCAAACATAGGCCAGCCGCCCGCCGCGCGCTTGTCGCCCCTCGGGGGCCGGTGTAGTTTCGCGCCGGGCGCCGGCCCTCATATCAGGCATCAGGGAGAGACCGTTGATCCACGTCGACTATCAGAAGCTCAGGGGTTTGGTTCAGGACGTTTTCGAGAGGGCCGGCTGCAATCGCGACGAAGCCGAGCGCATCGGCCGCTATCTCGTCGAATCGAACCTTGCCGGGCACGACTCCCACGGCGTCATCCGGGTGCCGCGCTACGTCAACTGGCTGAAGGAAGGCAAGGTCGTCGCCAACCAGACGCCCGAGGTGGCGATGGACACCGACGTCATCACCGTCGTCGACGGCAAGTCCGGCTTCGGCCAGAGCGTCGGCCCGTTCGCGGTGCAGATGGGCATCGACAAGGCCAAGAAGAACGGCGCCTCGATCGTCGCCATCCGCAATTCCGGCCATCTGGGCCGGATCGGCGACTGGGCGGAGATGGCGGCGGCGGCCGGCCAGATCTCGATCCACTTCGTCAACACCACCGGCCTCGGCATGCTGGTCGCCCCCTTCGGCGGGGCGGAGCGGCGCATGTCGACCAACCCCATCGCCATCGGCGTGCCGCGCGAAGGCACCTGGCCGCTGATCCTCGACTTCGCCACCTCGATCGTCGCCGAGGGCAAGTGCCTGGTGGCGCTGAGCGGCGGCAAGCCCCTGCCCAAGGGGGCGCTGATCGACGGCGACGGCACGCTGACCGAGGATCCGCTGGTGATCTACGGCAAGTTCGATTCCTCGCAGCCCTTGGACAACCGCAGCGGCTCCGGCGCCATCCGCGCCATGGGCGAGCACAAGGGCTCGGGCCTCTCGATCATGTGCGAGTTCCTGGGCGGCGCGCTGACCCGTGGCGGCGCCGCGCAGAAGGACGAGAACAAGCTGCTGAACGGCATGCTGTCGATCTTCATGAGCATTGAAGCCTTCGACGCCGGGCACTTCTTCGGCGACGAGGTGAAGCGCTATGTGGACTTCGTGAAGACCGCGAAGCCCGCCGCCGGCGTCGATGAGGTCCTGCTGCCGGGCGAGCCGGAGATGATCAGCCGCGCCAAGCGCAAGGCCGAGGGCGTGCCGCTGACCGAGAATGCCTGGGAGTCGATCCTGGAGACAGCCCGCGCGGTCGGCGTCCCTGAAAGCGATCTTAAGGGCCTGGAGGTCTGAAAGCCCGGTTCGATATAGTTGCCGAATTCTATCAACTTCTTGCCCGTCGCCCCCGCGAAGGCGGGGGCCCATGCAAGCGGCACGGCGTCTGGATTCCCGCTTTCGCGGGAATGACAGATCAAGGGATAAGCCGCTGATATTATTTCGATCTTTCCGGATAGGACTCTGAGACGAACAGGGGGCGGTGCTCGGCGCCGCCCCCATTTTGCCCTGGTGCGTGTGACGATCAGGAAAGCTCGTCCGTCGGGGATTCCAGTTCGGCCCTGAAGAACTGGAGGATTCGGTCGAACGCCTCCTCCTCGGGGATACCTTCGCCCGCATAGGCCTTGGCGGCGTGCCGTGCCACGTCGACGAGCAACAGGCCCCAGGCCCCCGGTTCGTCCCAGGTGGTCTTGAGAACGAGCTGCTGCGGCGCCCCCGGTTCCGCCCAGACCCGCAGGACCTCAACCGCATCGGCGGACTTGGCGATCGCCGGCGGCGGAATCTCGTTCTTGGACCGTCCGAACATCCTTTCCTCCATCGCGATTTCGGAAATGGCCGTCGGCCCGACGCCGTTGCTACTGCGGGCGTTCCACTTCCATTTCGGCGTGGATCTCGCCGAGCGTACGTTCGCCGAACAGGCGGCTGCACTCGATCTTCGGGCAGCGGTTCATGATGATGTCGAGGCCGGCCGCACGCCCCTTCTCGGCCGCGGCGGCGTTCTCGACGCCAAGCTGCATCCACACCGCCTTAGCGCCGGCGGCGATGGCGTCAGTAACGATTTCCTCCGCCGCCTCCGAGCGGCGGAAGACGTCGACGATGTCGATCTGCTCCGGCACGTCCTGGAGACGGGCATAGCAGAGCTCGCCATGGATGGTGTTCCCGGCTTCGCCTGGATTGATCGGAATCACCCGGAACCCCTTGCCCTGCAAGTATTTCATGATCCGGTAGCTCGGCCGTTCCGGATTGGCGCTGGCGCCGATCATCGCCACCACCGGATTGTTGACCAGCACCCGGCGAAGGAAGTCGTCGGTATAGTGGGCGACGTCCATGGCAGCCGCCGTCATTCGCCCCGCCACACCGGCTGACGCTTCTCGATGAAAGCGTCGATCCCTTCCTCGGCGTCGCGGGCCAGCATGTTCCGGGTCATGACCTCGCTCGCATAGGCGTAGGCGCCGTCCAGGTCCATATCGAGCTGGCGATAGAAGGCTTCCTTGCCGATCGACAGGGTCAGGGGCGACTTCGCGGCGATCTTGCCCGCAAGTTCCGTTACTGCTTCATCAAGATTTTCCGCTGGAACGACTCGATTTACGAGGCCGATCTCCAGTGCCTTGTCAGCCGGAATCATGTCGCCGGTCAACAGCATCTCCATCGCCGCCTTGCGTCCCACGTTACGGCTCAGCGCCACCATCGGGGTCGAGCAGAACAGGCCGATGTTTACGCCCGGCGTGGCGAAGCGAGCATCGGACGCGGCGACGGCAAGGTCGCAGCTCGCGACGAGCTGGCAGCCGGCCGCCGTGGCGATGCCGTGCACGCGGGCGATCACCGGCTGCGGCAGCTTGACGATCGAGGTCATCAGCCGGCTGCATTGCTGGAACAGGGCCTCGTACATCGCCCGACCGGGATTGGCCCGGACTTCCTTGAGGTCGTGGCCGGCGCAGAAGCCGGGGCCGTTGGCGGCGATCACCACCACCTTGACCGAGCGATCCTTGGCGATCAAGTCGAGCTCGGCCTGGATCGCCGACATCATCCCGCGCGAGAGCGCGTTGCGCGCGCCCGGCCGGTTGAGGGTCAGGGTCGCGATGCCGTCGGCGTCCTCCCGGAGGAGAATGGCTTCGGCGTCGATCTCAGCGGCAGCGGCGGTGCTCATCTCTGTTCCCCGAGCAAGGTATCCACTTAAAAGATAGGGCCTTCTGCCATGGTCGAAAGGCCCTGCCAATCCCCCCAGCGCGCCTTAGGCCCATCAGCGGCGCGCAACGCTCTCCCAGACTGCAAACAGGTCGGCCGCCCGCGCCCGACCGTCGCAAAGGTCGGTGACGCGCGAGCGCCCTGCCTCACCGAGGGCTTTGGCCCGGGCGCGGTCGTCGGCGAACCCGCAGATCGCTTCGGCCATGCGTTCGGCGTCGAAGTCCTGCTGCAGGACGCCTGTCACCCGGTCTTCGACGAAGCGGTTGTAGCGGCCGAGCGTCACCACCGGCACGCCGGCGGCCAGGGCCTCGATGATGTCGCGACCCCAGGGGTTGGCATCTCGGGTGGGTTTGATCAGGGCGTCCGCCCCGGCCAGTACCTGCTCGGGCGCATTGACGTGGCCGAGGAACAGGAAATGGCGGGAAAGCCCCTCTCCTTCGATATAGGCCGCGAAGTCGCCGCCGTTCCGCGCCACCCGGCCCATGCCGCCGGGCGAAGAGCGCGGCATCTCCATGCGGCCCGCCGCGACGATCAGGATGTCCTTGCGCCCCATCCGGTCGAGAACGCGGGCGATGTCCGCCAGCCGGTCGGTGCCACGCTCGAACGCGAAGTTGGAAAGGCTCACGAGCTTGAAGCGGCCGTCCTTCGGGATCGCCGGATGGATGGTGGCCGAAGTTGGCGGGACGGCGATGTTGTAGATGATGGTGCCGGCGGGCCGTTCGCCCGACAGGCGCTCCAGCGTCTCGCGTTCGTTCTCGGTGATGTAGATCAGGTGATCGGCCGTGCGGGCGATGCTCCGGTCCTGCCAGCGGCTGAAGGCGGTGTCGTGGAGGTTGGTGCGGATATGCATGGTGAGCGGCGTCCGGCAATGCCGCTTCAGCCAGCGGGCCAGAATGAACAGCGCCTCGTGATTGAGGTGAACGACGTCGGCGGCTTCCGCGGCGGCCAGCAGCCTCGCACGGAACGCCTTGCCGCCCGGCCAGCGGAGCAGAAGCCTCGCCAGCAAATAGGCACTGCGCGACGGCCGCTTGAGCGACGAAAACGAGGGCATTTCCGGCGCGACGACGGAGGGGATACCGGCCTCGGCATGGAGCGGCTGGATCGGCCCCGCCCGCCGGCACCAGACTTCGGGTGCGATACGGCTCCGGTCCATATGACGCAGGCTCTCCCAGAGGCTTCGGGACGAGCCGCCATAGCCGCCTTCGATGTCGAGGCAGAGGACCTTCAGGGGATCAGCGAAAGCCAAGGTGGAGCCGGCCCGACGGCACGCTTCGGCAGTGCGGCGGTTTGAGGTTCGGAATCATCGGCGGAATATGGCACAACAATGACGCGCCGGAGACGCATCATGTCGAGCCGGCACGGGGCGCCGTCGAACGGCGCCGCAGACGGGCGACGGTCGGTCGAAGGAATTGATGGCATTCGATCCGTTAGCGCTTCCCCGAGTCGCCGTTCTGGGCGATTCGCGGGTATTCGACAGCTACTATACGAACCCGGCCTATGGCGCGGCGCGCTACGGCTATCACCTTACCTTCCCGCACCGGCTGCGCGGATCGCTGCTGTCGCACCCCCAACCGGTCGCGGACGTCGTCCATATACCCGACCATTTCCGCGGCGCGACGGTCGAGAACAACATCCTGCGCCTCGCCCTCGTCGATCCCTGGATGGTTGTGCTGGTCGACGGCATCTGGGAGTCGCTGCTCGACAAGCGCCACTTCCTCGACTACGTCCGCCGCCGGATCGAGGACTTCGATTGGCGGGACGGGAAAAGCCTCGATCTCTCCTTCAGCTCCCGCCGGCTGGTCGACCTGTTCAAGGCGGGTGAGCTCGGTGTCTCTCCCGACGACTACGCACAAAAGCAGCGCGGGCTGATCTCGCATTTCGTCCGCCGCCGCCGCGCTGTCGTGTGGGCGACGATCCCGGTGACGCCGCCTGATCACCTGAGCCGCAAGCATGCCGCCGGCGACTATCTCGTCATCCCCGAATGGGGCGAGGTCCTCGCCGCGCTGAACGAGGCGACGGCCGCCGAGGCCAATGCCTGGGGCGCGACCGTGCTCGACCTCGACGCGCTGATGAGGGCGCAAGGCGGCCCAAGTGCGTGCTTGCTCGACCAGTGGCACTTCACGCCGGCCTTTCACGCGGCGATCGCCGAAGCGCTGGAAGCGATGATCGTCCGCACCGCACCGGCCGCCGATGCCGCATTGGCCGGCCCCATCATGCCGGGCGACCGTCCCGAGGGGCCGGTGGCGGTTGCCGGTTCGGAAACGGACCGCGCCGCCTTCCGCCAAGCGAATCCCGACATCGCGATCGGCCATGAGATGACACCCGACGACGACGGCCCCGTGGAGGAGAAGACCGTGATCCTGCTGCTTCCCGCCGGTGACGAGCGCGATGGCATGGCGCAGCGCTGGCTGCGGGCGACGGCCCCCGACGTGGCTGTTCTCTATCCGGAAGAACTGGGTCCGCTCGCCAATCCCGTCGGCCGCGAGCGGGCCGAGCATGGAACGCTGCACCAGGCCGTGAGGGAGGCCCGATGACGGCGAACCCGAACCGCATTCCGGTCACCCGCCCCTACTTCCCGGAAGCAATGATCGACGGGATTCTCGGTGACCTCCGCGGGCTGTTCGAAAACCGGCAGATCGCGCCCGGCGCCTTCGCCGACCGTCTGGAAGTGGCCTTCGCCGCGCTGTGCGGCGTCGAGCACGCGGTCAGCGTAAACAGCGCGACGACGGCATTGCAGATCGCACTGCGCTATTTCGGCGCCAAGGGCGGAGAGGTGCTTGTTCCGGCAGCGAGCTTCCTCACCGATGTCAGCGCCGTGCTGTTCGAAGGCGGAACGCCGGTCCTCGCCGACATCGATCCCGAGACCATGGCGGTAACGCCCGAATCGCTGGAGGCGCGGCGGACCGAGCGCACCAAGGGCGTGATCTGGGTTCATCTGACCGGCGTCGTCTCGCCCGATTTCGCCCGGATCAAGGACTATTGCCGCGCGAACAGGCTGTTCCTGATCGAGGACGCCTCGCACGCCCACGGCGCCCGCTTCGGCGACCGGGTCGCCGGCAATTTCGGCGATGTCGGGGTGTTCAGCTTCTACCCGACGAAGGTGATGACCACCGGCGCCGGCGGCATGCTGACCACCAACGACCCCGAACTCAGGCGCTTCGCCCGCCAGCTCCGCATGTTCGGGAAAGAGGAAGAGACCGACCAGATCGTCGAGCTGGGAAACGACTGGTTCCTGGACGACATCCGGGCGGCGATCGGCCTTCGCCAAGTCGAGGGGCTGGGGGACCATCTCGCCCGCCGCCGGGAGATCGCCGCCGCCTATCACCAGGCGCTGTCCAATCAGCCCGGCCTGCTGCTGGTCGATCTGCCGGAAGGCAGCGCGCCATCCTGGTATCAGTACGCCGTCTTCGTTCAGGACTACGTCGACTACCGCGCCGTCGCCTCGACGATGCGGGAGGCCGGCATCCAGACCAAGCGCATCTACCGCCCCGTCCACAAGGAAGTCGTCTTCGCCCATCTCGACGACGGCCGGTATCGGGGCGCGGAGCATCTGCTCGACCGGTCGATGTGCCTGCCGATGTATCCCGAACTTGACGAAGACCAGATCGCGCGGGTGACGAGGACGCTGATCGCGGCGGCCCGCAGCGCCGGCTGAAGCCCGAGGAATGCGTGTTCTCGTCACAGGCGCCGGAGGCTATCTGGCGGGCGCCGCCATCCCGCTCCTCGTCGAGTCGGGCCTTACGGTCATTCCGGTAACCCGTGACGGCCGCACTGTACCCGGCATCGGCGCGACCAAGGGGGCGGACCTCGCCGATCGGGCGGCGGTGACGCGGCTCCTTTCCGCCGAACGGCCGGATGCGGTCCTCCATCTCGCCGCCCATCTCCCCGATCCTGCTGCGCCCGCCGTCGTCACCGAGCGCCGCTCGCAGCGCGACAATCAGGATGCGACCATCGGGCTCGCTCGCGCCGCCCACGAAGCCGGCGTAAAGCGGTTCGTATTCGCGTCCTCGATCTCGGTCTATCCCGAAATTCCCGCTGACGGCATCGCCCATGCCGAGGACGACCCGTTGGAGCCACGCGGCATCTATGGCGCCCACAAGGCTGCCGGCGAGCATGAAATTGCCGCCCTGTGGACCACGACCGAGAAAGAAAACGCCGTCATTCTGCGCCTCGCCGGCATCCACGGCCCACCGCGGAGAGATGGGGCCGTCCATGCCTTCTGCCGCGCGGCCGTAGCGGGTGAGCCGCTGTCGGTCGCGGCGCCGGACAGCACGTTTTCCTTCGTCTTCCGCCCGGACGCCGCGATCGCTTGCCACTTGGCGCTGGCGACGCCGATCGACGGCGGAACGCACGTCTTCAATATCGGCGGCGAGACGGCGACGCTGCGGTCGATCGCACGGCGGATCATCGGCTTGGGCGGAAGCGCGAGCCGAGCCGAAATCGGCGATGCGCCGGCCCGGCATCAAGCCATGCGGATAGACAAAGCACGGGCCGTCCTCGGCTACGTCCCAGGCGGCCTCGACCTTCGACTGGAATCCTGCGTGACTTTCGCCCGCTCTGAGGCGGCAGCGTGATCGTCGCTATCCATCAGCCCAACTATCTGCCCTGGCTGGGCTACTTCCGGAAGATCGCCGACGCGGATGCGTTCGTGTTCCTGGACGACGCCCAGTTCACCAAGAACAGCTACATCAATCGGACCCGCGTCCTGAACGCTGGGAAACCCCGCTGGCTGACCATTCCGGTCTCGGTGTCGCTGGGACAGAGCATCGACCAAGTCGCCCCCGCCCGCCCCGACTGGCGCGCGGCGCATCTCGACAGCCTCAAGGGCTTCTATGCCCAGACCCCCAATTTCCGGGAGGGCTTCGCCCTGCTCCGCGACTTGTTCGAAAGCGCTCCGACGGACTCGCTCGCTGCCATCAACCGGCACCTGATCGAGGGGATCTCGGACATCCTGGGTCTCACGACCCGCTTCCATACGAGTTCGGAATTGGGCGCCACCGACCTGAGCGCCGACGACAGGCTGATCGCACTTTGCCGCAAGCTCGACCCGGCGCCCATGTATCTCTCGGGCCGCGGCGGAGCCAATTACCAGGACCCGGTGAAGTTCTCCACGGCGGGTGTCGGCCTTCGCTACACGGATTTCATGCCGAAGCCTTACCCACAGATAGGCGGCGACTTCGTGCCGGGGCTGTCGGTCGTAGATGCGCTGTTCAATATAGGCGTCGAGGGGACCCGCGCAGCGCTGACGGCTTGAATATTGGCCTTCGCGGGCGGCTCCCCCTTCCTCACCCCGACCCTCTCCATCCCCGGGGATGGAGAGGGAGAGAGAAGCCGCCCTCTCCGCCGCTTGACGGGGAAGAGGGAGGGGACCCGCCGCAGGCGGGGAGGGTGAGGTGGCCGTGCCGGAGGCGCGGAAACCGAATCGGGCTACATCCGTGTGCCCCTGTCGCGATAGGGCTCGCAGTTGGCGGCGAGTTCCTCCTTCACCACGCGGCTCCTGTCGTCAACGAAGCGGTCGAGGCGGACGACGACGCCCTCCCCTTTCGTCCGGGTCCACCAGATCGGGTGGGTAAGAAGCTGGAGCGCCCGGCCGTCCGCGACAGCCGGGTGCTCCAGCGGATGCCCATGCCCCCATTGCCCGCGCGAATCCGAGCAGTAGCCCATCTCGGAGAAGAACCGCGGCTGATAGGCATGCGCCCGTCCCGCCAGCGCCGCGGCATGGCCGAGAAGTCCGGCCGCCGGCCGGTGGAAGCTCACCATCGTCACCGGCGCACCGGTCAGCGTTTCGAGAAGAGCGCATTCGTCTGCCACGGCCGCGTCGATCGCATCCGACCCATGCGCGGCCCCGTCGAAATGGAGGCCGACGCGGTGGCCGAGCGATAGCAGACGCCGCATCGCCGTCATGGCCGCCGGAGCGAACGGATTGTAGAGTTCGGACCGCAGCAGCACGAAGTAATGGGCCGAAAAGCCCATCGCCGCCTCGACCTCGGCGACGGCGAGGGCCGCGTCGAGGCTCATGTCGACATCGTGGCGGAGGATGAGGTGCCTCGCTTCGGGCCGCGCATCGGCGAAGTCGACCACCGCATAGCCCCGATCCATAAGGGCCGCGATCAGGGCGCGGTAGCCCTCCAGGGTGAAGTCCGGAGGCAAAGTGCTGGTCATGGGCCCCTCGATGCGACGGTGGTGCAGACTATCGCCCGTTTATCGCTCGTCTGGTGGTGGCGGTACAACGCCCCGCCCCGTCCAGGCGGCTCGGCTTGACACCTCGGGCCGCGCATCCTACCAAGGACCCTCTCCGCGGCGGCGCCGGACGGGCTGTTCGCCTGGACCCGGCCGATCCCACCGGATCGGCGGGTGGCGCCGGGCGATTCCTGCGTTTTCTGGAGGGTGGACGACGATGACCCAACCCGCCGAACAGACCGCCGGTGAGAAGCCGCTGGTCTATCTCGAACGGCACAACAACTATCCCGACTCGCTGCTCAGGGACATCCTGAAAAACGTCCGGACCTTTGCGATGGTCGGGGCGAGCACCCATTGGCGGCGGCCCAGCTACTACGCCATGAAATATCTGGTGAAGAAGGGCTATCGGGTTATTCCGGTGAACCCCAGCCGCGCCGGCGACGAGATCCTGGGCGAGAAGGTCTACGGCAGCATCGCCGACATCCCCTTCCCGATCGACATGGTCGACATCTTCCGGACGTCCGAGGAAGCCTACGAGATCACCAAGGAGGTGATCGCCAACAAGGACGCCAAGGGCATCAAGGTGCTGTGGATGCAGCTCACCGTGCGCAACGACGCCGCGGCGGAGCTCGCCGAGGAAGCCGGCCTGACCGTGATCATGAACCGTTGCCCGAAGAT
>PBKC01000035.1 GCA_002721365.1 Rhodospirillaceae bacterium | reverse complement strand
GTCGACAACAACGACCAGCAGGTTGGTATCGAGATCGTGCGGAAGGCCCTTCAGGCGCCGGTCCGTCAGATCGCCGAGAACGCCGGCAAGGACGGTGCGGTGGTCGCGGGCAAGCTGCTTGAGACCAAGGACACCAAGCAGGGCTACGACGCGCAGAACGACGAATACACCGACATGTTCAAGGCGGGCATCATCGACCCGACCAAGGTGGTTCGCACCGCGCTTCAGGACGCCGCGTCGGTGGCCGCTCTCTTGATCACCACCGAGGCGATGGTCGCCGACAAGCCCGAGAAGAAGGGCGCTGCGGCTCCGGCCGGCGGCATGGGCGGCATGGGCGACATGGATTTCTAAGCCCAACAGCCTTTCTGTTTCCGAAACTTGAGGGCTGCGCCTCCGGGCGCAGCCCTTTTTCGTTCCGCCTCCGGTGTAGGCACTGTTGCGACGACCACGTTCGAAGACCTATTGCCGAAACGACGTTCAGCGGTTAGAGATCGATGAGAATGACTCTCAATTGACTAGGCCGCTCGCGTGACATCTGACGCTCTGGTACCGGGCGGTCATGTCCGCATCGGTCTGGAAGGAACATGCGGCGGTGAGTCGGGAGACGACAGCCCTCAGCCTCTTCGTGATGCACCGGCGGGCGCTCGTGAACTACGCGAGCAGCATCGTCGGCAGCCGGGCGCAGGCGGAGGATGTGGTTCAGGAGGCCTGGCTTCGCTTCGACGAGGCGTCCAAAGGGCGTCTTCTGGAAGACGCCACCGGCTATCTCTTCCGGATCGTCCGGAACCTGGCGCTCGACGGCAAGCGGCGCATGAACCGCGAAGGCCTGGTGATCACCGACGACGATTTCGATGACGTTGCCGGTTCCTGCCCGGATTCGGCGCCCACGCAGGAAACCGTCGCTCTCTACAAGGACGAATATGCGCTCGTCATGGAGGCAATGGCCGAATTGCCCGAGCGCACCCGGATCGCCTTCGAGATGCACCGCTTCGGCGACGCCAAGCTCAAGGAGATCGCGGCGTTCCTGAACATCTCTCTTCCCCTCGCCCACAGGCTGGTGGCCGATGGGGTCCAGCACTGCAAGGAACGCCTCGGATGGCCGTGATCGCGACTTCTCCCGAGGAACTTTTAGAAAAGGCCGCTCCGCATGCGTTCCATCAGTAGGCGCAGCCGCGAAGCGAGGCCGACGGGTGTGGGCATTCCGTCCGGCTTCGCTCGATGCTGAGGATGGGTATGGCTGGGAAGACGGACCCGATTCGGAAGCAGGCTTCGCGGGAGGCGACGGACTGGCTGATCCTGCTTCAGGACGACCCGGATGATCCCGAGCTTCGGGACAGGTTCGAGGCATGGCTCAGTGCCAGCCCCTCGAATGTCGGCGCCTGGGAGGCCATCCAGCGGACTTCCGCGGCCATCGGCAGAGCGACACCCGGCTACGCGGATCGCTGGCGGCCGTTTTTGACCGAGATGCGGAGCGATGCCGCCGAGCGATCGACGGCGACCGGCCCCGCCGGAACGCGCGAGCGCCGCGCCGCGGAGCGTCCGACCGACCGGCGGCAGGTGCTTCGCCTCGGCGGTCTCGCGGTGGCGGCATCCCTGCTCGCGGTCTTGGTCGGGCCCGACCTCATGATGGAGTTGAAGGCCGACTATGCTACCGGCACCGCGGAGATCAGGACGGTCAACCTCGACGACGACAGCCTCGTGACCCTTGCTCCGGAAAGCGCCATCGCCGTCGCCTACTCGGCAGGAGAACGCCATGTTCGCCTTCTGGCGGGCGAGGCGTATTTCGATGTCGTGCCGAATGCTCGCCGTCCGTTCCGGGTCGCGGCGAGGGCCGTCGACGTGGTGGTCCTCGGAACCGGCTTCGATGTCCGGCGTGGCGCCGACGGGGCCGACGTCGCGGTCGAGCATGGCTCGGTGCGCGTCGACCATGCCACGGCAGCGCCACCGGTGGCCGAGACGCTGACGGCAGGCCAGTCGGTGTGGGTGAGCTGGTCGGGCCGCGCCGAGCGCGGTAGCGAGCCGCGCTCTCAGATCGCCGCGTGGCGCCACAATCAGCTGATCGCTCAGGATCAGCCGCTCGGCACGGTGGTGGACGAGCTTCGCAGCTACTATGTCGGCAGGATCGTCGTCATGGACGAGGGGCTCGCCTCCCGGCCGATCACCGGCGTCTACAACCTGACCGATCCCGTCGAGGCGCTGAGAGGCATCGCCCGGGCCCAGAACGCGGTCGTCCGCCGTATCACGCCGTGGCTGCTGGTCGTCTCGGCATCGTGACCGTCGACTCGTCGTCCGGCCCGTGTTCCAGGTCGGCGAAGTTTTTTTAGAAAAGTTCGATCTGCCTGCGTTCCGTCTATAGGACAGCGAGTGCGTCGCATTCGCATGCGGTGGCGGCGCTGTCCCGCGACGACGTGAACGCAGGACGGAGATCGACAGTGACGACGGGGGCGAAGGCGCATATCGGGGGCGACGGATGGACGGCGCTCGCCGGCGCAGTGACGATGACCACGGCCCTGGCCTCCACGCTTGCGGCGCTGCCGGCGATGGGGCAGGAGGGGCCGGCAGGACAGCTGCAGGTCGAACGGACCTTCGACATTCCGGCTCAAGCGCTGACGACGGCGCTCGTCGCCTTCGGCCAGCAATCGGGCATCCAGGTAACGGTGGATGGCGCGCTGGTGCGGGATCTCTCCACCGCCGCCGTCCGGGGAACGATGACCAACGAACAGGCGCTGCGTCGTCTGCTCGCGGGTACCGGCCTCACCTACGGCCTGGACGGGGCGACGATCGCCATTCAGAGGGCCGCTCAGCAGACATCCGACGGTCTGGTCGAACTTGGCCCGGTCCGCGTGGAAGCCGATGCCACGGGTCGTTTCGGCGACTTGCCGCCGGAACCGGGCGGCTTCAAGGCCGACTATCAGGCGACGGCGACCAAGATACCCCTGGCGCTTCGGGACACGCCGCAGGCGATTTCGGTGGTGACACGTGAATCCATCGAGAGCCGCCAAGCCTTGAACCTGCAGACGGCGCTGGAGACGGCGGGCAACATCACCCCCGGCGCCACCGGCGGCGGCGGCACCTTCGCCGGCAACGGGTTCAGGGGACCGTTCTTCCTGCTCCGGGGCCAGTTTCTCGATGCCGACCGTGACATTCGCGCCGACGGGTTCGCCATCGCCAGCGATGCCTTGTTCGATCTCGCCGCGATCGAGCGCGTCGAGGTCGTCAAGGGACCTTCGGGGTTCTACGGTCAAGGTTCGCTCGGCGGGTTCATCAACCTCGTCCGCAAGAAGCCGCAGCCCGATTTCATGGCGAGCGCGGCAGTGCAGGCGGGGTCCTTCGACACCTATAGGGGGGAGGTCGACCTCACCGGCGCGCTAACCGAAGACGAAACGATCCGGGGCCGGATCATCGGCTCCTACGAGGACGCCGGGTCGTTCGTGGACGGCATCGAATCCGACCGGGCCATGGCTTCACCCAGTCTCGAAGCCTATGTCGGCGAAAAGACCCGCGTCCTCGTCCAGACGCTGTTTCAGCGGGAGGAATTCGTCCCGAACTTCGGGATCCCGCTGATTCAGAACGGCAACATCAACGAAATTCCGAATATTTCCCGATCGTTGCTGATCGGCGTTCCGAGCAGGGAGAAATCGGAAGCGGAAGTTTTCGACACCACCGTCCGTATCGATCGCGAGATCGGCGACCGCTGGCTCGCCAGTCTTCTCCTCCAGACGAGCAACTCCGCCCGCGACCTGATCAACGAAAACTACGGGTACGGCATAGCGGCGAATGGGAATACGCAGATCTACGCCATCTCCTACGCCTTCGACCATGAGCGCTGGGCCGGCGAGCTGCGCCTCGACGGAACCGTCGACGCCTTCGGCCGAGAGCACAAGGTCCTGTTCGGCCTGGAGCGCAACACGCGGAAGGACGAACTCGTCGGTGGCGGCTACACCCTGGGTATCGCCAACATCTATGCCGGCAATTTCGCGAGCGTCGGGGCGGGATCCAGCCGGAACATCACGCCCTTCATCGACCAGGACACGCGAAGCGACAACAGCGCCGCCTACGGACTGGCCGTCCTGAATCTCACCGATAAGACGAAGCTACTCGCCAACATCCGCTTCGACCGGGCAGACCAGAAACAGGTCAATAATCTGACCGGGGCGATCGCCAAGAAGACGAACCAAGCCTGGACGATGCGGTTCGGGATCACGCAGGAGCTGACCGAGAACGTCTCGTTCTATGCGACCTACGCCGAGTCCTTCAATCCGGTCTTCAACGTCTCGCGTTCGGGCATTCTCGATCCCGAGACCGGCACGGGGTACGAGTACGGCCTGAAATCGGAGTGGTTCGACGACAGGTTGGCTGCGAACCTGTCGATCTACCGGCAGGACCTGGACAACCGGCCGATCTTCGACCCGACCAACAACTTCCCGTTGGAGCGGTTCTTCGTCTCCGCGGGCCGGCATCGGACGGACGGCATCGAAATCGAACTCGCCGGAGAGCCTTATCCCGGATTTACCGTCGCCGCCGCCGCGACGTGGATGAAGAACAGGTTCATCGACCCGGACGACAACAACTTCGGCCTGCGCGCCGACGACTCGATCGACCACCAGTTCAGCCTCTACGCCAACTACGAACTGCAGTCCGGGCCCTTGCAGGGGCTCGGCATCGGCGCCAGCGTGTTCAACGTCGGCAAACGCGCCCATATCGCCGGATTCCTCGGCGGCACCCAGAACTACACACCGGGATACACCCGCACCGACCTTCACCTCTCCTACAACGGGTTCTCCGGCTGGGACCTCGGGCTGCAGGTCCGGAACGTGACCGACGAAGTCTACATCGAGAATTCGAGAAGCGGCGGCGCGCAGAACTATTTCGGCGCGCCGCGGTCGGTGCTGTTCAGGGCCAAGAAATCGTTCTAGCCGCCATGCTGTCTCCCCTTTCGCCCGGCCGGCCGGGCATGCCTGCTGGCTTGCCGGCCGGTGCTCCGTCACCGTTGTCTCGGACGCTCAACCAGTTCCTGAAGGCGAAGGATGCGGCAGCGGCGTTCCGCCTGTGCCGGGAGCGGATCGACGAGGCGCCGGAAGACGCGGAAGCGCATCGCTGTCTCGGGCTGCTATACGCGGCCGAGGGAAATACCGGGGCGGCGCTCAAGGCCGCGCGGCGCGCCTGTGCGCTTTCGCCCGACGACATCAGATGCTGGTCCGATCTGGGACGGACCTACGCCGTCTTGGGGAAGGTCGAGGAGGCCGCCCGGTGCTTCGCCGAGGCGATCGAGATCGACGTGCGCTTCGCCGATGGGTGGCACAATCTCGGCATGGCGTGCAGGAAGCTGGGCCGGCGACGGGCGGGGTTTACCGCGCTCAAGAACGCTCTTCTGATCGACGGCACGCGAGCGGACAGCTACCTCGAACTTGCGATCCTGCTGATCGAGGCGGGGCAGTTGGACGATGCGGTGGAAGCGCTGGAGCGTGCGGCCGAGCATGACCCGACCCTGCCGCTCGCCCGCAGCCGCCTTGCTGGGCAGCTGTCTCAGAGAGGCCAGGTCAAGCGCGCTGAATCACTGTTTCGCCAGTCTCTCGGCATGGATTCCGATCATATCGAGGGCTGGATGGGGCTCGGGCAGACGCTGGAGGATCTCGGCGAAGCCGAAGGCGCGCGTAGCGCCTATCTCAACGTGCTGCAGCGGCGGCCGGACCATGCCACGGCCCTGGGGCAGTACTTGGCGATCCTCCCCGAGGGCGAGCCGGCGACCGGCAACGGAACGGATTGGCTCGGCCGGGCCGATGAGATCATGAATGCCGAACAGGTTCCCGGCGAAGCCAAGGCATTCGTCGGTTACGGGCTGCTCAAATTCCATGACCGGCGGGAGAACGTCGCTGCGGCCGCAGAGGCGGGCCGTCGTGCCAATGCCGCGCGAAGGCGCGCGTCCGGCGCTCTCGACCGGGATACCCTCGCCGGCAGGGTCGACGGCATCCTCGAAACCTACACGTCGGAATTCTTCCTGGATCGCCGGCATTTCGGGCTTGGTGCCGATCAGCCGGTGTTCATCGTCGGTCTGCCGCGATCGGGTACGACCTTGACCGAGCAGATCCTTTCCGCCCACCCGGCGTTCCACGGCGCAGGTGAACTGCCCGCCCTGTCCCGTCTCGCCGTGTCCGTTCTCGACGAGACGGAGCCGGCGTGGCGGGCCGCGGCGAAGCTCGATCAAAGCAGTAGCCGTTCGCTGGCCATGGGCTACTTGGAGGCGTTGCGTGCCGGCGCGCCCCGGCATTGCCTGCGCATTTCCGACAAGGCGCCCCTCAACTTCTTCCAGTTGGCGGTCGTGGCGCTGCTCTTTCCGAACGCGCGCGTCATCCATTGCCACAGGGAGGCCCGCGACAATGCGTTGTCGATCTGGATGCAGAACTTCGGTCCCGATCAGCGCTACGCCACGGACTTCGGCGACATCGCCTTCCTTCGCCAGCAGCACGACCGGCTCATGGCCCATTGGGCGGAGGCATTGCCCCTCGCCATCCTGGACATGCCTTATGAGGCGATGGTGGCGGATCCGGAGGCGCAGGCGCGCAGGCTGATCGATTTCCTCGGCGCATCTTGGGACGATCGCTGCCTTCTGTTCCATCAGCAGGCGCGCACCGTCCAGACTCCGAGCCGATGGCAGGTGCGGCAGCCGGTCTATTCCAGGTCCGTCGGCCGCTGGAAGGCCTATGCTCCGTATCTTCCTGACTTCGAAGCCGCGTTCGGCCCGACCGGCGGCCGAATGTGACACCGCTTGTGCCGATCATCCGTCGGGCTGCGGACAGCGTTTGGTCCCGTGTCGTCGCGGCGGTCCTGGGGGGGTACGGCTTCGCCGTCGCCGCTTCATGGTTCCTGGCGTCGGTTCTGGCGCAAACCGCGATCCTCCAGGTCGGGGATTCGGTGCATACGGGTTTGCTTCTCAGCTTCGCGTTCTATGCGGCAGCCGTCATTCGCGTGCTCGCGGTCCGCAGCGCCCTCCGCGCCTGGGCCGAACTCGTCCTGGCGACCGCCGTTCTGCTGGGGCTCGGCTCTCTGCTGACGACGCCTGGCGGCACCGTATGAGCCGCGGATTCCGGCAGACCATGGTTCCGGCCCACACCTGGGCCGGGCTCACTGTGGGGTGGATGCTCTACTTCATCTTCCTGACGGGAACCGCCGGCTACTTCGACACCGAGATCGATCGATGGATGCGGCCGGAGATTCCCTTCGCGGAAACCTTCCCCAGCCGGGCCGAGATGCTGATGCGGGCGGAGAAGCGGCTGGGCGACGTGGCTCCGGACGCTCATGAGACCTGGATATTCTTCCCCGACAAGCGCTCTCCCTTTCTCGAGGTCTCGTGGGAGAACGCCGACCATGTATGGCACGAAGAGATGCTGGACCCCGAGACCGGCGCACCGATCCGGGTCCGCGATACCGGTGGCGGTCAGTTCCTCTATCAGCTGCATTACAGACTGCATTATCTGCCCCCGGTTCTTGCCTTCTGGCTGGTCAGCGCCTGCGCCATGTTCATGCTGGTTGCGATCTGCACCGGGGTCATCGTTCATAAGAAGATCTTCGCCGATCTGTTCACCTTCCGCCCTCGCAAGGGGCAGAGGTCATGGCTCGATGCTCACAATGTCCTGGGGGTTACGGCGCTGCCGTTTCACCTGATGATCACGTATAGCGGCTTGGTCTTCCTGATGTTCACGACCATGCCGGTGCTGATCAACGCCTTCTATGGGTCGGGTCCGGAAGGGCAGACCCGGTTCTTCATCGACGCCTTGTCGCGGCCCACGGACTCCCCTCCGGCAGGTGTTGCCGCCCAAACGAGACCGTTGACGGAGTTCCTGTCGGAGGCGGAACGCCGCTGGGGAGAAGGGAGCGTCCGGTATATCAGCGTCGAGAACGCCGGCGACGTGAATGCCGTCGTCGAGGTCAATCGATCGGCGTCGGGCGGGCTTGGCACCGCGGAAACCCTACTGTTCCATGGCGCGACCGGCGAACGGCGGGGTGTCGTCGACCAACCGGCCGGGGCCAATGTCCTGCGCGTCGCGCTGTTGAACCTCCACGAAGGTCTGTTCGCGGACACCGTCCTGCGCTGGCTCTATTTTCTGTCGGGTCTCGCCGGAACGGCCATGATCGCGACCGGCCTTCACCTGTGGACCGTGAAGCGGCGGCAAAAAAACACATCTTCCGGCACGCCCCCCGCAATCGGCCTGTCTCTGGTCGAACGCCTCAATATCGGAACGATCGTCGGCCTGCCGGTCGGAATAGCCGCCTATTTCTGGGCGAACCGCCTACTTCCGCTGGAGATGGACGGCCGGGCCGCGTGGGAAATCCATACGATGTTCCTGACCTGGGTCGCGACCTTCGCGGTCGCTGCCTGGCGCCGGCGCGACGGCGCTTGGCTGGAACTGAGCGGCCTAGCCGCCGCGGCCTACGGTCTTCTGCCGGTCGTCAATGCCGTGGCGACGGACCGCGGGTTGATCGTTTCGATCGCACGAGGCGATTGGGTCTTCGCCGCCTTCGATCTCGCCGCTGTCGCCGTGGGGCTCTTTTTCCTGCTTCTCGTTCGGGCGGTCCGCCGCAAGAGGCTGCAGGCCGCGACCGGGCGCATCAGCGAAGCAGCGATGGAGGCGCCGGGATGATGGCGCTGGGCGCCCTTGCGCTCGCGCTGTCCGGCTTCGCCGCCCTGGCGTTGGCTATGGACAAGCATCACCGCGACCTGTTCGGTTCACCGCCGCCGCGCGGGCGCGCCATTGCGCTGCGGGCGGTGGGCTGGGTGCTCCTAAGCATGTCCCTCGCGGCGAGCGGCGCATCGTCAGGTCCGTCTGTCGGACCGGTGCTCTGGTGCGGCCTGATGACCGTCGCCGCCATTCTCGTCGCCCTGGTCCTCACCTACGGCCCGTCCTCTCGGTCGAGGCGGAAGCGGGCAGGCGCTAAGCCCCTGCGGTCGGCAGCAGGCCGTCGGTGAAGCTGTAGATCAGTATCTCCAGCAGCGAACCGATCAGGACGAAGGCGACGGCGGTGGCGACGCCGACGTTGAGCGAGACCCGGGTCACGAAATAGGCGTAGTAGAGGACGACGCCGTAGCCGACCAGGGTCACGAACGATCCCATCGCGTCCGGCAGGGCGAAGGTCAGCAGGATCGCCACAGTCATGATCCCCGACTGGATCACCGATGCCCAGTTGAGCGCGATGACCATCGGAACGTAGAACGACGAGCGGTCGATCAGCCGGGTGAGGGGAATCGCCACCAGCGGAAAGGCGACCCAGGCCATGCCGTAACCCAGGCAGCGGACCAGGAAGATCTCTGTCGGCGATGCCGCATAGCCCTGCCCCGGCGGTGCGGGAAGCGCCATCAGCAGCAGATAGAACGGGAAGGCCACGGCCGCCGCCCAGAACGAGCGCCAGAACCCGCCGACAGAGATGTCGAACCAGTTCATCCCGCCGGGATCGCGCTTCGCCAGCAGCCATGCCCCGTGAAGCGAGAGGACGAGCTCCCGAATCGTCAGCATTGCGGATCGAAATAGCGCTCGAGAACGGCCCGGTAGATGGCGGTCAGCTTGGTGAGGTCGGCGACCGGCACGCATTCGTCGATCTTGTGCATGGTCTGGCTGACCAGCCCGAACTCGGCGACCGGAGCGAAATCCTTGATGAAGCGCGCGTCGGACGTCCCACCGGTGGTGCTGAGTTCAGGCGTTCCGCCGATAACCTCGCCGATGACGGCGCCGAGGATATCGCTCAGGCGTCCCGGCGGGGTGAGGAACGACTCGCCCGAAACCTGCACCGACAGCGCATAGGGCTCGCCCGTCCCGTCCAGCGTCTTCCGCAGCAGCGCGGTCAGACTCTCCGAGCTGTGCATATCGTTGAAACGCACATTGAACGCCGCGGTCGCCCGCGCCGGGATGACGTTGGTCGCCGTGTTGCCGACGTCGACCGAGGTGATCTCCAGGTTCGACGGCTGGAAATGGGCGTTGCCCTCGTCGAGCACCAGCCCGTCGAGCGCTGCCAGCAGACGGACGAGGCGCGGCACTGGGTTGTCGGCGAGATGCGGATAGGCGACGTGGCCCTGCACGCCCTCGACGGTGATCCGGGCGTTGAGGCTGCCGCGCCGGCCGATCTTCACCATTTCACCGAGCGTCGCGGGATTGGTCGGCTCGCCGACGATGCAGTGGTCGATCACCTCGCCCTGCTCGGCCATCCAGGCCAGCACCTTGCGGGTGCCGTTGATCGAGGGGCCTTCCTCGTCGCCGGTGATCAGCAGGCTGATCGATCCTTTCGGCGGCGCCTTTTCCAAAAGGCCGGCGGCCGCGGCGACGAAGCAGGCAATGGCGCCCTTCATGTCGACGGCGCCGCGGCCGAACAGGCGGTCCTCGACGACCTCGGCGGCGAACGGGTCCCGCGACCAGCCGTCGCGATTGCCGACCGGGACGACGTCGGTATGACCGGCGAAGCAGAAATTGGGTTGCGCCTCGCCCCAGCGCGCGTAGAGGTTCTCGACCGGCTCGGTCCCCGCCTCCTCGAAGGTCAGGCGGTGGCAGCGGAAGCCCATCGGCTCCAGCACGCCCTGCAGGACGTCCAGCGCGCCGGCGTCGACGGGCGTCACGCTCGGGCACCGGATCAGGGCGCGCGTCAGGGCGACGGGGTCGTGGGCGGGTGTCGTCGAGGCTGGCATCGCAGCGCTAATTATCAGCCGGGGCGGGCTTTTGCCAGTCCGGGCGTTCCTGCTAAAGTCCCCGCCGAACTGAGGAACCTGCCCCATGGCCCATTGGCTGATGAAATCCGAACCGGCGGCTTTTTCCTGGGACGATCTCGTCCGCATGGGCCGCGAGCATTGGGACGGCGTCCGGAACCATCAGGCGTCAGCCAACATGGCGGCGATGAAGCTGGGCGACCGGGCGTTCTTCTATCACTCGGTGACGGGGAAGGAGATCGTCGGCGTGATGGAGGTCGTGAAGACCTACTACCCCGATCCCAGCGACCCCAAGGGCAAGTTCGGCATGGTCGACGTGGCGCCGGTGATGCCGGTGAAGACGCCGGTCACCTTGGCCGACATCAAGGCCGATCCGCGCTTCGCCGACTTCGCGTTGATCCGCCAGTCGCGTCTGTCCGTCATGCCGGTCTCCGACGAGCATTGGCGCCTGCTTTGTGACATGGCCGGGATCGAGGCGTGACCGATCGGGTGCTGTGCCGTCTCGACGATCTCGACGATCCGGGTGCCAAGGCGTTCGACATCGGTGACGGCCGGCCCGAGGTGGTGGTCTTCCGCGTCGGCGACGCCGTCTACGCCTATCGGAACGACTGCCCGCATCTGAACATCACGCTGGACTTCGTACCGGGGCGGTTCATCAACCTCGACGGAACCAAGATTCAGTGCTCGAACCACGGCGCCCGCTTCAATTTCCATGACGGCCACTGCGTGTGGGGCCCCTGCCGCGGCGAATGGCTGGAGCGCGTGGCGGTACGCCTGGACGATGGCCGGGTGATCCTGGACGAAGCAGCGGCTGCCGCGGATAATTCAAGCTAACCAGGGCGGCGCCAACAGGGAGGAACCGTTCGTCATGACCAGCACGACCCATTTCCCGGTCTCGCCGGAACTCGCCAAGTCCTCATGGTGCGACGAGGCCACCTACAAGCGCATGTACGCGCAGTCCATCGACGACCCGGACGGATTCTGGAGCGAGCAGGCGAAGCGCCTGGATTGGATCGAGCCCTGGAAGAAGGTGAAGAACACCGACTTCACCGGCAAGGTCAGCATCAAGTGGTTCGAGGGCGGCAAGATCAACGTCTCCGCCAACTGCGTCGACCGCCACGCCGCCCGCACGCCCGACCGCACCGCGATCATCTGGGAAGGCGACGACCCCCACGAGTCCAAGACGATCTCGTACCGGGAGCTCAAGGACGCCGTCTGCCGGTTCGCCAACGTGCTGAAGAAGTACGGCGTCAAGAAGGGCGACCGGGTCACGATCTACATGCCGATGGTGCCGGAAGCCGCCTATGCGATGCTCGCCTGCACGCGCATCGGCGCCATCCATTCGGTGGTGTTCGGCGGCTTCTCGGCCGAATCTCTTGCCGATCGTATCCAGGACTGCGATTCGACCTTCGTCATCACCGCCGACGAGGGCATTCGTGGCGGCCGCAAGATTCCGCTCAAGGCCAACACCGACGAGGCGCTGATCCAGTGCCCGAGCGTCGAGCACGTGCTGGTAGTGAAGCGCACCGGCGGCTCGATCCAGTGGACAGACAGCCGCGACGTCTGGCTGCACGAGGCGATGGCGGCGGTGTCCCCCGACTGTCCGGCCGAGGCGATGGATGCCGAGGACCCGCTGTTCATCCTCTACACCTCAGGCTCCACGGGTAAGCCCAAGGGGGTGATGCACACCACCGGCGGCTACCTGCTGCAGGCCTCGCTCACCCACCACTACGTCTTCGACTATCACCCGGACGACATCTACTGGTGCACGGCCGATGTGGGCTGGGTGACGGGGCACAGCTACATCGTCTACGGTCCGCTCGCCAACGGCGCGACGACGCTGATCTTCGAGGGCGTGCCCAACTACCCCGACGCCTCGCGGTTCTGGAGCGTCGTCGACAAGCACAAGGTGACGATCTTCTACACCGCGCCGACGGCGATCCGTGCCCTGATGCGCGAAGGCGAAGCCCCGGTGAAGAAGACCAAGCGGACCAGCCTCCGCTTGCTGGGCTCGGTCGGCGAGCCGATCAACCCGGAAGCCTGGCTCTGGTACCACCGCGTCGTCGGCGACGAGCGCTGCCCGATCGTCGACACCTGGTGGCAGACCGAGACCGGGGGCATCCTCATTACGCCGCTGCCTGGCGCGACGATGCTGAAGCCGGGCTCGGCGACGCTGCCGTTCTTCGGCGTGCGACCCGTGGTCGTCGACAATGACGGCCACCACCTGGAAGGCGCCGTCGAGGGCAATCTCTGCATCGCCGATTCCTGGCCCGGCCAGATGCGGACGGTCTACGGCGACCACGACCGCTTCGTGCAGACTTACTTCTCGACCTTCCCCGGCCGCTACTTCACTGGCGACGGCTGCCGTCGTGACGAGGACGGCTACTACTGGATCACCGGCCGCGTCGACGACGTGATCAACGTCTCCGGCCACCGCATGGGGACGGCCGAGGTCGAGAGCGCCCTGGTGGCGCACGAGAAAGTGGCCGAGGCCGCGGTCGTCGGCTATCCGCACGACATCAAAGGCCAGGGCATCTACGCCTACGTCACTCTGGTCGCGGGCGAGGAACCGAGCGAGGCCCTGCGGAAGGAACTGGTGCAGTGGGTCCGGAAGGAGATCGGCCCGATCGCCGCGCCCGACCTGATCCAGTGGGCGCCGGGCCTGCCCAAGACCCGCTCCGGCAAGATCATGCGCCGCATCCTCCGCAAGATCGCCGCCAACGAGCACGGCCAGCTCGGAGACACCTCGACCCTCGCCGACCCCGGCGTGGTCGACGATCTGGTCGGGAACCGCATGAACAAATGACCGCGCCTATTCCGGCCGGGGAAGGCCCTCGCGAGAAGGGCCGTCGTGTTTGAGTTCGATCAGGGAGGAACAGGGTGAGCAAGCCCAAGGTGGTGCTGTGGCGGCCGATGTACGATCAGGCCGGCCATGCCTTGCTGGAGAAGGGCGGGGCGGAGGTCGTTGTCGTCGACAGCCCTGATGCCGAAGCGGTCAAGGCCGCGCTGCCCGGCGCCAGGGGGCTGTTCGTGAGGACGCCCGAGCGGGTGACGGCGGCGGTCATGGATGCCGGGACCGACCTCGTCGTGATCTCCACCTCGGGCTTCGGCACCGACAACATCGATATCCCGGCCGCGACCGAGCGTGGGATTCTCATCGCCAACCATCGCGGCTTCGGGCGCATTCCCGTCGCCGAGCACACGATCCTGCTGATCCTCGCCGCCGCCAAGCGGCTGGTCTGGGCGGATGCCGGCGCGCGCGACGGCAGCGCCTGGGCCAACCGCACCAACCAGCCGTTCTTCGAGCTGGAAGGGAAGACGGTGGGGCTCTTGGGCCTCGGCCATATCGGCTCGGAGATCGCCCGCAAGCTCAAATTCGGCTTCCGCTGCCGGGTGCTCGCCTGTGACCCTTATGTCGACCCGCGCCTGCCGACGCTGGTCGACGCCGAGATGATGCCCGACCTGGAGACGATGCTGCCGCAGGTCGATGTGCTGTGTCTGGTGCCGGAACTCACCGACGAGACGCGCGGTGCCATCGGCGCGCGCGAGCTGGCTTTGCTGCCCAAAGGGGCGATGGTGGTCAATACCGGCCGCGGGCAGGTGCTCGACATCGATGCGTTGCTCGCCGCGCTCGACAGCGACCACCTGTTGGCGGCGGGGCTCGACGTGGTCTATCCCGAGCCGCTGCCTGCCGGCCATCCGCTGCTCGCCCATTCCAAGGTGACGCTCACTCCGCACACCGCGGGAATGACGACCGAGAGCTCTCGTGCGCTGTCCGAGTCCGCGGCCGACCAGATCCTTACAGCACTTCGCGGCGAGATGGTGCGGTTCCCGGTCAATCCGGTGGCGTGGCAGCAGGCGGCGTCCCGGCGTCCGCAATGATCGGAACGGAAGGTTTGCCGCGATGACGACCAGTTCCCTGCCCGCGACCATGCGGGTGATCGAGTTCACCGGCCTGGGGCTCGACGCCATCCGCGCGGTCGAGCAGCCGGTGCCGGCGCCCGGCCCCGGCGAGATCCTGATCCGGGTGAAGGCGGTGAGCCTCAATTATCGCGACCTCGCGATCACCCAGGGCAAGTACCGCCCGGACGTCCAGTTCCCCTACATCCCGGCCTCCGATGCCGCCGGCGAGGTGGTGGCGGTGGGCCAGGGCGTCACCCGCTTCCGGGTCGGCGACCGGGCGGTGCCGACCTACATCCAGGGCTGGCATGACGGCATGCCGACCGCCCAGCAGCGGCGCGAGCAGTCGCTCGGCGTGCCGCTTCCCGGCGTGCTCCGCGACTATGTGGCGGTACCGGCCGAGGACGCCGTCCACACGCCGGAGAGCCTGACCGACGCCGAGGCCTCGACCTTGCCGATCGCCGCCGTCACCGCGTGGTACGCGCTGATGGACGGCGGGATCAAGGCGGGCGACTGGGTGCTGATCGAAGGGACCGGGGGCGTCGCGATCTTCGCGCTCCAGTTCGCGAAGATCATGGGCGCCCGCGTGGTCGTCCTGTCGTCGAGCAACGACAAGCTCGCCCGCGCCGAGAAGCTCGGTGCCGATGTCGGCATCAACTACCGTGAGATCCCCGACTGGAGCCAGGCCGTCCGCGACGCGACTGGCGGGCATGGGGTGGACATCGTCGTCGAGACCGGCGGCGCCACCCTGCCGATGGCCGTCGCGGCCACTGCCTTCGGCGGCTATATCGGCCTCGTCGGTTTCGTCGCAGGCATGGAGGCGACGGTGAAGATCCCGACGCTGATCGGCCCGATGATCCGGATCGGCAGCATCGCTGTCGGCCCGCGCGCGGCGTTCGAGGCGGCCAACCGGGCGATCGAGGCGCACGGCCTCAAACCCGTCATCGACCGGACCTTCGGCTTCGGCGAGGTGCGCGAGGCCTTCGACCTGATGCAGAAGGGCGGCCATTTCGGGAAGATCGTCATCACCCTTTGAGGGAGGCGGCATGAGGCGCTTCGTCGCGCCTGCGGCGCGACCCACCTCACCCTCCCCGCCTTCGGCGGGTCCACTCCCTCTCCCTCGCAAGCGGCGGAGAGGGCAATCGTGCCACTCCCTCTCCACCCCTGGGGTGGAGAGGGTCGGGGTGAGGCGGGGGGCACACCGACCTTTGCCAGCTTCTTCATCGCCCTCGTTCTGGCCTTCCTTTCCATCCTCCCCGCCGCCGCCGCCCCACCGGGCGTCCTCATCGTCGGCCAGACCGCCGAGCCCAAATCCCTCGATCCCCACACCGTCACCGCCCTCAACGACTTCCGCATCGCCGCCAACCTCTATGACGGCCTCGTCCGCTACCGCGACGGAACGCTGGAGATCGAGCCGGCTTTGGCCGAATCCTGGACGGTGAGCGAGGACGGGACCGTCTATACCTTCCACCTACGGCCAGGCATCACCTTCCATGATGGGACCGCATTCGATGCCGAGGCCGTCGCGTTCAATTTCCGCCGCATGCTGGAGGCGGATCACCCCTATCACGACACCGGGCCGTTCCCACTAGCCCACTTCTTCGCGGCGATCCGGGAGATCGAGGTGGTGGACCCACTGACCGTGCGCTTCCGGCTCGACGCGCCCTTCGCGCCGCTGCTCTCCAACCTCGCCTATCCGACCGGCTTCATGGTCTCGCCGGCAGCAGTGCGGAAATGGGGAAAGAGCTACGGCCGCCATCCCGCCGGGACCGGGCCGTTCCGCTTCACGACCTGGGACAGCGGTATCCGCGTCGTCCTGGAGCGGAACGATGGGTATTGGGACGGGGCGCCCGCCCTCGACGCCGTGGTTTTCCGGCCGATCTACGACGCCAACACGCGGGTGACGGAGCTTCTGGCCGGCGGCATCGACCTCGTCGTCGGCATTCCGCCCGACGTGATCCCGATCCTCCGCGACCGCGCCGATTTCATGGTGCACGAGCAGGCGGGGCCGCATCTCTGGTTTCTGATCCTCAACATGCGCGAGGCGCCGTTCTCGGACCGCCGCATGCGCCTCGCGGTCAACTACGCGATCGACCGGCGGGCGCTGGTCGAGAAGGTGCTGCAGGGGACGGCGACGGTAGCCACGGGGCCGGTGCCGAGGGCCTTCGGCTGGGCCTACGACACGGCGCTCGACCCCTATCCTTACGACCCCGAGAAGGCCCGCGCGCTCATAAATGAGGCCGGCTATGCGGGAGAGGAGATCGTCTTCGCCGTCACCCAGGGCGGGTCGGGGATGCTCGATCCCGTGGCGATGGCGACGGCGATCCAGGCCGATCTCGCCGCCGTCGGGCTCGACGTCGCCATCGAGAGCTTCGAATGGAACACCTATCTCGCCCGGGTCAATCGCGGCCTCGAAGGGCAGGCGGCGATGGCCGAGATGGCGTGGATGACCAACGACCCGGACACGCTCCCCTACCTCGCCCTCCGCAGCGCCGCGTTCCCGGAAGAAGGCGGCTTCAATTCCGGTTACTACGCGAACCCGGAGGTCGACCGTCTGGTCGAGGCGGCCCGCCGCACCACCGACCGCAATGAGCGCGCGCGCCTCTACAAGGCGATTCAGAGGATCGTCCACGAGGACGCGCCCTGGGCAGTGATCGCGAGCTGGAAGCAGAACGCGGTGACGCGGGCGGGGGTGCGGGGGTTCCGGCTGCAGCCGTCGTTCCTGCTGCGGTTCGAGGGGGTGTCGAAGGAGTAAGGTGGACGTAGGCTGCGGTGGGTCCTCCGGACGAGCCGGAGGACCCAGAGGGCTGGCACAAACGGTGGTGGATGCGAGAGGCCGTTGCGTTCCCCACCTCACCCCGACCCTCTCCTCCCCCAAGGGGTGGAGAGGGAGAGGAAGCGTTGTCCCGTCACTCGCCACCGCTCCGGCGGAATTCCCTCTCCCGTGAGGGGGAGGGTCAGGGAGGGGGCGGCGCAGCGCCGACTGCCGCGATCCCGGCGCCCCGGCCTCGCCATCTCCGGCACGGCCGTTATAGTGCCTGCCGATGGGTGCGTATCTGATCAGGCGGTTGTTGCTGATCGTCCCCGTCCTGTTCGGGGTCTCGGTGATCGTGTTCCTGACCATGGCGCTGATCCCGGGCGATCCGGCGCTGGTCATTCTCGGGCCCTACGCGACGGCCGAGCGGGTGGCGGCGCTGCGCCACGATCTCGGCCTCGACCGGTCGGTCGTTCAGCAATACGTCCTTTGGATCGGCAACGTCCTCGAAGGTGATTTCGGGCGGTCGTTCAGTCTCGACCGGCCGGTGCTGGCCGAGGTGATGGACCGGCTGGGCCCCACGGCATTGCTGACGGGCAGTGCGCTGGTGCTCTCGACCGTATTCGGGCTGGCGGCGGGAGCGGTCGCGGCGGCGCGGCAGTATGGCTGGACCGACCGGCTTCTCACCGCGCTGGTGCTGGTCGGCATCTCGACGCCCGCGTTCTGGCTGGGGCTGATGCTGATCCTGGTCTTCGCCGTCTATCTCGGCTGGTTCCCGGTGAGCGGCATGTTCGCGGTCTATCGCGGCGGCGGCCTCGGCGACGTTCTCCATCACCTCGTCCTCCCCGCCGTGACGCTGGCGACGGTAGCGGCGGGGGTGATCGCGCGGCTGACCCGCACCGCCATGCTGGAGGTCCTGCGCGAAGACTACGTCCGCACCGCCCGCGCCAAGGGGCTCAGGGAACGCAGCGTCCTCTACAAGCACGCGTTCAAGAACGCGCTGGTCGCGGTGGTGCCGGTGATCGGCATGCAGGTGGGATTCCTGCTGGGCGGCGCCGTCTATATCGAGACCGTGTTCCAGTGGCCGGGCATCGGCCTGATGCTGGTGAATGCCATCGCCGCCCGCGACATTCTGCTCGTCCAGGGCGGGGTGCTGGTGGTCGCGGTGGCCTATGTCTTCCTGAATCTCTTGGCCGACGTCGTGCAGCGTCTCCTCGACCCGCGCGTGCAGGCATGAGGGCGGGACGGCCAGGGGCGTGGGCCCTGTTCCGGCGCAACCGCCTTGCCGTCGCCGGGCTCGCCATCCTGGCGATAGTGGTTGCGGCGGCTCTGGCGGCGCCGATCCTGCCGCTTCCCGACCCGGATGCGACCATGCTCGATGACCGCCTGCTGCCGCCCTTGAGCGCCGGGCATCTTCTCGGCACCGACCATCTCGGGCGGGACATGCTGGCGCGTCTCCTCTTCGGGGCGCGGCTCAGCCTCGCGGTCGCGGTGGTGGCGACCCTGCTGTCGGCGGCCATCGGCTCGGCGATCGGCCTTCTCGCCGGCTACTACGCGGGCTGGACCGATACGCTGATGATGCGCGGCATCGACACGCTGATGGCCTTTCCCTACATGCTGCTGGCGCTCGCCATCGTCGCGGTGCTGGGGCCGGGGCTGATGAACGCGCTGGTCGCGGTCGGCATCGTCAACATCCCGTTCTTCGCCCGCACCGTGCATGGGGCGACCGTGGGTCAGGCGGGACGGCCCTATGTCGACGCCGCGCGCCTCTCCGGCTTTTCGGACGTGCGCATCCTCGTCGTCGAGGTGCTGCCCAACGTCCTTCCCACTATTGTCGTCACCATCGCGACGACCGTCGGCTGGATGATCCTGGAGACGGCGGGGCTTTCCTTCCTCGGCCTCGGCGCCCAACCACCGCAGGCCGATCTCGGCTCGATGCTGGGCGAGGGGCGCAAGCTCTTCATCGTCGCTCCCCATGTCGCCGCGGTGCCCGGCCTCGCCATCCTGCTGCTGGTAATGGGGATCAATCTGTTCGCCGACGGTGTGCGCGACACGCTCGATCCTCGCCTGAAATCGGGTGCTCTGTCCCGGCCGGCGGCGGTGACGGAAACGCGCCTGGAGAAGGAAGCTGATCCCGGTTCTTCCCGCTTGTCCGAAGCGATTCTCGAAGTCCGCCACCTCCGCACCTGGTTCTTCACCGGCGGATCGGTGGTGAAGGCGGTGGACGACGTCGGCTTCTCGGTGGCGCCCGGCGAATGCCTCGGCATCGTCGGCGAGTCGGGGAGCGGCAAGTCGGTCGCCGCGCTGTCGATCCTCGGGCTGGTGCAGACCCCGCCCGGCCGCATCGTCGGCGGAAGCGTCCGCTTCCGGGGCCAGGAACTGATCGGCGCGCCGCTCGATACGCTCCAGGACCTCCGCGGCAACCGCATCGCCTATGTCTTCCAGGACCCGTCGACGACCCTCAATCCCGTCTTCACGGTGGGCGAGCAGGTGGCCGAGACCCTCCGCCGGCATCACGGCCTATCCGGGGGCGCCGCATGGCGGCGGACGATCGACCTCCTGACGACGGTCGATATTCCCGACCCCGCCGAACGTGCCGGCGCCTATCC
This sequence comes from Rhodospirillaceae bacterium, assembly GCA_002721365.1. GTDB lineage: Bacteria > Pseudomonadota > Alphaproteobacteria. Next base: position 8,507 of record PBKC01000035.1, on the reverse strand, counting down.
GCACCAGCTTTCCGGTGGCCAGCGGCAGCGGGTGGCGATCGCCATGGCTCTCGCCAACGATCCCGACGTTCTGATTGCGGACGAGCCGACGACGGCACTCGACGTTACGACCCAGGCGCGCATTCTCGACCTTCTCGACCGGCTGAGGCGGGAGCGCGGCCTGGCCCTGGTTTTCATCACCCACGACTTCGGGATCGTCCGCGACATTTGCGACCGGGTCGTCGTCATGCGCCACGGCCGCGTCGTCGAGACCGGGGCGGTCGAGGGGGTCTTCGTGGCCCCGCAGCACGCCTACACCCGCCTCCTGATCGAAGCCGTGCCGCGCCTGGGCGAGGCTCCGGCATGAGCGCGCCGGCGCTCGAGGTCACGGGGCTTTCGAAAGCGTTCGGCGGAGGGCTCGGTGTTGCCGGCCGGAGGACGCCGTTCCTGGCGGTCGACGATGTCAGCTTCGCGGTTCCCAAGGGTGAGGTCCTCGGGATCGTCGGCGAATCCGGATCGGGGAAGTCGACCGTCGCCCGCCTCATTGCCGGGCTCATGACACCGACTGCGGGCGCCATCGCGGTCGACGGCCGGACGCTCGAGAGCCTGGGGCGGAAGGAGCGCCGGTCCGTCCATGCCGAGGTGCAACTCGTCTTCCAGGACGCACTCGCCTCGCTGAACCCACGCCGGACCGTCCGGCGTGCTCTGGCCGCTCCGCTCCGGTCGCTGCTCGGTATGCCGCGAGGGGCAGCGGAAGGCAGGATCGCAAACCTGGCGGGACAGGTCGGCCTCGACACGGCGATGCTCGACCGCTACCCGCACGAGCTTTCCGGTGGGCAGGCGCAGCGCGTTGCCCTCGCCCGTGCGTTGGCGGCGTCGCCGCGGCTTCTCCTGCTCGACGAGCCGACCTCGGCGCTGGACGTGGCGCTTCAGAACCGGGTTCTCGATCTTCTCCAGTCCCTGAAGGAGAAGTTAGGGCTCACCTACGTCTTCATCAGCCACGATCTGGCGGTGGTCTCGCGCATCGCCGACACGGTCGCCGTCATGAAGGGCGGCCGCATCGTCGAGCACGGGTCCGCCGCCCAAGTGTTCGGCCGCCCGCAGGCCGACTATACGCGGCTGCTGCTCGCCAGCATTCCCGGTAACCGACGTTCCTGCGGATGACGCGCATGCGCGATTTCGGTTGGTGCCGTTCGCCGATTTGGCGATGATCCTGATCGGAGGGGCCGCGGGCTGCGCGGTCTGTGTGGCGGGACGCGCATGACACTGGTGGCCGGAGAGGCTGCGCCGTGGTTCACGGCGCGGTCGACGAACAATCCCAAGTTCCATATCGATACGGCGGCCGGGCGCTATCTGGTGCTCTGTTTCCTGGGGTCGGCGGCATCGCCGGCGGGCAGGATCGTCGCGAAGGGGCTCGCCGAACTGCCGGCCGTATTCGATGACGTGCGGGCCAGCTTCTTCGCGATCAGCGCCGATCCCGACGACGAGCGGCTGGAGCGGCTGCGTCAGCGCCTGCCGGGCCTTCGCTGCTTCTGGGATTTCGACCGGGCGGTGAGCCGTCTCTATGGCGCGGCGACCGAGGACGGTGGCTACCTGCCGCAATCGGTGGTGCTCGATCTCCGCCTGCGGGTCGTGGCGACGCTCCCCATCGTCGAGGGCGCCGACCACTTCCGCGCGCTCGCCGCGCTGATAAGCCGTCTGCCCGAGATTCCCCCCGTGGCGCCGGCGTCCGCGCAAGCCCCGGTGCTGGTCGTTCCCGGCGTATTCGAACCGGCTTTTTGCCGGCGTCTCATCGCCTTGGCCGAAATGCATGGCGTCAAGGATTCGGGGTTCATGCGCGAGATCGACGGACGGACCGTCGGCGTCGTCGTCTACAGCCATAAGCGGCGTGCCGACCATATGATCGAGGACGAGGCGGTCAGGGACGGGGCGCGCAGACGCATCGTCCGGCGGCTGGTGCCCGAGATCGAGAAGGCGTTCCAGTTCGCGGCGACGCGGATGGAGCGTTACGTCGTCGCCTGCTACGACTCCTCGACCGGCGGCTATTTCCGCCCCCACCGCGACAACACCACGAAGGGCACCGCCCACCGGCGCTTCGCGGTGACGATCAACCTGAACGCCGAGGAATACGAAGGCGGCGACCTCCGTTTTCCGGAGTTCGGCCGCACGGTGTACCGGGCCGAAACGGGCGGTGCTGTGGTCTTCTCGTGCTCGTTGCTGCACGAGGTGTCGCCCATGGTCCGTGGGCGGCGCTACGCTTTCCTGCCCTTCCTTTATGACGAAGCGGCCGCCGAGGTCCGCATGCAGAATCGCGGCTATCTCGGAGAAGCGATCGTGCCCGAGGCGGTGGCCGAGGACGGCGAAGGCATTCCTGCGGCCGGTTGACCGCCGTCCGGTTCTCCCGGGAAGGACGGACCGTCCCTAGTTCACCGTACTCCAGCGTCCGTCGGCATTACGGCAAGCGTTCAGTTCGACGGCTCTAGGCTGGTCAGCCGACGTGACCGTTACTCGGAAGGTCCTGCAATAGCTGCCCTTTGCGGACCGGTACGTCATTTCCGGAGTCACGGCGTAGCCGGTGTCCTGCCGGCGCCATGTCACGGTTCTCTGGTCGGGTGTGTATTCGAGCACTTGCCCCACGCATTGCTGATCGACGGTGTCCATGACGGGCGCCATTCCGCTGCCGACGAGATCGCCGGCCGTGCGGCTGGCGATCGGGACACCGCCGCCAAGAGCTTCCGAAGACGGTGTTGAGCCCGACAGCGTTTCCGCCAGGGTGACGCGATCGCAACGGCCACGATCCAGACCGAAGGGGGTGGGGATGATGGCGTAGCGTTGCTCGAAGTCGGCTTCGCCTGCGATCGCGACGATCTGGTCGGATCCGGCGGTGGCGGCCGGCATCATGCGCTGTGCGATTCCGGGCGCTGCGGCCAGCAGGGTCAGCAGCGAGAACGCTGCCGCTCCCCGCGGCCATGACCACAGCGCCGATTGCGAGCGGGTACGCATCGCCGCCGCCTTACTCTGCGAAGTCGTCCTTGAGGGCGCCGATGGCGGCGCCCGCGGCACCACCGACCAGGGCGCCGGTGACGACGCTGCCGCCGATCAAAGCGCCGGCCACGGCGCCGCCGGCGGTGCCGATGGCGCCGCCCGTGAGGGCCTGCTGCTCCTGCCGCGACAGACCCGAACATCCGCTCGTAGCCAGCAGAGCTACCAGCCCGAAAGCCGCGATTGCCTTGTTCATCCTACTGCTCCACGAAGATTGAACATCCTGGGGATAGTGCCCGGCGCTCAGCGCGCGTTCGCCCATGCGTCGGAAAAGCCGTCGGCTTCCGCCCGCAGCTTCGCGCGGCCGCGCGATACCCGCGATTTCAGGGTGCCGACCTTGACCTGGGCCAGAGCCGCCACTTCGGCATGCTCTTTTTCCTCGATCGCCACCATGCGGACCGCCTCGCGCTCGTCCTCGGAAAGGCGGGACATGAGCGCCAGGGCTTCGCGGACGAGAACGTGATCGACCTGCGAGGACGGTTCCTGCCGGGCTTCGTAGCGGGCCGTCGTCTCCACATAGCGGGTGGCGAGCCTCTCGCGGCGCTTCTGATTGATGAAGATGTTCCGCATCATCGTCAGCATCCACGCACGCAGATTGGTGCCGGGCACGAACAGGCCGGCTTTCCGGAGCGCGCGCTCCATGCAGTCCTGAACCAGATCGTCGGCCTTGTCGTCGGTGCCGGTCAAAAGCAATGCGTACCGCCTCAATGCGGGCATCTGCTGAGACATTTCGCTCTCCAAACGGCGTTTTTCGATCGCTGTCGTCATCAGATCCTCCGGGCCGGCCGGCGCGACCGCCGCCCAACCTTGTCGCGTTGAAACAATAAAACCGGAACTAATATTTGGTCCGATTGGCTCGTGTTCATGTGATGGTCGTCACAATATAAACAGACAATGGAACAGATAAGAATTAGGTCATTTCCATGTTACGAATACAGAGGTTTAGTCTCATTTATTACTCAATAATGTCCCAGGGGCGCACACCCCTCCGTAAGGGGTAGCCCATCCGAACCCGGCGGAAATTCAGGGTTTCGGCGTATTGAGCGGTGGGGATGAGGGGCGACTGTAAATCCAGAAATTGTCACAGGCTGCGGCTCGGGTATGCTGACGCCATGCGAATCAGCGGTATGGCCGTGCTCCCGATCGGAGCGTTCATGACGGGGATGGTTCTGCTCGGCGGTTGCACGCGCGAGCCCGAACCGACGGTTACGGTCGACGTGACGCCGGTTCTGCCGGATGGCGCCGGTTCCGGCGAAGCCGCGCCGAAGACCGCGGAGGTGCCGCCCCCGAAGGTGCGGCCCGACATCCAACCGCCGCCGGGAGCCGTGACCGAGATCGAGCCCCCTGACGAGATCGAGGTGGTGGGTTTGAAGCAGTCGGCCGTCCGCGATCTTCTCGGTGCGCCGACAGTGGTTTCCGCGGACGGGCCGGCAGAGCTGTGGCGCTATCGCACCGACAAATGCGACCTAGGGGTCTATTTCTATTTCGACGTCGAGCGCGAGGGGTTCTACGCTCTTCAGTACGACGTCGCGGACTCGGGCGAGGACGCCGAAAGGAAGGCCCACGCCTGCCTCAAGGAAATTTATCGTGAGCGGCAGCAGTTCTGAGGTCGGTCCTGACGGCCGGACGGTACTGGTCGTCGACGACGATTCCCTGTTTCGAGAAACGATCGGCGGCAATCTCTGCGATGCTGGCTTCCGGGGCATAGCGGTGGCCGGCGGGGGACCGGCGCTCGAGCATTTCCAGCGCGAAGGGCCGCCCGCGGCGGTGTTGCTCGACTGGGATATGCCGGACATGGATGGGATCGAGGTCCTGCGGCGCATCCGGGCCGGCGGCTATGACACGCCCATTCTTTTCCTTACCGGGCTGACGGCCCCGATCTTCGAGGAACGCGCACTGGCCGCCGGTGCGGTGGACTTCGTCGACAAGTCGAAGAGCTTCGGGATCATCCTCCAGCGCCTGCGGCTGGTGATGGGGGGCACCAAGGGTGGCGGCCAGACCGTGACCGCCGAGCCGGAGGTCGCGGATCGACTGGAGATTCATCCCGACAGCGCCCGTGCCTTCTGGAAGGGTGAGCAGGTCAGCCTGACACTGTCGGAGTTCAAGGTCGTCAAGGCGCTGGCCGCCCGCGGCGGTCGAGACATGTCGTATCGGGAGATCTACGATCTGGTCCGGGGTGAGGGCTTTCACGCCGGTTCGGGGGAGGAAGGATACCGCTCCAACGTCCGGGCCCTGATCAAGCGCATCCGCCAGAAGTTCCGGGATATCGATCCCGATTTCGAAGCCCTGGAGAACTATGCCGGGTTCGGCTATCGCTGGCGTGACGCGGGAGATGACTGACGCCCGGAGGGGCGGCGGCCGACTGGCCGGGGCGGGGCAGCGATGCGCTCTCTGACGTCCAAGCTGATCGTCCTGGTCCTGGTGTTCATCCTGGTCCCGGTCATCCTCTACGCCCAGTTCAGTGCCGCCGAACGCGAAAAGCGCAGCCTGCTGCTCGGCGTGATCCGGGACGAAGGGTTGCTGATCGCAAGCGCCCTCGACGGTGTGCTGCAGCGGGCCGACAGCGTTCCCTACGTTCAACTTGGCGAGGAGCTCGCCCGTTTCTCCGACGGCACCGTCAGTCTGAAGCTCCTGTTCCGGCCCAACGATCCCTCGGACAACGCCGCCGGCTTTTTCTACGTCTCGTCGGCACCGCCGGTCGCGACCGAGGATCTGGCGGCGGAGCGGCGCCGTCTCGCCGAAGCGGGCATCCTCGAGCGGTTGACGTCGACCTGCAGCGGTGAGTTCCCAAGCGCGACGCGGGTCGAATTGACGGGGGGCCGAAGTGAGCTTCTGACGTCGATCACGCCGGTAAAAACCGACCGCGGCTGCTGGGTGCTGGTCGTGTCAAAGCCGCTGGAGGCGCTGGCGGGGGTCGGATTCGGACAGCCCTACTGGCAGTCGCCGGAAATTCAGCTCGCGGCCGCCGTCTATATGGTGCTGGCTCTGGTCGTGCTGGGCCTGTTCCTCAGCCTGTGGGGAAGTCTCCGCCGTTTCGGGCGTCTTGCCCGTTCGATCGGCGTCGAAGGCAACCAGGAAAAGGCGCAGCGTTTCGCGGACCGCAATACCATTCCCGAGCTCTCCGAAGTCGCGCGGGACTTCGACCGCATGGTGGAGACGTTGCGGGCTTCGGCGGAGAACCTCCGGCGGACGGCCGAGGAAACGGCGCATGCCTTCAAGACGCCGATCGCCATCATCCGGCAGGCGCTGGAGCCGATCAGCCGCGCCGGCGGCGATCCGGGCGTGCGGCGGAACACAGAGGTCATCGCCGCCGCGGCAAAGAAGCTGGATGGTCTCGTGCAGGCAATGCGGCGGATCGACTGGGCGACGGCCGACCTGCTGGATGCGCCTCGCCGGAGGGTCGATCTGGGCGAGGTCTGCGGGCAGGCACTGGAAGACTACGTCGATGGCGCCGGCGGCGCGCAGGTCTATGCGGATCTCGCGCCCAACATCGGGGTCGTGGCGTCGGATGCCGCGATCGAGACCGTGGTCGCCAATCTGGTGGAGAACGCCATCAGCTTTACGCCGGACGGCGGGACGGTGAAGGTCTCCGTTCATGCCGAAGGGCATGACGGCGTGCTGATGGTCGAGGACGACGGGCCGGGCGTTTCCGCCGATCGGATCGAGCGCATCTTCGAGCGCTACTACTCGGCCCGGCCGGGGGCCGGGGAGTCGTCGGAGTCTTCCGCTACCGACGATGGCGGCCATTTCGGCATCGGGCTGTGGATCGTCCGCCGCAACGTCGAAATGCTCGGTGGCCGCATCGAGGCCGCGAACAGGCCCGAAGGTGGCCTGCGCATGAAGGTCCTGCTGCCGCGAGCGTAGTTGCTTAAGGCTTCAAGGTTCTGTCAGTTGTATTCCAAAATATGGTTATGAAAAATCGTCATTGATCACCACTTTTTCTATAAATCCATTAGGGGTGTTTATGGGTTTCTTCAGAAATGCATTGGCAATGGCGTGGCTTATGTATCCTTTGTCCAACCTGAATTTTTCTCCTCTGCATTCTATAAAAACTGGTATTTCTTGAGAATTTAAGAATTTTGAGATTATAGTAAGTTGATTTTGGAAGTATCTATCGCGCTGATCGGCGGACATATGCTTCCCAATAGAGTCTGTGGAAAATCTGTCTTTGTTCTTCCTAAAGAGTGGGGTTGAAGGCCAATCTTCGAGGGTGACACATATTTTATGTGATCCATGCCGATACTCCCTTCAATTTATTTTGGGAGGGCGTGGTTTGGGGGCACATTAATTTTCTGTGCCGGACTTCGTCTGCTGCCAGGCGTCCAGTGCTGTGCGAGCGCCTGAAGTGGACGGGTCCATGGCGGCGTCGTGGCCCGGTTTCTTCGCGGTCAGTTCGATCACATAGCCGTTGGGATCGCGGAAGTAGATCGAGTCGATGAAGCCGTGGTCGGAGATGCCGCGCGTCTCCATCCCGGCCGCCTTGCCCTTCTCGAACATCGCCAGCAGGTCGTCGTGGCTGACCTCCAGGGCGATGTGCAGGTCGAAATCGTGCTGGTCCTTGAACTCGAACGGCCTGTCAGGCGCTTCGAAGAAAGCGAGACAGGAGCCGTCGTCCATCTGAAAGAAGGTGTGAAGCGTGTGGGTGCGCCGGCCGCTCTTGGTTTCCTTGATCTCAAGGGTGTGGACCAGCGGCAGGCCGAGGAAATCCTCGTAGAACCGCCGCGTTTCCTCGGAATCGCGACAGCGATAGGCATTGTGGTGCAATCCCCTGATCATGTGCGCCTCCCCATTTCCCGGCAGGGTAGCGCGATTGGTGCGGTCCGCCCAGCCGTCCTCAATCCGGCCGGCGGCGGAGCAGCAGCATGCCGATCATGCTGGCGACCTCCTCGCCGTCCTGGTTCACCGCGCTCTGGCGCATGCGGATGATGCCGCGGTCGGGCTTGGATCTGGACGGCCGGCTCTCGATCACCTCGGCGACCATGCGCAGCGTGTCGCCGGGGCGGACCGGGCGATACCAGCGCAGCTCGTCGACGCCGGGAGAGCCCATGCTCGATTCCCGGATCAGGCCGAGGTCGAGGAAGCGGCGGAACATGATCAGCACCGTCTGCCAGCCGCTGGCGATCAGCCCGCCATAGGGACCCTTCTTGGCGGCTTCGGCGTCGAGATGGAACGCCTGGGGGTCCCACTGGCGCGCGAAGGCGATGATCTCCTCTTCCGTGACCGGCATAGGCTCGGTTTCGATCCGGAAGCCCGGCTTCAAGTCGTCGAAATAGTAGTCGGGCATCGGCTTGAACCTCAGGAGGGGAAGGGCGTGACGGTGACCGCGTGATTGAGCGGCCCATGTCCCTTACCGTAGCCCGGCGCGGTCCGCAATGCGGCGACGACGTAGTCCCGCGCCCGCGCCACCGCCGTGGCGACATCCATCCCTTGGGCAAGCCCCGTGGCGATGGCCGAGGCCAGGGTGCAGCCGGTGCCGTGGGTGCTGG
>PBKC01000034.1 GCA_002721365.1 Rhodospirillaceae bacterium | reverse complement strand
GTGAACATCGCCATCTTCGATGCCGGCGGAAATCTCAAACACTTCAAGCGGATGGACGGTTCTTTCCTCGGCAGCATCGAGATCGCCCATCTGAAGGGCCACACTGCGGCGATCTTCCCGCGCTCGACGCGGGCGCGCGGCGAGCTCGCCTATGGCGGCGACCGTCCGCACGGGATCGAGCTGGTGCCGGGGATCGTCGTCTTTCCGGGCGGGCTGCCGATCATGGCCGGGGACGGCCATCAGGTCGGTGGAATCGGTGTTAGCGGCGCCACCTCCGACCAGGACGAGCAGTGCGCCCAGGCGGCGATCGACGCCGTGGCCGACCGACTGTAGCGGCGTAACGGGCGGGGCGTCCGGCGACCATCATGACGACGGGGAGCGGCCGGGCGCCCATGCTGTTCGCACAGATTTCCGACCTCCACATCCTGCCGCCGGGCGAGCGCCTGACGGGCCGGGTGGATACCGCCGCCCATCTGCAGGCAGCGGTTGAGCGTCTCAACGCTTTGGAGCCGCGGCCGGCCTTCGTGATTGCGACCGGCGATCTGGTCGATCAGGGTGCGGCCGATGAATACGCCCACCTTCGGGCGATCATCGCACCGCTCGGAATCCCGGTGCACCTGATGGTCGGGAACCACGACGCGCGCGAGGCTCTGCGTGCCGCGTTCCCGGACCACACCTATCTCGGGACCGGGCCCTTCGTGCAGTACGTTATCGAGAGCGGTCCGCTGAGGCTCATCGCGCTCGACACCCTCGATCCGGGTCGGCCCGGCGGCCTCCTTTGCGCCGAGCGACTGGCATGGCTGGCGGAGCGCCTGGACGAGGCGCCGGACCGGCCGACCGTCATCGCCATGCATCACCCACCGTTCGAGACGGGGATCGGCCATATGGACAAGATGGGCTGCGCCAATGCCGACCGGCTCGCGGCGATCATCGGCCGCCATTCCCAGGTCGAGCACATTCTCTGCGGCCATCTGCACCGGCCGATCATGACCCGCTTTTCCGGCACCATTGCGTCGACGATGCCCTCGACCGCGCATCAGGTCGCCCTCGATCTGGTCGGCGGTCCGGCCCGCTTCGTCATGGAGCCACCGGCGGTCAGGCTGTGCCAATGGTCGTCGGATGCGGGGCTCGTGTCGCATTTCGACTATGTGGGTGACTACGGACCGCGCTATCCCTTTCACTGAAACGACGACAAAGGGAGGGAACGGCAATGACGGTGAGACTGACACGCCTCGGCATGCTGGCGGCTTTGTGCGCCGCGCCGGTCGCCGCGGCCTGGGCCGCCGACGAGGAAGGACCGTCACGGTTCGAGATCGCGGCGCGAGAGTTCGTCGACGGTTGCGAGGATGCGGACAAGGTGATGACGCATATCCAGGAACTCGACAAGATGCCCACCAACGACATGGTGGTGCAGGTCTGGACGGGCGCCTGCAAGGGCGCCGAGGCGGAGGCCGTGACGATCGTCTGCGCCGCACCGCTGCTTGCGACCCGCAAGCCGCAATGCTTCATCAAGAACTGATCGCGAGGAGGGGAAAGCCACGATGGCGAATGCCACGAACCGTAAGATAACCTTGGCCGCACGGCCTGTCGGCTATCCCAAGGAGTCGGATTTCGCGATGGTCGAGGAGCCGGTGGCCGATCCCGGCCCCGGCCAGGTGCTGATCCGCACCCTGTGGCTGTCGCTCGACCCCTATCAGCGCGGTCGGATGAGCGCCGCCAAGTCCTATGCCACGCCGGTGGATATCGGCGGCGTCATCACCGGCGGCATCGTCGGCCGGGTCGAGCAGAGCAACAACCCGAAGTTCAAGGCCGGCGACTTCGTCGAAGGCTGGCTCGGCTGGCAAAGCTGGGCGATCTCGGACGGGAACGATATCCGCAAGGTGGATCCGGACCTGGCACCCTTGCAGACCGCGCTCGGTATCCTCGGCATGCCGGGCATGACCGCCTATTTCGGCTTCCTCGAGATCGGCCTGCCGCGGCCGGGCGATACGGTCGTCATCTCGGCCGCTTCGGGTGCCGTCGGCCAGCTCGTCGGGCAGATCGCCCGGATCATGGGCTGTCGCGCTGTCGGTATCGCCGGCGGTGCGGACAAGTGCGCCTATATCCGCGACGAGCTCGGCTTCGATGCGGCCATCGACTATAAGGGCGAGGATGTCGAGGCCGCGATCGCCCGCCACTGCCCGGACGGCGTCGACGTCTATTTCGACAATGTCGGCGGCACGATCACCGAGGCGGTGCTGAAGAACCTCGCCAAGTTCGCCCGCGTCGTCATCTGCGGCCAGATCTCGCAGTACAATCTCGACAAGCCCGATCTCGGGCCACGCAACCTCCGCTTCCTGTTGGTCAATCAGGCGCGGATGGAAGGCTTCCTGGTGTTCCAGTTCGCGGACCGCTACGAGCAGGGCATGAAGCGGATCGCCGGCTGGATCAAGGACGGGCGGATCAAATACCGCGAGGACGTGGTGGACGGGCTGGAGAACGCGCCCAAGGCCTTCATCGGCATGATGGAAGGCAAGAACTTCGGCAAGCTGCTGGTGAAGGTCGCCGAGGTCTAAAGTCCCCCGCCGGCATTGCGAGCCGTAGGCGAAGCAATCCAGCACCGGCTGTCGGACTGGATTGCTTCGTCGCCATGCTCCTCGCAATGACGTCGGTTCGGCTGAGGCGCTGAGGCTCGGGGCGCTGTCTTCGGACAGCATCCTCGTCCCTTTCGTCGTTCCTGCGAAGCCCGCGCCCGCGAAGGCGGGTGGCGGGAACCCATGGCCGTAAGCGAGGGCCCCGATACGTTAACGCCAGGCCCCTGCATGCCCGCCTGCGCGGGCATGACGGAGGGGTGTAGCAGGGTGTGGAAAGCGGGCCGGCCTAGCTGTTGGCCCGTGCTTCCTCGATCACGTGCTTCATCGTCTCGATGTCCATGGCGCCCGGCACCAGGGTGTCGTGGACGATGAAGGTCGGCGTGCCGTTGATGCCGAGCTCTCCGGCAAGCGCCATGTTCTCGGCCAGAATCGCCTCGGTCTCCGGCGAGTTCATGTCGGCGGCGAGCTTGTCGGTGTCGAGCCCGACCTCGGCGGCGATCTCCATGATCTGCTCATCCGTGAAGCTGCCGCGCGATGCCATCAGGGCGTTGTGCATCTCGAAATACTTGCCCTGCTTGTCGGCGGCGATGGCGGCCTTGGCCGCCGCCTTCGACTCAGGCGACAGGATCGGGTAGTCCTTGAAGACGATGCGGAGGTTGGGGTCCTTCTCCAGCATCTCGACCACCGTCGGCAGCGACTTCTTGCAGTAGCCGCAGCGGTAGTCGAAGAACTCGACCATCGTCACGTCGGCGTCGGGATTGCCGGCGCTCGGGCCCGTGTGGAGCTGGTCGCGCAAGGCCACCAGCCGCTCCTTCACCTTGCCCTTGGCGGCCGCTTCCTGCTTTTCGCTGTAGGCGCGGACGGAATCGAGGATGACCTCCGGATGGTCGAGGATGTACAGGTGGATCATCTCCTCGATCTGGTCCTTCGACAGGTCCTCCGCGGCAGCGATCCGCGGCGCGAAGGCCAAAAGGCCCACCATCATGCAGGCCGCGACGACACGGCCGATCCCGACTCCCGGCATCTTCATCCCCTTCATGTACGGGTGGTCGCAAGACGCGACGCGTTGGTTCACGGCTAACATGCCCATTGAACGCCGGCCGCACAAGGCAAGGCGGCGGCCGCGCGGGGCGGACGCACGGGATCGTGACAAGGCGTGGACGGCTTACAGCACCCCGCGCGCGCTGAGATTCTTCAGCAGCGCACCGGAGCCGAAGGTCCACGGCGTGATGCTCTCGCAGTGGTTGACCCTGTTGACCAGCGCCCCGAGCGCCGGCGAGGCGATGATCACCAGGTCCCCGGCCTTATGGGTGAAGCCGCGTCCCGGCTCTCCACGGTCCTTGGTCGGGGCGAACATCGTGCCGGTGAACAGGACGAAGCCGTCGGGATACTGGTGGGTGTTGCTGATCGTTTGCCGGACCAGGTCCAGCGGATCGCGGCTGATCTGGCTCATTGAGCTCGACCCCATCAGGCTGAACCCGTCGTCGCCCTCGACCGCGAGGCTGATGTCGATGCCGCGCAGATCGTCGAAGTCGAAAGTCTGGTCGAACAGGCGGATGAATGGCCCGACCGCGCAGGAAGCATTGTTGTCCTTGGCCTTGCCGAGCAGCAGGGCGCTGCGTCCCTCGACGTCGCGCAGATTGACGTCGTTGCCGAGCGTCGCGCCGACCGCCTCGCCGCGGCTGTTGACGACGACCACTGCTTCGGGCTCGGGATTGTTCCAGGTCGAATGCGACGGGATGCCGATCTCGGCGCCGATACCTACCGCCGCCATCGGCTGGGCCTTGGTGAAGACCTCGGCGTCGGGGCCGATGCCGACCTCCAGGTACTGCGACCACAGCCCGCGATCGATCAGGGCCTGCTTGAGCTTGGCCGCTTCCTCGGAACCGGGGCGGATGCCGGCGATGTCGGTGCCGATCTCGCGGCCGATGGTGTTGCGGATTTCCTCGGCGGCACCGGCGTCGCCCTTGGCGTGCTCCTCGATCACCCGCTCCATCAGGCTGTCGACGAAGGTCACGCCGGCGGCCTTCACCGCCTGCAGGTCGATCGGCGCCAGGAAGTAGGGCTTGCTCGGGTCGCAATGGCCGGCGATGGAATTGGCCAGCAGGGCGTCTATCGAGCCCAGCCGCACCATGTCGGCGGTGACCGCGGCGACGACCGGGTCCTCGGCCTCCAGCAGCATCGACACCGTCGGCCAGCGTCCGGTGATGTCGTAGACGCCGTGCTCGGCGAGGATCACGACGCTGGGGCCGCCGGGATCGCCCGGCACCCAGGCGCGTCCGATCAGAACGCCGTTGCAGCCGTCTGCGGGCAGGACGATGTCCTTATTGAGGGTGAAATCCATGGCATCCTACCGATTGCTGAAGCGGGCCGATTGGGCGCGCATAGTGGGGGAATTCGCCCAACCTGACAACGTTGAGAGGGTCGGGTCCCACCGCTCGATTCGCGCCACGACCTCAAGTATCATGGCTTCGGCCAGGGAGTAGTGCCATGCCGACAGCCGTACCCTCCGCCTTCGACGTCGCGTACTGGTTTCTCGATCAGGCGCAGCGCGAGAACCTGATCATTCCGCCACTGAAGCTTCAGCGGCTGCTGTTTCTCGCCCAGGCCTATTTCGCGGCGTCGACCCGTGGCGAGAAGCTGATGCCGGCGATCTTCGTCTCGAGCGAGGTGGGGCCGATCGAGCCCAACGTCCACCGCACCTTCGCCGCCGGGGTGACGACGATCGAGACTATCGTTCCCCGCCCGCCGATCGTCGATTTCCTGAAAGGCGTGTGGCAGGCCTTCGGCCATCAGAGCGAGCAGGCGCTCGACGACCTCGTGCTCCGCAGCAAACCGGTCGCGCAGGCGATGGGGACGCCCAATACCGAAATCTCGACCGCAACGATGTTCAACCACTTCTCGCTGGAAAAGTCCGGCCCCCGCGTGATCCCCAAGGGCGAGCAGCCGCGCGGCGCGATCGGCGACGAGGACGGGACACCGGTACGCATCCCCAAATATCACCGGGGCAAACCGGTCAACAAATGGGTGCCTGGGATGCGGAAGGCCTGAGGCAGCATCAATATCGTCGTCGCTCCCGCGCAGGCGGGAACCCACCGGCCGTGCCGCTTGTCGGGCCCCCGCCTCCGCGGGGGCGACGGTTCGAGAAGGTTTCCTACTCCGCCGCCTTCTCGTGCATTTTCTCCAGCTGTTCGCGGAAACGCTCGCACGGGTCCTCGACGTCGATCGCCGGGGTGAACCAGACGTAATCGAAGGCGGTGAGATAGTCGCCGGGCTCGTCGTCCCCCGCCGCGACGTCCATGAAAGCCAGAGTGGCGATGCGGGCATCGGGGGCGAGCGCCCGCAAATGCCAGGGTACGCCGCGGTCGTTCCGGATATGGCCGGTGCCCGCGATCAGCACGGCGCCCTTCGCCCCGCCGGCGATCATCCGCGCCGCCATGCGCGCGTCCTTCGCTTGCTGGACCATCGCCATCGCATCGGTGTGTGGCGTGCGCCGGTCGCTGCAATGGGAAGAGACCAGCTCTTTCGCCAGGTCCTCGTAAGCCGTGTCGGATAGTGGTTTCGAGCCTTCAAGCCAGGGGCCGAGCGAGAAGTCCGCGGTGAGCGCCGCCTTGGTGAGATCGCGCATCTCTTCTCGCGCCGACGCGGCGGCGACGAGGGGGAGGCGCGAAGCGAGCGCCGTTTCGAAGATCGGCGCGTACATCGCGAAGTCCGGCCAGCCGCTTTCGCTCCACGCCACCGCTTCGGCAATGGCGGCGGCAGTCGGCAAGGGGGTATCCAGCGCCGAGTCCAGGGCCGGCTGTCGGTCGGTCGCGATCATCTCGAACGCCACGGCCGGCTGGCGTCCGGCTGCGGCCAGTGCGCCGACCATGCGGGCCTGCAGGCGGTGATGGTCGGGATTGTCGTGCCGTTCGCCGAGAAGGACGAAATCGGCTTTCGACAGGGTGGCGACCAGTGTCTCCTCGGAAACGAAGTCCCCGGCTTCGGTGCTCCAGATACGGCCGGCGAGCGGATGGTCGCGGTTGTGGGGGGAAGTCCAAGGCCCGCCCGCCCCCATCAGCACCGGTGCGAGGAGACAAAGAAGAAGGCAGGTTGCCGCTCTACGCACGAAGCATCCTCCTGCGGTTGGACATGAGGGCGAGGGCGAGCAGGACGAGGCCGATGAGCGATGGGATCGATATCGGCTCGCCGGCGATGTCGATGGCCGGATGGCGGAACAGGAAGAACGGCCCGGCGACCGCCAGCAGGACGCGCTCGACCAACGAGGTGGGCACGAAGATCCAGCCTTCGATGGCGCAGGAGAAGCTTATCAACGCGGCGAGGGTGAGCAGGGTGGCCCACGCCATCATCACCGTGTCGCCGGTGAGAAGGTCCGTGTAGGCCATCATCAGCGGGATGATGTAGAGGCCCTTCGCCACCTTCCACGCCGTCAGCCCCGACCGCATCGGCGAGGCGCCGGCGACTCCGGCTCCGGCATATGCGGCAAGGGCGATCGGCGGCGTGACGTTGGAATCCTGCGACAGCCAGAACACGATCATATGGGCGACCAGCAGGGAGAGGCCCATGTCGGTCAGCGCCGGAGCCGACAGCACCGCGACGACGATATAGGCGGCGGTCACCGGCAGCCCCATCCCGAGCACCAGCGAGGCGAGGGCGATCAGGATCAGCGCCAGCCACAGATGCCCGCCCGACAGCGTAACGATGAAGTCGGAGAATTTGAGCCCGATGCCGGTCTGGCCGATGACGCCGACGACGATGCCGGCGGTGGCGCAGGCGAGGGATATGGGAAGCGCCAGCATGGCGCCGGTTTCCAGGCCCTTGAGGATGGCGCCGAACCCGACCCGCGTATGGACCCTGAGCAGCGCCGCGCCAACCGCCGCGCCACAACCGATCGTTCCCACCAGCGGCGGCGAATAGTTCATCACCAGCAGCACGGTTATGACGATCAGAGGGATGAGGAAGTGATAGCCGCCCGCCAGCGTCACCCGCACGCGCGGCAGGTCGGTCATGCCTTTCAGTCCCTGGCGGCAGGCCATCAGATGCACGAACAACAGCACCGAGACGAAGTAGAGGACGGCCGGCAGGATCGAGACCAGGACGATCTCGCCGTAACTGATCCCCGTGTACTCGGCCATCAGGAAGGCGCCCGCGCCCATGATCGGCGGCATGATCTGCCCGCCCGTCGAGGCGGCCGCTTCGATCCCCGCCGCCTGATGCGGCTGGTAGCCCAGGCGCTTCATCATCGGGATGGTGAAGGCGCCGGTGGTGACGGTATTGGCGACCGCCGATCCGGAGATCGAGCCCATCGCCGCCGAGGGGATCACCGACGCCTTCGCCGGTCCGCCGCGATATCGTCCCGCCGCAGCATAGGCGAGGTCGATGAAGAAGTTGCCGGCACCGGTCACTTCCAGCAGCGCGCCCAGGAGAACGAACATGAACACGACGCCGGCGGCGACGCCCAAAGGTGTTCCGAAAATCCCTTCCAGGCTGAACATCTGCAGTTCGACGATCCGTCCCAGGTCGAAGCCGCGATGGGCGACGGCATCAGGCAGCGCATTGCCGAAGCGCGCATAGAGCAGGAAGCCGAGGCCGATCAGCGTCATGGCCGGGCCGACCGTGCGGCGGGGCGCCTCCAGCACCAGCAGGATCATCAGCGCGCCGGCAACGAGGTCGGGTGTTCCCAGACCCTCCAGCATGAAGCCCATGGCGTCGTAGTCGAAGGTCCACGCCGCCCAGCCGCAGTAAAGCGCGGCCAGCGCCAGAACGACGTCGATGGCGCGTCCGGGCAGATGCCAGGGCGAATCCGTTCGCTTGACCAGCGGCTTCAGCATGATCGTCAGGACGATCACCCAGACGAGGTGGGCCGAGCGGAAATAGATCGCCGCGAGGTCGGCCGTCACCGACTGCCAGAGCTGGAACACCGACAACGCCACCGCCGCCGCGAAGGCGGCGCGCAGCACCCAGCGATCGAGCGGTGGCTGGGCCTCCGCAGGCGATGGCGAGCCCGCGTCGGTCATCGGGGAGGTGTGATGCCGGAGCGGGGGTTGGCGGCCCTCGCTCTCCCCACCTCACCCCGGCCCTCTCCCCCCCAATGGGTCGGAGAGGGGGCAACCGGGCGATGGCCTTCGCCGATCCCCCTCCGCCCTACTGGGGGGAAGGCGATGGCCCCGATGCCGGTTTCCGTCATTGCGAGCAGCCGCAGGCTGCGCGGCAATCCAGATCCGCCGCCTCTAGATCGCTTCGCCTGCGGCTCGCAATGGCGGCGAGGAGGGCCGTCACTTCGCCACCATCTCGTCCGGGACCTCCGAGCCCTGTTCGCGGAAATAGCGGGCGGCACCGGGATGGATGGGGACGACCGCTTGGGCGATCGTGTTCTCGATGGTCGTTGCCTGCGCGGCCCGGCTCACCTTATGAAGTTCGTCCAGGTTCTCGAAGGCGGCCTTGGTGAGCTGGTAGGCCATGTCGTCGTCCATGCCGCGGTTCACCATCGCCACGTTCCATACGGCAGGCACCTCGACCGGTTCGTCGATGCCGATATAGACGCCGCCGGGGATTTCGCCCGAGACGTAGGCGGGGTTGGCTGCGTGGACCTTGTCCATGGCGCCGCAGCAGAACGAGACGATGGCGATGTCGCGCGTTGCCGCCAGTTCGGCCACCGCGGCGGTGTTGATGCCGGCGGCGATGAACCCGGCGTCGATGGTGCCGTTGCGGATGGCGTTGGCGGTCTCGGCGAAATTCAGGCGCTGAACGTCCATGTCGTCGGTCGTCACGCCGACCGCGGCCAGAACGGCCTCGGCCATTACCGCCGTCCCCGAGCCCGGCGCGCCGAGCGAGACGGTGCGGCCTTTGAGGTCCTCCGGCTTGGCGATCCCGGAGTCGGCGCGCGTTACGGCGTGCAGGTAGTTGGGATACATGGCGAACAGCGTCGCGACGGGCAGGGCGCGGGGAAAGCCGCCGCCGCCGGTGAAGGCGTCGCGGGCCACGTCTGTCATGCTGAAACCGACCTCGCTGTCGCCGCGGACGACCTGAGCCATGTTGATCACCGACCCGCCGGTGACCTCGGCGCGGGCGTTCAGGTCGGACAGCGTCTTCGACCAGATCGACGCCAACGCTCCGCCATAGGGGTAGTACATCCCGGCGGTGCCGCCGGTGGCGATCGACAGGTTGCCTGCCATTGCGTGCCCGGCGAAAAGCAGAAAGGAGGCGATGGCGAGGGTGCGGCAAAGGCGCGCGAGCATGGGTCCGTCCGTTCGGCTGATAAGGTCGCGGCCATGATCTTGGATGCCCGAAGGCCGGTCAACCTCGGGCGGAGGCACTGTCACTCAGGCGGCGGGAATCCCTGCTCGGCCAGGTACCGCGCGGCCCCCGGATGCAGGGGCCCCCGGAGGTTGACGACCGTTTCCTCGACGGACGCCGCGCCGACGGCCGGAACGGCGCGGCGGAGGCGGGCTGCGCCTTCGAAGGCGGCGCGGGTCAAGGCGAAGGCCTCGTCTTCGGGCATCGTCGGGCGAACGATCACCTGGACCCAGGCCGTGACGACGGTGCCGTCCTCGGCGGTCGTCCGGGTCGGGTAGGCGACGAACAGGGATACGGGGGAGACTGTCTCCGTCCCCGGATGGTCCTCCGGTTCGGTAAGGGGCTCGGCCACCGCGGCATCGCACTGTCCCTCGGCCAGCATCTCGAACAGGGTATCGCGGCCGATCGCGTTGGTGGTTTCGGCGGCGAGACCGGTCACGGTCTCGGTCCAGAGAGCCGCGAGGGCCTCTGCATAAGTGCGGGCGGTCGTGTCACCGAAGGCGGAGACAACCCGCAGGCGCTCATCGGCCTGGGACGGGCGGGCGAGCCAAAGGAACAGCGCTGCCAGGAGCGCTGCCCGCCGCACCATGGCGGTGCGGTCAGTCGGCCAGGAAGAACAGCAGCAAATAGCCGCCCAGCATCACCGCGATCCACAGCACCGTGCTGCCCGTGGGCCACGTGCGGGCCAGTACGCCCTGCGGCCCGTGATGGGCGTGGATGCGGTCGTAGATCCGACCGAGCCATGGTCGGATGCCGGTGTTCGCCGACTGGAACGAGCTCGCGAAGCCATTGCGGAAGGCGAGCATGGTGCCGTAACCGAGCCGCCGGTACAGCCAGTCGGTGTCGATGTTGATCAGCCTGAGCTCGGGCGGATAGAGGCCGCTCGCCATCAGCAGCGCGAACGCCAGAGCCGACCAGAACAGAAGCTGCGTCTGGGTGATGACGTGGGTGAGCGTGTAGGGCTCGTAGTCCACAGGCCATGGCAGCAGGCTGTAGAGCAGGTCGGGATAGGAGCCGATGAAGATGCAGGCCACGGCGGCGATGCCCATCGCCACCAGCATGTTGGTTGGCGGTTCGGTGGTCCTGATCCCGGAATCGTGGGCGAAGAAGGCGAAGTAGGGGATCTTGATGCCGGCATGGTGGAACACGCCGGCGGACGCGAACAGCAGCACCAGGAAGACGATGGTATGGCCTTCCTCGGCGGCGGCGGTCATCACCATCGACTTGCTGACGAAGCCGCTGAACAGCGGGAAGGCCGAGATCGAGGCGGCGCCGACGATACAGAGCACGGTGGTGATCGGCATCGACTTGTAGAGCCCGCCGAGGTCGGAGCCGTTCATCCGGCCCGTCATCTGCAGCACGGCGCCCATGCTCATCATGAGGAGGCCCTTGAACAGCACGTCGTTGAAGGCGTGGCTGACCGCGCCGTTGAGCGCGAGGTCAGTGCCGATGCCGACGCCCACGACCATGAAGCCGATCTGGTTGATCATGCTGTAGGCCAGCACCCGGCGGAGGTCGTTCTCGATCACCGCGTAGAAGATCGGGAAGGCGGCCATCACCGTGCCGATCGGGATCAGGATCTCGGTGCCGGGGAAGGCACGGGCGAGGGCGTAGACCGCTGTCTTGGTGGTGAAGGCGGTCAGGAAGACGGTGCCGGTCGGGGTCGCCTCCGGATAGGCGTCGGTGAGCCAGGTATGGAAGAACGGCCACGCGCATTTGATGCCGAAGGCGAGGAAGATCAGCAGCGTGCCGAGGCTGCCGTCGAGGCCGAAGTTCTCGAAGGCGATCGAGCCGGTGTTGTGGATATGGACGATGGCGCCGGTCAGCAGCAGCAGGCCCGATACGACGTTGAACAGGAAATAGCGCATGCCGGCGCCGCGGGCGGCCTCTGTCCGCCGCGCCCAGACAAGGAACACCGAGGCAAGCGCCAGGATTTCCCAGAACAGGAACAGGGTGATGAGATCGCCGGCCATGACCGCGCCGACCGCGCCGGCGGCATAGGCGAGCGCCGCCACGTGCTGCATGCCGTCGCGGACATGGAGGGCGAAGATGAATCCGATGGCGGCGGCGATGTGGAACAGAAGCGTGAACAGGAAGGCCAGCCTGTCCAGCCGCCCGAATACCAGCGTGTAGTCGAACAACGGCAGCTGCCAATAGATGCCGTAGTCGAGAGAGAGGAGGTTCAGAAAGCCGAATGCGATGACGACCAGCGCGAAGATCGGCTGGCCCCGGCCGCGGAACAGTGGGATCAGCAGCGCGCCGACCAGCAGGATCAGGAACGGCGGCAGCTCACCGATCATAATAATCTTCCGAACGCGACACGAGCTTGCGCAGCTCCTTCGCCAGAAGGACCAGGATCACGCAGGCGACGAAGCCGTAGATTCCATAGAAGCCGAACCAGCCCTCGAAGGGGTAGTGGACGTGCTTGTGATAGAAAAGATCGAGCAGCAGCAGGACGCCGCAGACGATATAGAGCGCCAGCAGCACCTTCTTTACGTTGCGGCGCTCGTCCAGCCAGTATCTCTTTTCGTCGTTCATCTCACGGCACCGTCAATGGCTCGACGATCTGCAGAAGCAGCTGATAGGCGGGATCGGGGAACAGGAACAGAAGCAGCGATCCTATCGCGGTAATCAGCAGCGGGATCAGGCAGGCGAGCGGCGCTTCCTTGATCCCCGTATGGGCATGGCTGCCGCCCCGGTCGACGAAGAAGGCGTTGACCACGATCGGCATGAAATAGGCGATGTTGAGCAGGCTGCTGATCAGCAGCACGACCACGAAGACGATCTGGTCGGCCTGCATGGCGCCCATCGCCAGATACCACTTGCTCCAGGTCCCGCCCATCGGCGGCAGGCCGATCACGCTCAGGGCCCCCAGCAGGAAGGCGAACATGGTGAGCGGCATCGTCCGGCCGATGCCGGTCATGTCGCTGATCTCGGTCTTGTGCGCGGTAACCATGATGGCGCCGGCGCAGAAGAACAGGGTGATCTTGCCGAAGGCGTGCATGAGGATGTGCATGCCGCCGCCGACGATGCTCCAGCTCGTCGCCAGCGAGGCGCCGAGGACGATGTAGGAAAGCTGGCTCACGGTCGAATACGCCAGCCTTGCCTTCAGATTGTCCTTGGTCAGCGCGATGAACGACGCGGTCAGGATGGTGAACGAGGCGAGCCAGGGCAGCCAGGTGCCCGGATTGGCGGTCTGCATCAGGTCGAGCCCGAAGACGTAGACCACGACCTTCATCACCGTGAACACGCCCGCCTTGACCACCGCCACTGCATGCAGCAGCGCGCTGACCGGAGTCGGTGCCACCATCGCCGCCGGCAGCCAGCGGTGGAACGGCATCAGCGCCGCCTTGCCGATGCCGAAGATGTAGAGGGCGAACAGGATGGCGATCACCGCTTCCGAGGCCCGGCCGGCGAGCAGACCTTCGGGGCGGAAATCGAGCGTGCCGGCGAGGACGTAGGTCCACAGGATCGCCAGAAGCTGGAAGCCGATCGAGGTGCCGAGCAGGATGCCGAGATAGATGCGGCCCGACCGTTTGGCCTCCGGCGTCCCGGCATGGGTGACCAGCGGGTAGGTGCAGACCGACAGCACCTCGTAGAACAGGAACAGCGTGAACATGTTGGCCGCGAAGGCCACGCCGATCGCGCTGCCCAGCGCCAGGGCGAAGCAGGCGTAATAGCGGGTCTGGTTTTCCTCGTGATGCGCCCGCATGTAGCCGATCGAGTAGATCGAGTTCGGGATCCACAGGAAGGCGGCGATCATCGCGAACAGCATGCCCAGCGGCTCGACCTCGAAGGCGATCGAGATGCCGGGGACGACGTCGAACAGGGTGACGCCTGGCCGGCCGCCATCCATGACGGTCGGCAGGATCGCCGCCACCATGATGAACAGCAGGCCGGCGGTGATCAGCGTGCAGGCCTCGCGCACATTGGGTCGCGGGCCGGCGAGCCAGATCACCCCGGCGCCGACGAAGGGCAGGAAGGGCGCGTAGCCGACGAGCTGATCCGCCGTCATGGCGTCCCTCCGAGCAGAGCACGCGCGGCCTCGGTGGCGGCGCCGACCGGCAGGCGGGTGTCGAGACCGAAATAGAGGCATGCCGCCGCCAGCACCCAGGTCGATGCGACCATGGGCCAGGGCGCCTCGGTCACCGTCGCGCCCGTCTCCGACGGCTCACTGAAATAGGCGGCCTCGACGATGCGCCAGACATAGATGATGGCGAGCAGCGAGCTGAACAGAACGATCACCGCGATCTCCCACCATCCCGTCTCCAGGGCGGCAATGACCAGATACCACTTGGTGATGAAGCCGACGGTGGCCGGCACGCCGATCAGGCTGAGACCACCGATCACGATCGCCGCCATGGTGAGCGGCATGCGCGCGCCCAGGCCGCGGATGGCGTTGATATCGACCGACCCCACACGCAGCATCACCGCGCCCAGCGCCATGAACAGGGCGCCTTTCATCAGCGCGTGGTTGAACAGGTGAACGACCGCGGCGGTGACGCTGTCCTGGGTCGCCAAGCCGATGCCGAGGACGATGTAGCCGATCTGCGCGACGCTGGAATAGGCCAGCAGGCGCTTGAGGTCGTCCTGGAAGATCGCCACCAGCGATCCGGTGACCGCGGCGATCAGCGCCAGCGGCACCAGCAGCCAGCTGAGCTGCATCTGATCGAACGAGAACTCGACGCCGAACACGGTGAAGACGAAGCGGAACATCATGTAGGCGGCGACCTTGGTCGCCGTCGCCGCCAGGAACGCCGAGACCACCGACGGTGCGTAGGCGTAGGCGTTCGGCAGCCACAGATGCAGCGGGAACACCGCGAGCTTGATGGCGACGCCGACCAGGATGAAGACGAAGCCGGCATCGACCACCCGATTGCCGGCCACCGCGGGCAGGCGCACCGCGAGGTCCGCCATGTTCAGCGTCCCGGTCATCATGTAGATCAGGCCGATGCCGATGACGATGAACGTCGCGCCGATCGTGCCGAGGATCAGGTACTGGAAGCTCGCGAACAGGGCCTTGCGGTCGCGCCCCAGGCTGATGAGCGCATAGCTCGACAAGGACGAGATTTCCAGGAACACGAACAGGTTGAACACGTCGCCGGTGATCGCCATGCCGAGCAGGCCGGTCATGGCGAGCAGGAACGCCGTGTAGAAATAGCGGTGCTGGTCCTCGGGGATCTCCGCGTGCACGCTGTGGAACGCGAACGGCGCCGACACGGCGGCGATCCCGGAGACGATGATCAACACCAGGGCGCCTATACGGTCGAGCCGGTACTCGATACCCCAGGGCGCCATCCAGTTGCCGAGCATGTAGGAGATCGGCCCGTTTTCGGCGACCTGGACGTATAGCAGCACCGAGATGGCGAAGGTGGCCCAGCACAGGGCAGTGGCGATCAGCCAGCCGTACCAGCGCCGGCCCAGGATCGCGCATATGGGGGCGCCGGCAAGCGGGAGGACCACCTGCAGGGCTGGCAGGTTGGCAGCGATCATGGGTCGTCCTGCTCGCGGATTTCGTCCTCTTCGACCGTTCCGTAAGCCTCGCGGATGCGGACCACGAGGCCGAGGCCGAGCGCCAGGGTAGCGACGCCGACGACGATGGCGGTCAGGATCAGAACGTGGGGCAGCGGATTGGAGTAGGGCCCGCCGCCTTCCCAGATGATCGGCGCAGTGCCGCCTTCGATCTTGCCCATCGAGATGTAGAGCAGGAACACGGCCGTCTGGAACATGTTGAGGCCGATCAGCTTCTTCAGCAGGTTCCCGCGGTCGATAACCACGTAGAAGCCGACCATCATGAGGACGACGACGATCCAGTAGTTGTAGTGCCCGAGCAGCGACACGCTTCAGCCTTTCCGCGAGGCGAAGGTGTGGAAGATGAGGATCATCACCGATGCGACGGTGATGCCAACGCCCGCTTCCACCGAGAAGATGCCGTAATGCTGGCCGTGGGACGGGTCGTGATGATCGAGCAGCCCGTATTCGAGGAACAGGCCGCCCAGAGCCATGGTGACATAGCCGGTTCCGGCATAGATCAGGACACCCAGCCCGATCATCACGCCGATCAGCCGCATCGGCGCCACGCGCTCCATCGTCTCCAGACCGAACACCATGCCGTACAGGATGAAGCCGCTGCCGAAGATGACGCCGGCCTGGAAGCCCCCGCCCGGTCCGTAGTCGCCGTGCATCTGCACATAGAGGCCGAACAGAAGGATGAACGGGATCAGCAGCTTGACGACCACCCTGAGAACCAGCAGGTCGGTCATTTCTCGCCTTCCTGTTGTTTCTTGCGGCGGCGGCCGAGCAGCAGCACGACACCGATGCCGGCGGTGAAGATCACCGTCGTTTCGCCGAGCGTGTCATAACCGCGGTAGCTGGCCAGGACGGCGGTGACGACGTTGGGAACCGTCGTCGCCGGGATCGAGTCCTCGATGTAGCGCGGTGCCACATGGTGGTGGACCGGCGCCGAGGCGTCACCGAAACTGGGCATGTCGGGCGTCACGTAAAGCAGCACCGCGCCGGTGACGGCGACCACGAACAACGGCAGGAACGGCCTGTGTCGGGGCGTCTTTTCCCGTTCGGTGGTGAGCGACAGCGCGGTGAGCCCGAGCACGGTCGAGATGCCCGCCCCGACGGCGGCCTCGGTGAAGGCCACGTCCACCGCGTCCAGGACCACGAAGATGCTCGCCATCAAGAAGCTGTAGATGCCGCTCAGCATCACGACGGCGAACATGTTCCGCAGCCAGACGATGGTCAGGGCCACGACCATGAGGAACGCCAAAAGGGCGATATCGACGACGTTTTCTATCGCCGGCCTCCCTTGTGTGGCCCGTTGCGTCGCTGCGGCGATGCCGTGCGGGACTTGGGCTGTGCCGGTTCGGTGGTCGTCATGATCGCTCCCGCCGTGCGTGGATCGGGCAGGGACTTCGCCGGCTTATCGCCACGGCGCCAGGGCTTCAGCCCGGCAAGGAGGGCCGCATGGGCCGTCGCGTGCGATGACACCGGGCTGGTGAACAGCAGGAAGAACAGCATCAGGAGCAGCTTGGCGGTATTGAGCGTGAAGCCCGACTCGATCATCAGACCGATCAGCACCAGCCCGGCACCCATCGTGTCGGTAATCCCGGCCGCGTGCATCCGGGTGAAGAAATCGGGCATGCGCAGGACGCCGATGCCGCCGACCAGGAGGAAGAATGCGCCTCCCATCAGGAAGGCCCAGCCGAAGATGTCCTGGATCACCTCCATCAGCGGTCCACCGGCTTGCCGTCGCCGAAATGGCCGATCTTGATGAAACGCAGCATGGCGATGATGCCGACGAAATTGAGCAGCGCGTAAAGGAGAGCGAGGTCCAGGAAGTCCGGACGCCCGGCGATATAGCCGACCACGCCGATCAGCAGCACGGTCTTGGTCCCGAACATGTTGGCCGCAAGGACCCGGTCAAAGGCGGTCGGTCCCTTCGCCGCGCGGAAAATGGCCATCGCCATCGTCACCAGGATGGCGATGGCGACGATGATGAACTTCATGGCTTGCCCTCGAATTCGGTCACCCGCCGTCCCATCGCACCGCCGCGCAGGTCTTCGGCTCCTTCTTCGCTCAAGGCATGCACTTGGATCGTGTCCGCGCCGACGTCGGTGGAGACGGTGCCGGGTGTCAGGGTGATCGAATTGGCGTAGATGACCTTGCCCAGGTCGGTTCGCTGGGTGGCCGGCACCGTGAAGAGAACGGGCGAGATCGGCAGCTTGGGGTTCAGGATCCGCTTGGTGACGTCGATGTTCGCCTTGATGATCTCCTTGATCAGCCACACCCAGTAGATCGGGAGCAGATGGCCGATGTGGAGCGGATGGCTCTCATGATCGACCACGTCCATCCGGTGGGCGATGTAGACCACGAACAGGCAAGAAAGGAGGCCGAGCGTCAGCAGGAACGCCGTGAAATGCCCGGACAGCAGAAGCCACACGGCAGCCAATACGACAAACAGCGAAACGGTGTGAGCCACCCTGCCCCCGTGTGCGTCCCCTCCGTCGCCGCATTCCCCCTGCGGCGACGCGCGGATTATGACGTAATGGTTGCGGGGCGCCAAGACCTATCGGTCAGGCATCGCCCCAGCAGATTCCGTAGGCAGTTCCACGGCATAGCTCTCGACCGGCAGGGCGTCCGGGATCAACCCCTGTGCTTTCAAGAAGGTGGCGAACCGGGCGTAGCGGTTGCTGTCCAGTGCGGCTGGCCGGAGCGCGAAGCGGGGCAGGGTGTCAGCCCACGCCCGTCGGTTGAGCTCATCATCCAGTTCGTCGCCGCTTGCCGCGAACGCCTCCCATGCTTCGTCGGGGTGGTTGATCACGTATTGCGTCGCTTCCTCGACGGCATCGACGAATCGGCGCAGCTTCGGATCCTCGATTCGGTCGCGGCGGGCGATCAGGATCAGCTCGTCATAGGGCGGCACCCCTTCTTCCTCGACGAAGAAGGCCCGTCCTTCGCTTCCTTCCAGCTCCATCTGGTTGAGCTCGAAATTGCGGTAAGCGCCGATGACCGCGTCGACCCGACCCGAGAGAAGCGAAGGCGACAGCGAAAAGTTGACGTTCACAAGGGTGACGTCGTCGAGGGTGAGGCCGTTGGTCTTCAGCATGGTGCCGAGGATCGCGTCCTCGAATCCGCCGACCGAATAGCCGACCTTGCGGCCCTTCAGGTCGG
Source organism: Rhodospirillaceae bacterium (assembly GCA_002721365.1). Lineage (GTDB taxonomy): Bacteria > Pseudomonadota > Alphaproteobacteria. The sequence goes on along the minus strand of PBKC01000034.1, from coordinate 31,861 downwards.
CGATGGTCTTCACCGGTCCGTCGGCCAGCACGACCAGGGCGCTCAGCGGCGTCGCCACCAGGGTTCCGACCCGGACCAGGGGCAACCCCTCCGCCACTTGAACCGTCAATTGCGGCTGATAGCCGACCGCCAGGTCAGCTTTGCCTGCGGCCACCAACTTGGGCGGGTCGTTCGGATCGGCCGGCGCGATTAACGTGACCTCCAGGTCGTGGGCCGCGAAGATGCCTTTCTCCTTGGCGACGACCAGGGGGCCGTGGTCCGGGTTGACGAACCAGTCCAGCAACACGGTGAGCTTGTCGGCCGCAGTTGACGGCGTCGCGAGCGAAGCCGAGAACGACAGGGCGAGCATCAGGGTGGCGGCAAGGCGCATGAGACCTCCTGGAAACGCGCGCGTTGATCCATGCCGGGCCATGACAGGGCGGCACGCGCGACGGAATGAATGCGGAAATGGGAATCTGGGTCATCGCGTCCCTTCGCCGGTATGATCCGGATCAGGTTCAAGGGGTCGTTCCGGAACGGAACCTCTCAGCCGGACAACCGGCTCCCCCCGCAGGGCAACGTCATGATGATGGCTCGCCGCCGGACGTGCAACCCCGCACGACGGTTCGGGTGGGCATGCCCCTGAAGCCGTCATCCCCCGCGCAGGCGGAATCCGGAAGCCGTACCGCTCGCATGGACCCCCGCCGCCCGCCTTGGCGGGCGCGGGCTGTGTGGGGATGACGGTTTAGCTATCGATAAACCGTCAAGAACATCGCTTCTAGGGCAGCGTCACGCGCCCGCCGGAGGCGACCATCGTCTGGCCGGTGGTGAAGCTCGACCGGTCGGATAGAAGGAAGGCGGCCAGTTCGGCGATCTCCTCGGGCCGGCCGATCCGCTTCATCGGCGTCTGGTCGACCATGACCTTGCGGATCTCCGGCGATAGCGTGTTGCTCATGTCGGTTTCGATCAGGCCCGGTGCGATGCAGTTGATGCGGACCTGCGGCGCGAACGCCTCGGCGCAGCTTCTGACCAGCCCGATCACGGCGGCCTTGGCGGCGCCATAGGCGATCTGGCGCGGCCGCGGCCGAAGCGCCGCGATCGACGAGATGCAGACGATGCGGCCGTCACCGCGGGCGATCATGCCGTCCTTCACTGCCCAGACGGGAAGGAACACGCCGTCGGTATTGATGGTGAAGTGCCGCTTCCAGGTGGCGAAGTCGACTTCCTCGTGAGTGCCGGTTTGAATCCATCCTGCGTTGGCGACCAGTATGTCGACCGGTCCCAGCGCGCCTTCGACCTGCGAAACCATCGACGCGACCTGGCCTTCGTCGGAGACGTCGGCCCTGACCACCAGACATTTGGCGCCCTCGGCCTCGACCACGCGCTTGGTCTCTTTGGCGCCGTTCTCGTCGTTCGCATAGTTGACGGCGACCGCTGCGCCGCCCTGGGCGAGCAGGCGGCAGATAGCACGGCCGATGCCCCGCGATCCGCCGGTGACGAGGGCGACCTTGCCCGCGAATTCCTTGGTCATGTGTTCTCTCCCCTGTGTCTGTCGGGGAAGGATAAACGCCGCTACCGCGGCTTGGCGAGGACCAGCGAGAAGTAGTCGTTCGCCGGCCTAAAGTGGCGTTCGATGGCGAAGCCGGTGTCCTCCATCAGCGCGGCGATGGACTGGTCCGTGAACTTGCGGCTGATCTCGGTGAGGATGGTCTCGCCGTCCTCGAGTTCGATCGCCGCATCCAGCGCCGCGCAATGCACGCGTTGTTTTCCCCTGGAGACCAGATGCATTTCGATGCGGCTCAAAGCCTCGTTGAAGACTGCGCGATGGAAAAAACGACCTGTGTCGAAGTCCGCGCCGAGCTCACGGTTCAGTACGTCGAGGAGGTTCAGGTTGAACGCCGCCGTCACCCCTTGAGCATCGTTGTAGGCGGCGGTCAGGACCGCCGGGTCCTTGACCCGGTCCATGCCGATCAGCAGGTGATCGCCGGGCTGCATGTGATCCGCGAGCTCCGCGAGGAAGGCTTCCGCTGCCGCCGGTTCGAAATTGCCGATCGTCCCGCCAAGGAAGACGAACAGCCGGCGGGCATCGCTCCGCGGCAGGTTGTCGAGCCCGGCGAGATAGTCGCCGACCAGCAGGTTGAGATCGAGCGAGCGGTAGTCGCCGACGATTCGCCGGCCGGTCTCTTCCAGCGCATCGGCGGAGATGTCGAAAGGGGCGTAGCTGGTCAACGTCCCCGATTGCGCGGCGGCGTCGATCAGGAAGCGCGTCTTGCGCATGGTGCCGGCACCGAGTTCGAGAATTTCCTCGGGGCGGGCCACTGCGACGATCTCATCGGAATGCACTTCCAGCAGCGCGGCCTCGGTCCGGGTCGGATAGTATTCGGGCGTGTCGCATATCTGATCGAAGAGCTGCGAGCCGACCCCGTCGTAGAAATATTTCGGTGGGATCGACCGGGGTTTCTTCAGGAGGCCGTTGCGGGCGTCGTCCAGCAGACTGGGAACGGGCCGGGCCGGCGGGATCTCGGTCAGTGCGACCTCGTTGGCTTCTTCGGGAGCGTCGATAACCTCCGCCGTGTGGTGCGCCGTCGTTGCCATTGTTTCTCCCCCTCGTATCCCGAGTCCGGTGCACCGTCCTGGCGCCCTGGTGTCGCGCATGGTCGATAGGCTAGCATCGGCGAACGTCGCCTCAAGCCTGCGTCTCGGATAACGCTTCCATGTGCCGCCACGCTGCCTATATCGGGCCGCCGATATCGTTGGGGGCTTTCGCCCTCGATCCCCCGCATAGTCTGGCTGTCCAGTCGTGGAAGCCGCGCGAGCAGCTCTCGGCGACCGTCAATGCCGACGGCTTCGGCTTCGGGTGGTATTTGCCGGACGGAACGCCCGGCGTTTACCTGAACCCGCTGCCGATCTGGGCCGACACCAATCTCGTCCATCTCGGGCGCACGATATCGAGCGGCGTGTTGGTGGGCAACGTCCGTAGCGCGACGCCGGGGCTCGGCTTCGGTCTGGCCAACACCCATCCTTTCGTCGCCGATGGCCTGCTGTTTTCGCATAACGGATTCATCCAGGACTTCGCCCGGACGATGCGGGCAACGATGCGGGCGTGTCTGCCGCCCGAGGTCGATGCGACCGTCGGCGGCAACACCGATTCAGAGCATCTGTTCGCCTGTCTCCGGGCCCTGGCGAGGGATACGGACGATCTGGCGAGCGCCGTCATGCGGCTCCACGACCATGTCGGAAGCTGGGCGCGGGACGGCGCTATCGCCGTTCTCTTCAATATCCTGGTGACCGACGGCCGGGCGCTCTACGCGACGCGGTCGTCCTTCGGCCATGCCAGCCCGTCGCTCTACGTCACCGACGCCGATCCGGCCTTTCCCGACGGCGCCCTGGTCGCGTCCGAGCCGTTGACCATCGGCGGCGCGTGGACGCCGGTACCCGATCGTCATCTCGTCGTTCTCATGCCCGGAGAGGCGCCGCAATTCCGCCCTCTCTAGACCGCGACGAACGCTTGGGGCGTTTCGCCGCCCTGCAGGCGGTGCTTCGCGCACGAATCGAGACAGCCGACGACGTTCTGTTCGCCGAGCCCCTTAACAGGCATCTCAGCCCGCTCGGCTGGCATCTCGCCCACTGCGTCTATGTCGAATGCTACTGGCTTCGGGAAGTGCTGGCCGGCGACGATCGCATCACCCGGCCTTTGAGCGCCGACGCGTGGCCCGAGTTCGCGCCGAAGGCCGGGCGGGGTGCACGCCTTCCGGCTCGCGACCGCCTGCTCGCCTGGGCGGAAGCGCTGCAGGCGGAGAACGGCCGGCTGCTGGCGGCGGCCTTGGGTGGACCTGGCCGGTTGCTCGCCGACGACTATCTGCTTCATTTCCTGATCGGCCATCACGTTCAGCACCTTGAGACCATCGATACCGCACGGGTGCATGCCGTGCTGGCGCGGCCTGAGGGGTACGTGACGCCGCATCCCCTCTTCCCGTGCTCACCTGAACCGGACCTGCGCTCCGTCGCCGCAGGGACCTACCGGGTCGGCGCCGATGCCGGTTCGTTCGCGTTCGATAACGAGGGCCCGGCGCGACAGGCGATGCTGCAATCGTTCGCCATCGCCGGGAAGCCGGTCAGCAACGCCGAGTACCTCGCCTTCATGACGGAGGGCGGCTATGGCCGTTCGGCCTTATGGTCGACGGCCGGCCGGCAATGGCTGCAGGAGACGGGGGCTCATGCGCCGGCCTGGTGGAAACGGGGACGGGACGGCGAATGGCATGGGGCAACGGCGACCGGACCTTGTCCTCTCGCTCCGGATGCACCGGTCACCGGCGTCAGCTTCCACGAAGCGGAGGCGTTCGCGCGCTGGGCCGACTGCCGGTTGCCGCGCGAGGCCGAATGGGAAACGGCGGCCCGTGCCGGCCTGCTGGAAGAGAGCGGCCAAGTCTGGGAATGGTGCGCCGATTTGTTCCATCCCTATCCCGGCTTCGCGGCCTACCCCTATGACGGCTATTCCCGGCCCTGGTTCGACGGCCGCCATCATGTCCTCCGCGGCGGCAGTCTGCTGAGCGCGCCTGAGGTGACGCGGCCGAGCTTCCGGAACTTCTACACCGCCGATATCCGCCACATCCCGGCCGGCTTCAGGCTGGCGCGGTAGGGGCTAGCGGTCGGGCTGCCAGGTCAGCAGGCGCTTCAGGACGATGTCGGTCGCGAAATAGAGGGCGACCGAGAGGACGGCCAATGTGAGCAAGGCGGCGAACATGACGTCGGTCTGCATGCGGCCGTTGGCGTGGAGCATCATGTAGCCCAGGCCGGCGCTGGCGCCGACCCATTCCCCGACCACGGCTCCGATCGGCGCCACCGCCACCGCCACACGGAGGCCCGAGGCGAGGGCAGGGAGGGCGGCCGGGATACGGATATGGCGGAGGATCGCCCAGGGGCTCGCATCCATGCTCCGGGCGAGGTCGATCCAGGCCGGGTCGGTGCGGCGCAGCCCGTCGAAGAAGCTCACCGTGACAGGGAAATAGATAATGAGCGTCGCCATCGCGACTTTCGAGGCGAGGCCGTAGCCCAGCCATAGGACCAGAAGCGGCGCCAGGGCGAAGACCGGTACGGCCTGTGACGCGACCAGCACCGGCAGCAGCCAAAGGCGCAGTCGCCGGAAGCTCGACAGAGTGAGAGCGCTCGCAATGCCCAGCAGAGCGCCGATGGCGATGCCGAGGACGATCTCGAGCAGGGTGGTCCCGGCGTTCGACAGGAGGGACGACGAGACCCGCCACCATGCCGCCACCACCCGCTCCGGCGCCGGCAGGATGTAGGGCGGCGCGCCCGTCAGCCAGACGATGCTCTGCCAAAGGAGGAGCAGGCCGAAGACGACGACGATGGGACGGAGAACGGTCATTGCGCGGTATCGGCCGCGGTGAGGCGGTGAAGGAGGGTTTCATAGAGGCCGAGATGGGCCGTGGCGACGGGATCGCGCGGCGGCATTCCCGGAACCTCCAGCGCTTCCCCGAGATGCGCAGGCCGGCCGGCCATGACGTGGATGCGGTGGGCGAGGCGCAAGGCTTCGAGCGGATCGTGGGTCACCAGCACTACCGTCCGCCCGACCAGGAGTTCGGCCGCGAGCGCCTGCAACCGGCCGCGGGTGATGGCATCGAGGGCCGCGAAAGGCTCGTCCATGAGAACGATCGGTCGGTTTTCCATCAGCGTGCGGGCGAGCGCCACGCGCTGGCGCATGCCGCCTGACAAGGCCCTCGGTCGATCGTCGGCCCGGTCGAGCAGTCCGACCCGGTCGAGCAGTGCCCGCGCGCGTTCCGTATCCGCTCGCTCGCCCCGGAGCCTTGCGCCCAGGGTCACGTTTTCGATCACCGTGAGCCAGGGAAGCAGCAGATCGGTCTGCGCCATATAGGCGACATCGCGCCTGGAATTACCGTTGCTGCCCAGGCGGACGACCGTTTCCGATGCCCGTGGCTCCAATCCGGCGATCAGCCGCAGGAGACTGCTCTTTCCCACCCCGCTGGGCCCGAGAAGGCAGGTGAACCGGCCACCCTCGATCCGGACGTCCAGCCCTTCGAACAGAGCTCGGCCCGCATAATGGAGGCCTGCGTTCTCGATCGAGATCGACGGCGGCGCGGAGTCGGAGGGGTATGTCGCGATGGCCATGGACGCGTCCCTTCGCCGGCATTATCCGGAGCAGGTTCGTGGGGTCGTCCCCGGCGGGACCTCTCAGCCGCGAACTGCGGCTCCCCCTGCGGACCCGCACCATGCAGGCTTATCGGGGTGCCGACAAGCCCCATTGACAGGACCTCTCTGCGTCGCACTCTGCACTTATGCCCGCCCGGCCCTGGTTCATCGGCAGCGAGATCTACCGCCATTCGCGTTTCGGCGCGCGCCACCCGCTGTCGATCCCGCGGGTCTCCACCGTCATGGACCTGGTCCGGGCGCTCGGCTGGCTGTCCGAAGACGTCTATGTCGACAGCCCGCGGGCGACGCCGGCCGAGCTCGCCCGTTTTCACGACCCCGTCTACATCGAGGCGCTGATCGCCGCCGAAGAGGCCCAGGCGGTCACCCCGGTGCAGCGCGAGCGCTTCAATCTCGGCACCATAGAAAGCCCGATCTATCCGGAGATGTTCCGCCGGCCGGCCACCGCCTGCGGGGCGTCGCTCAGGGCTGCCGACTTGGTCCGCGACGGGGGCATCGTCCACAATCCGGCCGGCGGCACCCATCACGGCCGCCGCGACCGGGCGAGTGGGTTCTGCTTCTTCAACGACCCGGTTCTCGGTCTCCTCCGTCTGCTCGACAACGGCCTCGACCGGGTGCTCTACGTCGATATCGACGCCCATCATGGGGACGGGGTCGAGGCCGCCTTCTTCGACGATCCTCGTGTGCTGACGATCTCGGTGCACGAAGACGGTCGCTGGCCGCGGAGCGGCGCCGTCGGCGACCGCGGCACCGGCTATGCTCGCAACCTGCCGGTGCCGAAGGGCTTCAACGATGTCGAGATGGCGTTCATTCTCGATGCCGCGATCCTGCCGCTCGCCGACCGCTACCGGCCGCAGGCGGTGATGATCCAGTGCGGTGCCGACGCCCTGCTGGAAGACCCGCTGTCCGGGCTCGGTCTATCCAATAACGCGCACGCGGCCGTTGTGGAGGCACTGGCATTCCTGACGCCGCGCACCATCGTCACGGGCGGCGGAGGCTACAATCCCTGGTCGGTCGGCCGTTGCTGGACCCGAGTGTGGGGCGTGCTCAACCGCATGGATATTCCCGACCGTCTGCCGCCGTCGGCGGAGGCGGTGCTGAGAGCGCTGACATGGAACCGTGCCGCCGGCCGCAACCCTCCCGAGCACTGGTTTACGACTCTCGTCGACTCGCCACGGCCCGGGCCCGTGCGCGAAGAGGTCCGCGCGGCCGTCGCGGCCGTCACCGCCTCGCCCTATCCGGTTCCGTGAACTCGCTTGCGGGCCTGTCCGCGGCTGGGGGTGCGGTTGCGCGGCTCCCGGAGAGTCTATACATCTGAAGCAAAATACAGCCAAACCGGGATGGAAACGGAACCTGTCATGATTAGGAATATTGCAGCGGCGATCTTAGCGGTCGTCCTGGCCGGCGGCACGGCGCACGCGACATCGGGCGAACCCGATCTCGAGCGCGACGGGCTGAGCGGGCCGGTCAAGTCGGTGATCATCAAGCGCACCGAATCCCGGCGAGACGACAGCGGCGCGCTGATCGAGGGCGACCCGATCCCGGTCGCCCAGGTCACCTACAACGAAGCCGGCGATCGCACCGTCATCCGCCAGTTCAACCTGCAGGGCGACGTCTACTACGAACGCCGCCTTACCTATGACGACCAGGGGCGGCTCGCCTCCGAGACCATCGCGCATGCCGAGGACGAGAAGTCCGGAACCTGGACCTACGAGCACACCGCAGACGGGGTCAAAGGGACGTTCGCACCGTCCGGTGGCGGCAAGGGTGATACACGCTACATGGTCGAGGACGACGACGGGCACGTGATCGATGACCGCAAGGTCGACCCGTATGGCGAAGAGTACTACCGCATCGAGGCGAAGTACGAAGGCGGCAACATGGTCGAGACCAAGCGCACCGAGGTCGGCCAGTACGAGGGCCGCGTCGTTCGCAGCTATGACGACCAGGGCCGCGTGGTCGAGGAAAAGCGCTTCGATTCCTTCGATCGGCCCTATTCGCTGACGACCATGGATTACAACGACCATGGCGCGGTCGCCCATCTCCAGGAGTATCGCTGGGTGGGCGCCGATCAGAAGGAAGCGCTGTTCAACGACATGCGTTACACCTACGAATACGATGACCATGGCAATTGGGTGCACCGCATCGACGACGTGACCTACCGAGTCCAGGGCGGCAAGATGCGGGACGGTGTCGAGACGGCGATCCGCGAGATCGAATATCGGGAATAGAAGGGTTCGGGGCGGCTGTGCCGTCTCGGCCCCGTCGGGGCGTAGCGCAGCCTGGTAGCGCATCTGCTTTGGGAGCAGAGGGTCGCGTGTTCGAATCACGCCGCCCCGACCATCTTCACCCGACCCCCGCCGCTGTTCCGCCTGCGGTCAGTGAGGCAGGCCGCCCTGCTTCAGGAACTCCCGGAAATCCGTTTCGGGCAGCGGCTTGGTGATCGCGTAGCCCTGTACGCGGTCGCATGAGTCTTCGCGAAGCGCCGTGATCGTGTCGATGTCCTCGACGCCTTCCGCGACCACCAGCAGTCCCAGCGCGTGAGCCATGGAGATCGTCGACCGGACGATGAGATGGTGACGCTCGTTGGCCAGCAGATCCTTGACGAACATCTGGTCGATCTTGAGTTCGCCCACCGGAAACTGGCTGAGATAGGCCAGAGACGAATAACCGGTGCCGAAGTCGTCGATTGCCGCCTGAACCCCGGCCGTGCGAAGAACGCCGAGCGCCTCGCGGACCTTCGAGGGGTCCTCCGCGACACTGGTTTCCGTGAGTTCGAGCTGTAGGTCGGAGACAGCCGTGTCGTGGCGCTTGAGCGCGGTCTCGACGATCCGCGGCAGATCGGTGTCGGTCAGGTCGTAGGCGGCGACGTTGACGCTGAGGGTGCAGGGGGTGCCCGCTCGACGCAGGCCGCTCGCCACGCGCGCCGCCTCGTCGATCATGAAGGCGGTCACCTCCATGATCAGTCCGACGTCTTCCAGTAGGGGGATGAACCGCGCGGGGGATACCGGGCCAAGCCGCGGATGGTTCCAGCGGACCAGGATCTCGGCCGCCACGATGCGGCCGCTGTCCAGGTCGACCTGGGGCTGGAAGACGGCATGCAGCCCCTTGCTGCCGCTTTGCCGGAAGTCGCCGACGAGCTGCAGGTCGGACTTTTCGGGCTCGAACGAAGGCTCGAAATCGGCCCAGGCCTGATGGCGTTCCAGGCTGGTCGCGAGCGCAGTTTCAGCGCGCCGGACGAGGTCCCTGGTGTTTTCACCGTATTGCGGCCACGCGGCTGCGCCCGCCACGACCTGCGGGAACAGCGTGAGGCGATCGGTATCCAGCCGCGCCGTCATCTGGCTGATACGCGATCGCACCGCGCCCCGGTCGGCCAGGACGACGAAGGCGCCGCGGCCCGCATGCGCCTGAGTGTCCAGCCCGAGCCCCTGCAGGCGGCGACCGAAGGCACGTACCACGCCTTGGGCGACATCGTAGCCGAAGTTCATGACGATGCTTTCGAGGTCCGCAAGCCGCAGGGCGACGACTTCTTTCTCGGCCCCCGGCGTCTCCGTCGCCGCTTTCAGCGTGTCGTCCGCCAGTTCGAGGAAGTGGCTGAGCGTGGGAAGGCCGGTTTCGGCGTCGTGATTGGCGAGGTGCCGCAACCGCGCTTCCGCCTGCTCTCGGCGGGCGAGCTCGTCCGCCAGTTCCTGGGTTCGTTCCCTGACTCTGCGGCGCAGCAGCCACGACCAGCCACCAGCGACGAGGGCGATCAGCGCCAGTCCCCCGACGATCGCCGCTGTCTGCCGCAACGCTTCGGAAAAGGCTATTCCACCGGGACGCGGCGCGAGTTCCGCCGCATAGGCTTTCGAGACCTCTTCGTAGCGTCCCGAGGCGAAGGTGATTTCCAAAGCCTCGTCCAGCCAGGCGAGAAGGGCCTCGCGATCCTTGCGGACCGCGAAGGCGTAGGGTCGAGGCCAGAAGGGCGGCCCCACCGCCTCGACCGGCAGGTCGTGCAGGTTGATCAGCCAGTCTGACGGCGGCGCGGCCAGGACACCGTATTCAGCGTCGCCTGCTGCGATCGTCCGGAGCGCTGCCAGCGTGTTCGGCGCCAGAACCAGCGTCGCACCGATATCCAGCCGCATAAGCTCGTTCTGGGCATAGGAGCGGTTTTCCACCACGACGCGATGTCCGGCGAGCTGACGGATATCGTGGACGTTCGCCGCCCCTTCGCCGCCATAGATCGAATGGCTGAGATAGTAGAATGGCCGCGTGAAGCCGAAGATCTCCTCGCGCTCCGGCGACACGAACATCGGCACCACATCGACCTCGCCGGCTTCTAGCGCGGCGATGATGTCCGGCCAGTCGCCCAGCCGATGCGTGGCCTCCGCACCTCCCGTCGCCGCCACCGCGTCTTCGAGGGCTATCAGGAATCCCCGTGCGTTCCCGCCGTCGAGCCACTCGAAAGGCGGGTAGTTCGCGTCGCCGCCGAACAGGACGGCGCTACCGGCGGCATCGCGCGCTTGCTCCTGCGCGCGGATCGCGCCGGCTGCGAGCACCAAGACGCCGGCGAGCATGGCGACGGCCGAGACCAAGCGGGACATGAATGTCCTTCCATCCTGCCCCGAACCGTCGAATGGGCGGGGTAACCCGAAAAGAGTGTAGCAAGGCTTGGCTGCGAGGCGTGCAACCTATGAGATCGGCAACACTGTTCGCTTTTGTTCACTGTGCGAACTACCAGATTTGGCAGGCAGCCTCTTGGCCGGAGCAAATCGAAGGCTGTTTAACCTCTTGTCCGGTCGCGGGGCTTGTCGTCATCATGGGCGGACCGAGCTGTCGCCGGATGACCGTCATCTGAACAGGGAGGCGCCGATGTCCCCGACCAGTGCGCATGACTCGGCCGAACGCGGCCGGCAGGTGCGGATGGCTGCGCGCGCGGGAACGTTGTCTTCGCATACGGCCGGGGTGGCGCCCGGAAACCTGCAGGGAAACCTCGTCGTCCTGCCGAACGCGTATGCCGACGATTTCGCGGCCTATTGCGCCCGCAATCCGGCACCTTGCCCGGTGATCGGGCGAACGCGGCCGGGCGATCCCGGACTTCCCGCGCTTGGGCGCGATATCGACATTCGATGCGACCTTCCGGCCTATCGGGTTTGGCGCGATGGCGATCTGGTCGCGGAGCCGCACGATGTCCTGGACCTGTGGCGCGCCGATTCCGTCGGCTTCGTGATCGGTTGTTCGTTCTCCTTCGAAGCGGCCTTACTCGACGCTGGCATTCCCCTGCGGCATATCGAGCAAGGGGTGAACGTCGCGATGTATGTGACGGACATCGAAACCGCGCCGATGGGCCCTTTCGGCGGCGGCATGGTGGTGTCCATGCGCCCGATCCGGCAGCGTGACCTCGCCCGGGTCGAGGAGATCACGGCGCGGGCGGCGCAGGCGCATGGTGCGCCGGTCCATTGGGGCGATCCGGCGGCGATCGGAATCAAGGATATCGCCAGCCCTGATTTCGGCGATGCCGTCCACATCACAGCGGAGGAGGTTCCGGTGTTCTGGGCCTGTGGAGTGACCCCCCAGGTGGCGCTCCGGCAGGCGAGGATACCTCTGGCGATCACCCACAAGCCGGGATCCATGCTGGTCACCGATCTTCCGCTCGATCATGTAGCGCGGGCTGCCTAGTTCGGAGCTCAGGGAAGTTGCGGCGATCGCGCTTCCAAGCGCTATTAAAGAAAGAGAGGCGCCGATGGGCGCCTCTCTTCATTTCGGTGGAAGCCACCGCGCAGACGGGTAGAGGTCCGCTCTCCGTTGCTCAAGTTCTCAAAGCCGGATCGTTGGGCTCAGTTGGTGGTCGAGTCCTTCGAGGTCTCGTCCGCCTCGGAGGCGACTGAGCCGCTCTTCTGGGAGCCTTCTTTCGGAGCCATGCCATCCGCGCCTTTCGACGGGGTATCGTCGGCCTTCCCCGATTGCGGGGCGCCGCCGGACGAGTTCGGTCCCGTATCGTCGACCGAGGTCGCCGGGCGCCCGGCCTGCCCTTCTTCTTCGGTCGAGGACCTGGTTTCCGCTCCATTGGTCTTGGCCATTTCGAGCTGGCCCTGAACGTCCTTCAGGGACTCTTCGGTCTTACGCTGCTGCTCCCGCAGAGCCACGAGCGCCTGGGTAAGCGCATCGACCTTCATCGAAAGGTCTGCGATTTCGGGCGCGAGCTTCGTCTCCGGGGTTGCCGTTGCCGGGGACGTCGCGGATGGGGTGCCTGTCTCCGTCGTCGCAGCCCTGTCGGCCGGCTTATCCTTGTTCGTCGCTCCTTGGTTGCCCGAAGAGGTCACGGCGGAACCGGATTCCCCGGTCGCGGCCGGTACTCCGCTGTCGCCGTTCGTCGTGGAACCTGCTGCATTCGCGGACGGTGCGTTCCCGTCGCTGGTGGCGGGTGGCGTCGGCGAGGGGGCGGCCGTTTCGCCAGCGGCGGTTGTGGTGTCGACCATCACAGGCATCGTTTCTGACGCCGCCTGGCCCGAGCCGTTCTCCAACGCGGTCAGGTATCCTGCCGCGGTCCGGTCCTGCTGAAGCCAGTAGGGCTGGAGGCCGAAATATTCGTGCACCGAGCGCCCCCAGTTCCTGTCGGCGGTCTGCTGCCAGGTGTCGGGGTCGACGCGGGGCGCCTTCTGAAGCTTCTCTTCGGACAGGTCGACCAGGATGTCGTTCGATTCGTCGTTGGGGATGTCGCGGACCAATGCCCAGGGAAGGGCGAAGAAATCCGCGCCGACGCCGGCGAAGCCGCCATGGTCGACGATGATGTAGGCGATCCGACCGGAACTGGGGTCGATCGCGACATCCTCGATCTCGCCGAGGCTCTCGCCGTCGCGGTTGGCGAGATCGCGATCCTTAAGGGCTGCGGCCGACAGGATGCGCGGCGCACGGGCGTTCTCCAGGAACTCCAGCCCCTGTTTCGCGGCAGCGGCGCAGGCTTCGTCCTCGCCCGCGTCGTAAAGGCGCTGGGCGGCGCGGCGCATGCTGCCGACCTCCGTGATCTCCTCGGTCGAAAGAACCGTCTCGGATTCGGGCGAAGCCGAAAGCGCGGCTTGGTAGTTCGCTTCGAGAGCTTCGAGATCTTCCGGGCACGCGGCGAAAGCCGGTGCACCGAACGCCGAGACGCTCCCAACCAGTGCGACGAAAAAGGTCTTGGTCATTCTCTCTGAACCCGTCGATGGAATTGCTGTGCTTTCCGACAACGCATCGGACATGGGACGGGTTCGGCGGCGGACCGCGCCGTGCGGCCCGCGGAATGATTCAGGCCCTGGTCGGGGGTTGTCGGAACAAGGCCGTCAGCGCGCCGGCGAGGAGCGCCAGCCAACCGATCATGAACAATGTTCCGCCGAAGGGGGCGGTCGGGATGTGGGTGCCGAGCGCCAGCGCCACCAATGCGCCGCTGAACAACGGCATGCCGGCTCCGAACGCGACGATCGCGACGGCGAACAGACGGCGTCCAGCCACCGCATGGGTGTGCAGTCCTACGGCCGCCAGGATCGCCAGGGCGTGCCACATCTGCTGCCGGCTGGCGGTCACCACCCAGCCGCGCACGGCTTCCTCCACGCCATGGGCACCCCAGGCATCCAGCGCTACGGCGATCAGGCCCGCGAGGCCCGCATAGGCCGTGGCACCCCACCCGAACCGGGACATCGTCATCGGCTTTCATCCATTCGTTTTCTGTGTCTCCAACCAATGGTCACCGCAAGGGCGTCCGATGGACGATTCGTGCTCGGCGAACGGTTCGTGCGACACCCGCGACGAGACCATGGGGGTAATCGACGACCGCCGACTACCACGCTTGCGCCACGGCTCAAATGTGAGGATATTGCCGGCATGGAAAGGGGCACGGGACTTTGACGGGGCAGAACCGGAGTTTACCCGATGCGTCCTAGAATGGCTTTCATTCGTGGTTTCGTCCTGACATCGGTCGGTGCGGTCGCAGGGCTGATCTTCGCCCTGCTGGTGCCGGGTGCCGAGAACTGGATGGTGGTGACGGCCGGGGCAGGGGCGGTGTTCAGCCTGCTGGGCTGGTACTATGCGACCCGACACCAGCGGGCGGCGCGGCGGCTCGAAGCGTCGCGGTCGATGGCGCTACGCAACGGCTACACCACAGAATCGACCGAAGCCTGATTACAGAAGGGCCGTACCCGCCAAGGTACGGCCCTTCCGCTTCTCCGCCCCTCTGCATGCCTACCGGTTTCACCCCGGCACGATCTTGTTCTAGGGTCGGGAAAAGGCCGTACCAACGCGGCCGCTCACGGGAGGGTGCGGAATGAAGATTGCGGTCGTCGGAACCGGCGCGATGGGGTCGGTCTATGCGGCGTTGCTGGCCGATGCGGGCAACGAGGTCTGGGCGATCGACCAGTGGCCCGAGCATGTCGCAGCGATGCGGGAGAAGGGCCTTCATCTGGAGGGGGCGAGCGGCGATCGGACGGTGCGGCTCAATGCGACCGCCGATCCCGCCGAAGCGGGGCCCTGCGACCTCGTCATCATCGCCACCAAGGCCATGCACGTTCAGACGGCCGCCGAGGGCGCGAAGGCGCTGATCGGGCCCGAGACCGTGGTGCTCACCATTCAGAACGGGCTCGGCAGCGCCGACAAGGTCGCCGACACGCTGGGCCGAGACAAGGTTGTGATCGGCGTGGTCGGCGGCTTCGGCGCGTCGATGAAGGGGCCCGGTCACGCGCACCACAACGGCTGGGAACTGGTCCGTCTGGGCGAGTTCGAGGGGCCTGCGACGCCGCGGCTCGAAGCCGTGGCCAAGGTGTGGGCGGACGCAGGTTTCCGCGTGAAGACCTTCGACGACATCCACCGCATGATCTGGGAGAAGCTGATCTGCAACGTCTGCTTCAGCGGCCCGTGCGCCATGACCGAATGGACCATCGCCCAGGTGATGGCGCATCCGGGGGCGTGGATGGTCGCCAAGGGCTGCGCGCAGGAGGCGTACGAGGTCGCCCGCGCCGAGGGTATCGCCTTGAGCTTCGACGACTGCGAGGCCTACGTCCGCGACTTCGGCAGCAAGATCCCCAATGCGCGGCCGTCGATGCTGCTCGACCATATCGAAGGGCGGGCGTCCGAGATCGATGCGATCAACGGAGCGATCCCGGTGAGGGGACGGGCGATCGGCGTCCCGACGCCGTTCAACGACGTGATCACCGCGCTGGTGAAGGCCAAGGAAGTGCGCCTCGGCCTCCGGAAGGAATAGCCGACGATGGCCGGCACCGGCCTCGAATGGCATCGAGTGGCCGCTGACGCCGACGTGGTCGAGGACCGACCGGTCGGCGTCACCGTGGGTGACCGCTCGATCGGCCTCTATCGCCTGGACGGCGTCCTCTACGCCCTCGACGACATCTGCACCCACGAGTTCGCCATTCTGTCCGACGGCTATGTCGAGGACGGCTGCATCGAATGCCCGCTGCACCAAGCGCTGTTCGACATCCGCACCGGCGAAGCGAAGGGGCCGCCCGCCAACGGCGACCTCGCGACCTACCCGGTGCGGGTGGAGGGCGACGACGTGCTGGTCGGCGTTCCGACGGGGGCAGAATAGAGGTCGCTTCCCCAAGTCGTGCCATGACGGGACGGGGAAACGAGAGAGGGTGAGACAGGATGACGTCTCCGACCGACCATCCCGACCTGATCGTTCGCGGGGCGCGGATCATCGACGGCAGCGGTGCGCCGTCGTTCGTCGCCGACCTCGCCGTCGCCGATGACCGCATCGTCGCGCTGGGCGACCTTGCGGCGCTGAAGGGCGCGCGCGAGATCGACGCTGCGGGCAGGGCGCTCGCGCCGGGCTTCATCGATGTCCACACTCATGACGACCGGGCGCTGCTGTCCGATCCGGCGATGGCCTGCAAGGCGAGCCAGGGGGTGACGACGGTGGTAACGGGGAATTGCGGGATCAGCCTCGCCCCGCTCGGCCGCGACCGGCCGATGCCGCCGCCGCTCGACCTGATCGCTGCCGGGCCGGACAGCTTCTTCCCCGATTTCGGTGCCTATCTCGACGCGCTCGACCGCGATCCGCCGGCGGTGAACGCGGTCTGTCAGGCGGGCCACGCGACGCTCCGCGCCGGCGTGATGGACCGCTTCGACCGGCCGGCGACGGAGACCGAGATCGCCGTCATGCGGGAACATCTGGAGGCGGCGCTCGACGCCGGCGCCGTCGGCCTCAGCACCGGCCTGTTCTACCGGCCGGCCAACGCCGCCCCGACCGAGGAGGTGGTCGCGCTGGTTCGCGCCGTGGCGGCGGCGGGCGGCATCCACAGCACCCATATGCGCGACGAGGCCGACCATGTGACCGAGTCTCTCGACGAGACCTTCCGCATCGGCCGCGAGGGCGGGGTGCCGGTGGTGATCTCCCATCACAAGGTCACCAACGCGCCGAACCACGGCCGCACCCGCGAAACCCTGCCGATGATCGACCATGCCCGCGAGACCCAGCCGGTGGCCCTCGACGTCTATCCCTACCCGGCCGGCTCGACGATCCTGAACCCGGACCGTCTCGCCGGGGCCGCCCGCGTGGTCGTCACCTGGTCGAAGGCGCGGCCCGACGTCGCCGGCCGCGATCTCGCCGACATTGCCGCCGAGATGGGCTGCGGGCTGGAAGATGCCGCGGCACGGCTGCAGCCGGCCGGAGCGATCTATTTCGCCATGGACGAGGACGACGTCCGCCGCGTGCTCGCCTGGCGCTATGCGATGATCGGATCGGACGGTCTGCCCCATGACTCCCATCCCCATCCGCGCCTCTGGGGGACCTTTCCGCGGGTGCTCGGCCATTACGCCCGCGACCTCGGTCTGTTCAGCTTGGAAGACGCGGTCCGCAAGATGACCGGGCTTCCCGCCGCCCAGTTCGGTTTGACCGATCGCGGCACCATCCGGCCCGGCGCCTATGCCGATCTGGTGCTGTTCGACCCCGATACGGTGATCGATCGGGCCGATTGGGACCATCCGACCCTGCCGGCCGACGGTGTCGACCTCGTCATGGTCAACGGGCGCGCGGTCTGGGAGGCCGGTGCCGCGACCGGTGCGCGGCCCGGCCGCGCGCTTCGCCTCCAGTCGCTGGGACCCAAGGGCGGGGTGGTCTGAGGCCCGTCACCCCAGCAGCGCCATGACTTCGTCGTCGGTCATCTGGTGGAAGTCGCGGTAGAAGAAGCCGATGGCGCCGAAATCGCGGGGCGTTTCCAGGCAGATGAGGTCGTCGACCTCCGCCTGGAGCTTGGCGACCGTGTCGGGCGGTGCGACGGGAACGGCAAGGACCAGATGCGCCGGCTTGCGGCGGCGAAGGCCGCGGAGCGCGGCGCGGGTGGTGGCGCCGGTGGCGATGCCGTCGTCGACGACGATCACGGTGCGTCCGGCGACGTCCAGCGGCGCCCTGTCGCCGAGCCAAGCCTTGCGCCGGCGTTCGATCTCCGCGAGCTGGCGGCGGCTCTCTTCCTCGATGTAGTCGGCGGGCAGGCGCACCATCGCCGCCACGTCCTCGTTGATCACCGTCTGCGGCTCGGCGCCGTCGACGATCGCGCCCAGGGCCAGTTCCGGCTGCCAGGGCAGGCCGATCTTCCGCACCATCAGGAGGTCGAGCGGCGCCCCCAGGGCGTCGGCGATTTCGCGCGCCACCGCCACGCCGCCCCGCGGCAGGGCGAGAACGATGGGGGCGCTTCCGGCGCAACCTTCAAGTCGCCCGGCCAGTTGCCGTCCCGCGTCGGCACGGTCGTCGAACATCGATGTCTCCTCCGACTTTCCTCCTTCCTTGATCCCGATTGTTGCGGGAACAGGGGTGGAAGGGGAATGGTTCTTATGAACTAGCGATCGGATGGAGCGCTCCATGACCACAACGGCCCCGCGAATCGCCGCCCTGAACGCCGGCCGGGACTTCGCCGCTCGCATCGCGGCAATTCTGGGCGTCAAGCCGCTCGCCCATGAGGAACGCGACTTCGAGGACGGCGAGCACAAGATTCGGCCGCTCGAAAGCGTGCGCGGCAGCGATGTCTACCTGGTCCAGTCGCTCCACGGCGGCGACGGGATGAGCGTTAACGACAAGCTCGCGCGCCTGCTGTTCTTCATCGGCGGGTTGAAGGATGCCGGCGCCGTTCGGGTCACCGCCGTCGTTCCTTATCTGTGTTACGCCCGCAAGGATCGCCGGACCAAGCCGCGCGACCCGGTGACGACGCGCTATGTCGCCGCGCTGTTCGAGGCCGTCGGCACCGACCGCATCGTCACCGTCGACGTCCACAACCGTGCCGCCTACGACAACGCCTTCCGCATGCCGGCCGAACATCTGGAGGCGCGGAAGCTGTTCGTCGATCATGTCCGGGCGACGGCGGGGGATGCGGGGCTGGTCGTGGTCTCGCCCGATGAAGGTGGGGTCAAGCGCGCCGAGCGCTTTCGTCAGGGTCTCGCCGCAGCGACGGGCTGCGCGGTCGGCAGCGGTTTCGTCGAGAAATACCGCAGCGAAGGCGTGGTGAGCGGCGGCACGCTGGTGGGCGAGGTCGCCGGCCGGACGGTGGCGATCCTGGACGACATGATCGGCACCGGCGGGACGCTGGTCCGCGCCGCGGAGGCCTGCCGGGCGGAGGGGGCCGAGGCGGTGATCGCCTGCGCGACCCACGGCCTGTTCATGGGCGGCGCCGAGGCACTGTTCGCCAGCCCCGCCATCGACCGGGTGGTGGTGACGGACACCGTCCCGCCCTTCCGCGTCGACCGGGCGCGAGTGGGAGAGAAGCTCGTCGTCCTCGACAGCGCGCCGCTGATCGCCGCCGCCATCCGCGCGCTCCACGAGAACGGGTCGGTCACGGCGCTGGAGGGGGACTGAGAGGGCTCTCCGGCCTTCGCTTTCCCCACCTCCCCTAACCCCTCCTCCCCCAAGGGGGGGAGGGGGATTACTTTGCGGCGGCACTGTTTATTCTCCCTCTCCACCCCTTGGGGGAGGAGAGGGCCGGGGTGAGGTGGGGAGCGCGACGGCCGTGAACCTTTAGCTAGGATCGCGTCGTGCAGCCGGATATCAGCGTCACCCTACCCCTGCAGATCCCGTTCCGCGAGGCGCAGGTAGTCGAGCGCGCGGCGGTGCCACTTGGCCGGGTCGGCGGTGTCGGGCTCGCGGTTGTGCCAGATGGCGATCTTGGCGCGCACCGTCGCCCGGTGGCTGCGGTAGAAGGCGAACAGGCCGTCGGGGGGCGCGTCGCCCGACATGCGGGCATAGGCGGCGAGAACGCGGGGGCCGACCGCCGGGGCGCCCAGGCGGTCGCTGTCCATGGCCAGGAAGGCGATCTCGTCGGCCGGGTCGAGAATGCGGAAATCGCGGTTGAATTCGATGCAATCGATCACGACCGGGGTGTCGAGCAGGGCGACATGCTCGGGTCGGAGATCGCCATGCCCCTCGACGATACGGCCCGCGGTGGCGCGGGCGTCGAACAGGCCGGCATCGGTCGCGAGGACGGCGCGCTGCCGGTCCGTCACGCGTTCGACGAGGTCGCGGGGCAGGCCGAAGGCGGGGTCGGTGAGCTCGGACCGGTTGCCGTCGATCTCCGCCCCCAGTCGCGCCCGGTAGGCGTCGCCCGACAATGCCACGCGCTCCGCCCCGGCGAAGAACCGGGCCAGCACTTCGCCCAGGCGGTCGAGATCGGCATCCTCCACCCGGCCGGCGGCGATCAGCCGGTCCAGCATGCGGTCGGCGGGCAGCCGCCGCATCTCCACCAGCCAGTCGACCTCATGCGCCCCGGCGCTGAGGATGAGGCTGCCGTCCGCATGGCGCGACAGCGGCACCAGGCCGATATAGACGTCCCCGGCCAGCCGCCGGTTGAGCCTGACCTCGTCCATCGAATCCCGGTAGCGGGCGGTGAGTGTCGAGAAGTCGAGATAATCGTAGCGGACCGGCTTCTTCAGCTTGTAGACCCTGTCCCCGGTCAGGAAGACCCACGACATGTGCGTCTCGCGGACCTCGACCCGGAGGGCACCCAGCGGGTAGGATTCGGGCCGGCTTAGGAAAGTGACCTTGTCCGCGATGGTCGGTGTGGCATTCGGCATCGCCGCGAGGCTCGCTTCGCTGACGGGGGAGACTATGGGCCGGGACCGGACCCTACCGACACTTGCGACGGAGCGCGACATCGACGGCATGGTGGCCGGCGTCGACGAGGCCGGTTGCGCGCCGCTCGCCGGACCGGTGGTGGCCGCCGCGGTGGTGCTGCCGGGCGAATGGCGGCGGCGGCCGGCGAAGCTCAAAGGGCTCACCGATTCGAAGCAGCTCTCGGCGGCGGAGCGCGCGCGCTTCCACGACCTGATCCGCGCCGCAGCCCGTGTCGGCGTCGGCGCGGCCAGCGCGGCCGAGATCGACCGCATCAACATCCGCCGCGCCGCCCTTACCGCCATGCAGCGCGCCGTTGCCGATCTCGGCTGCGCCGACGACCTCGCCATCGCCCTCGTCGACGGGAACCAGCCGCCGGCGCTTCCTTGCCCGGTGCAGACCGTGGTGAAGGGCGATTCGAGCGTCTTGTCGATCGCCGCCGCCTCGGTGATCGCCAAGGTGACCCGCGACCGGCTGATGGCGCGGCTCGCCCGCCGCTATCCGGGCTATGGTTGGCTGACCAACCAGGGCTACGGAACCGAGGAGCATTATCTGGGCCTCCTCAGGCTGGGGCCGACGCGCCATCACCGCCGGACCTTCGCGCCGCTTTCGACGCTGTTCGGTGGCGGGGCGATGGAACCGGCGCTGCCCGGCCTCGACGAGGCGGTGGGGGCGGGGAACCTCAGCCTCCGCCTCGTCGTCCTCCGCAACGATCTCCACGCCGTTTTCGACGGCGAGGACCGCCATGTCGGCGTGCTCAAATGCTTCCGCCGTCAGTGGACCTTCCGTGCCTGCGGCGCGGCCGAGGACGGCGCGATGGTGGTCGGCGCCGGGCGATTCGCCGCCTGGCACAACCTGCCGGTGGCGGAGCCGCGGGCCGAGGCGCTTCTCCGCGTGCTGGCGCGGCCGGTGGAGGCCGCCGCCGCGGGGTGAGGCCGCCCTCATACCGCAGCGCAACCTTGCCCACGGGCGCCGCGTCACCTATACCGTCAGGTGGCCTTTTTCGGAGACGATCGCCGTGCAGAACACCGCCGATGTCAGGATCTATCGCCCGACGAAGACGGCGATGCAGTCGGGTCGGGCGAACACCAGGAAATGGGTGCTGGAGTTCGAGCCCAGCGCGCCCCGCACCGTCGACCGGCTGATGGGCTGGACCAGCTCGGCCGACACTACCCAGCAGGTCCGTCTGCAGTTCGACAGTTGCGAGGACGCGGTGGCCTATGCCCAGCGCCACGGCCTCACCTACGATATCGAGGAGCCGCGGGAACGCACGCTCCGACCCAAGAGCTACGCCGAGAACTTCCGCACCGACCGCGTCCGCTGACCGCGCGGACCCATGGGCGCCCTTAGCTCAGCTGGATAGAGCAACGGCCTTCTAAGCCGTAGGTCGCAGGTTCGAATCCTGCAGGGCGCGCCATCTCTCCATATTGAGATAGCCAAGGGCCGGAAGTGCCGCCGGTGTTGGAAGGTGCTGCCGGAAGTGAAGTCGCCGGAACGCCTGTGTTCCCGCTGCTTTCAGGCTGTTCAGAAGCTTCGCCGATCGTCTTCAGGAGGCTGAACGGCAAGGCCAGATCGGCGGTTCTAAACCCCTCATTTCGGACATAGACGAGACGGTCGCAAAAGGCGAGCTTGATCACCGTCTTCTTGTGGTCCAGCCGGTCGGAAGCCCAGAGTCTGTGCGGGTTTCCGAGAAAGTCGAGGGCGGTTCTAAGTGACTCGTCGAACCCGCGGAGCGGACGGCCGCATTGCGCGATCTTCTCGCGCATTTCGAGCTTCCGCATCTCGAGGTCCCTGACCCGGCTCTCATAGGCCCGGATCACAGTCGGCGAGTCCGTCTCGACGATCCGATCGAGCAGCTGATCAAGGTTGCGCTCGATCTTCCTGATCTCGCTTTCGAGCGAGCGGCCGCGCTCCTGCTGAAGGCCCAGCCGATGGTCCCAGAGCTTGCGGAACATCGCCTTGGCCGCCTTGAACAAGGCTTCGGTGGGTTTGAGGGACAGGAGCAGCGCCTCGAACTCGCCCTCGATCACCTCGCGCTTGATCGACTTCCCGTAGCTCTCACAGCCCCGCTTCGGGCAGAGATAATAGGGGTAGCGGGCGTTGCGGCCCGAAGACCAGCAGGCGGTGAGCGGCGTGCCGCAATCGCCGCAGACGACCGAGCCCCGCAGCGGGAAGTCGGCGTTGATATCCTTGCGTACGGGCGCGCGCGCCTTGCCGTGCAGACGGTCCTGAATCTTCCCGAAGGTCTCGAAGCTGATCAGCCCCTCATGCCTGCCTTCGCGCAGGCTGACGTCCCATGACGGCGCTTCGACATAGCCCGCATAGACGACTTGGTTCAGCAGATCGGTGACACGCTGATTGCGGACGATGCCGTTCCGGCCGCGCGGGAACTCGGGATGCTCCTCCAGAAAGCGCTTTACTTCCGCCTGAAGCTGGAAACGGCCCGAAGCATAGCCTTCGAGCGCCTCCCGGACGATCGAGGCCAGCGGCTCGTTGCGGACGAGAACCTTGCCGTGGCCGCCGGCCTTCTCGTAGCGATAGCCGACGGGGACCTGAAACACCCAATAGCCGTTCATGAGGCGCGAGCGCATGCGGTTCTTGGTCTGCTCGGCGTTCTTGCGCCGCTGATGCTGCGCGACGGTCGCGAGGATGTACTCCTGGAGCTCGCTGTCGGCATCGTCCCCGAACTCCATCGTCGGGGATTCGAGAACGCCGCCCACGAGGTTGATCGCGGCGCGCAATTCGATATGGGCGCTCACCGAGCGCGCCAGGCGTGAGATGTCGTCGACGAGCACGACATGCGGCTCGCCGCGCTGCTTCTTGAGGAAGGCGAGCATCGCCTTGACGCCGGGACGATCCGCGGCGCCGCCGCTGAGATCGTCGGTGAAGACCTGCACCACCTCGTACCGGCGTATCCGGGCGTATTCACGGCAGCGGGTTTCCTGCGAGCCCAGACCGTCGCCCCGCTTGGTCTGCGCCGTGCTGGAAACCCGGCAATAGATGACGGCTTTTCGAATGGTATCCCGGATCATGAATCCTCTTTCCCGTCCCTGCCGTCTCCGGCGGACGCCTCAAATGTCTGACTGAATGAATGGCTCTCCGATTGTACCTCGGAATCGCCCATTTCCTCAGAAACGGCGTTCAGCTCCGGCAAAAACCGGTGGATAGAATCGAGGCCGAAGCCCAGCTCGACGAAGGCCTTCATGATGTCCCAAAGCGTCGCCAGCAGCTCGTTCGCCTGCTCGTCGGTCAGATCGAGCCCGGCGAGATAAGGCCGGTATTCATCGGCATCAAAAGCGGGCGCGTCGGCATAACCGCGGGGCTCCGCAACCACATCCACACCCTCAGTCATTGATTCATGGTTGCGATGGTCTTTCATCGTTCTGTTTCCTTTTCTTCTTGTCTCGTCTCTCCCCCTTTTTGCTGAAACGAAGAAGAGAACATATCATGAACATTCATTCGTCGCAAGCTTTTATTCGAGTTCGCTTAGCGGCAACGCTCGAAGTCTGTCTGTGCCCGGTTCTGAACCTGACCGAAGGCGTAGTCCCGCTCGAAACCTTCCCGCACGTGCTGCAACCGGTTTTGAAGATGGGCGATCCGGTTCTCCGCCATGGCGTCGACCTGCTGGCGCACCTGGCCCGCATCGGGCCCGTCCGGCGTCAGATGCTGCTCGGGCGCGGAGGCGGGACGGTTGGCGGTCAGGTGATCGAGCTCGGCCTGGGTCGTGATCGCCGGCGGCGCTGCCGCGAAGCTCGCGGCCTCGCTCACCGTTCATGCTCCTGCGTCTGCTGCGGCTGAGACGGCGCCTGCGGCTCCGCTTGCTGCTGCTGCGTTTGCTCCTGCTGCTGCGTTTGCGGCTGAGGCTGCGGCTCGTTCCGCATGTCCTGAAGCCGCTCCTGCGGCGTCCTCAGGGTGACGCGGCCGTCGACGGGGACGGAATCGAGCACGACGTTGTAGCCCTGGCCGTCCTTATGGGCGAAGGCCGCGCCGACCTTGTTGAAGAAGGACTTGCCGTCCTCGCTGTCGCGGACCTGATAGGCGAAGTGGCTCGGGCGCTTGGGCTGAGTCTCGTCGGTCATGGCGATGTCCTTTCGGTCAAGACGGTTCGTAGCCCTTCACGTATGACCGGAATCCGGACGCGTGTTGGGGGAAAGAGGCCAGTTTCCGAGGAGCGCGCTCGGTAACGACCGGCATGCGGCGCATGCTGAAGCGCGTCGCGACCAGCACACTGCCGGTCGGCGGGTGATACGGGTTGGGAAGGTAGAGCCCCGCCATCTCGCGGCGGGTGAAGTACGGATACTTATGGGCGTAGACCGGCTTCAGGTCCTTGCCGGAGATGAAGAGGATCTGGCGATCTTCCGGCATCGCCAGAATCTCGTCGGGCGTCATCAGCATCCGCGCCTGCTTGGTGCGGTGCTCGGCGTTCCTCTGGAAATGCCGGTAGTCGTAGGCGGCGGCGAACGGGTCCTCGCCGCGCATCACCCGCCCGACGGTCTCCCATTTCTGGCGGCGCGCTTCCTCCTGCTGGAGGGCGTCGTCGTATTCGAGGGTCTCCGCGCCCAGCATGTTGGAGACGAGCTCGGCCGTCTCGTAGTCGCGGACGCCGAAGAACTGGCGCATCTGCGCCGAGCCCAGAAACCCCTGCAAGGCCGGTTGGCCGAAGTTCCTGACGATCTGGCCGATGTCCTGAAAGATCGCCCAGGCACGGATGCCCGCCCCACGGCCGTAGGTGAAGGCGCGGAGGAGGGCCTCGAAGCGCCCGAGCTGTCCGGCCTCGTCAACCAGCAGCATGATCCGGGGCGCTTCCGGCGCGCGCGCCTTGTAGAGCATGGTGACGGTGAAGAAGAGCC
This sequence comes from Rhodospirillaceae bacterium, assembly GCA_002721365.1. Classification (GTDB taxonomy): domain Bacteria; phylum Pseudomonadota; class Alphaproteobacteria. Next base: position 6,793 of record PBKC01000034.1, on the reverse strand, counting down.
GCACCAAAGGGGACCAGATCGAGAGATACTCGGCCGGGATGTTGAGGAAGACCTTCGCCGTCCGGCGCGGATCGATCAGGGCCTTGAGAGAGAACTCCGGCTCTTCGAGCGAGGCGAGAAGCACGGGGTCGTCGAGGAAGCTCAGATGGGCGTAGATCTCGCCCATGATCGCCCCGAACTCCTTGGGCGTGTCCTGCTGCTTCTGAAGCATCTCCGCCGCGGTGCGGCGGATGCTCTCGGACGGGCTTTTGAGCATCGCTTCGAGGTGATCGGCCCAGGCATGGCGGTCGGCCTCGACCACATTGATCAGCCGGTAGAGGCCGGGGAGCGTCATGCTCCCGAACCGCGCGACCCCGCTCTTGATCAGGTTCTCGAGCCATTCGCGGGCGCGAAGCTCGAAGTAGCGTCCGTTGCCTTCCCCGGAGAGCGGGATCAGGCCTTCGACGATGAACTTGACGTCGGCATGGAAGTTGGGGCTCTCGGCATCGAGGATGTCCAGGGGATTGCAGCTGTTTTGCGGCAGGCCGCAGAGGCCCATCGGGTTCCAGTGCCAGGCATGCTCGCCATGGACGGCATGGATGTGAGCCGAGATGCTCGCGAGCTCGGCGCGAGGGTCGAGGCCGAGCATGGGCAGGCCGGGGCTGTCGCAGAGGACGTAGCCCAGAAGGTCGCGGAGCTTGCCCGAGCCCGCGCCGCCGACAGTGATCATAGGCGCATCGCCATCGAGGCGAAGGGGCTTCTGGCCATGATAGCCGATCTGCGGTCCGCGCCTGCCGAACAGACCGGCGCGCCGCAGCGACGCTTCGTCCCCCCAGACTGCGGAGCCGAAGCGCCATGCCTCATTGAAGGGATGGGACATGAAAGGGCCTCCAATGAGCAAGGGGGCCCATGAGGACCCCCTTGCCGTGTTCCGAGCCTCGCGGCTCGCCTCAGATGTTGGCCAGGACGGCCAGGATGAGGAAGACGATGAAGATGCCGCCGAGGATGGACCCCCAGTCGGTCTTCTGCTTGCTGTAGACGTCGAAACGCCCACCGCCGTCATGACGCCACTTGCCCATCGTGGTGCTCCTTTCTTGCTGGAGGGGGTTCAGAACAGACGCGTCGCCACCGCGAGCCCGCCCATCATGATCAGGGTCGATACGGAGGCGCGTGACACGAAGAAGGCCATGCAGGCGACGAGGACGAACCAGACGAAGGACACGAGGTCCTCCCAACCTGCGCCGTAGTGCCAGGCTGTGTAGGCCGTGACCCAGCCCACCGTCTGGCTGTGGATCGGGCCGGTCACGAAGAACGTCACCCCCACCGCGCAGGTGTTGGCGAAGCCCTTCATCGATCCCATGAAGATCGACTGGCCCGCTTCGCGATGCTTGTTCATATCGAACATGCCGGTCTCTCCATCTGACCCGCCCGGTTCACGATGAGCCGGGCGGGCGAGATCACTCTTAGCGCGAGCCTGAGGGAGCGGATGGGAGGAAGCCGTTCGATCGGCGGCGTTCGTCGATCCGGAAGGCGAGGTCGATCAGGCGGAGACGCGGCACCACCCGCCATTGCGGGCGCTGCTTGGGCTCCGTCTCGGCGAACTGCATGAACGCGCCGACCCATTTGCAGTCGGGATCGTCGCCGAAGGTCGCAAGGACGGTCTTCTCCGAGCGATCGAAGGGCATGCCGCCCGGCCACAGAACGATGCCCTCGAAGTCGACGACGGTGTCGACGAACCGGCGAAGGGTCTTGTGCCGCGAGAGCGACAGCGCCTTGGTCTTGGCGGCAAGAGCCTGGAAGGCGGCGGCGCAGCGCAGTCGGTCGTCGGGCGCGACGAAGAGCGGCTCCAGGCCCGGATCGTTGTCGTTGGCGGGCCTCGGGAGCGCGATGGGACAGCAGGGCCGGCGGACATCGCGTCCGCAGAACGGGCAGAAGATCATCGGTGCACCTCCTTCGTAACAGACCGGGCAAAGTCGATGAACGGATTCCCGCTCATCGGCTCGGTCTGCTCATTCGAAGGAGGCTTCACATTACGTTGGGTGCGCGGAGGGGGCGGCAAGACCCTGGCAGCGCGTCTCGGCGGCCGCTACACACTTATGGAACAAGACTCCAGCATCGCCGGCCTAAGGCCTTGTTAATCAACGACTCATGCCAAGCTGCAATGTCATCCGATAAACGAACGCCGCTGACGGTTCCGGCCTTCTTCAACTCCGGCGAGCCGATCCGGCCTCGCTCGAAGATTCCGCGCCGGGCCATTCCGCCGTTGTGCCTGGCCTTCTGCTGGCCGATGAGCGTCCCGTTAGCCGCCAAGGTGACCGGGTACTCGGCAAAGACCGTCAAGGCACTCTACTTCGACCTCCGGGAGCTGCTGCTCGATCCGCGTTACCGGAAGTGGCACAGCTTCACGCTCCAGTCGGCCTATGAGCTCGATCCCGTCTGGGAGACGGTGATCGAGACCGTCGTCTGGTCGTGCTACGCGCGCTGCTATGCTGCGCGCTGGTGCTCAAGGAACTTCATGTACGGCAAAAGGAGCGAACGCGAGTGCGCCAACTGCCCGATCCTTAAATCGGAGCCGCTCACTGACGTGTTCGACGAGAAATTCCGTGAGGACTGGCTCAGGCTCGTCGACCGCACCCGGACGTTCTACCTCGATACGCTCAAGATCAGGGGCGAGCCCGGCTATGAGCCGGACGTCTTCAAGCGGCGCGTCTATCACCAGCAGATCGTCAACACCGCGCGGGTCAACAGCGTGATCGTCAACGCCCAGGGCGAAGAGGTGATCGACCACCTCAAGGAAGGGAGCGGCACCGTCCGCGATCTCTGGTCGACGATGCTTCAGCATATCATTGAGGAGGGCAAATTCTGATTTGGTCCTGTCGCATGGTGGGGCAGCAGGAGCTAACTCGTAAAATTAGAGGAACGCTCTCCTCATTATGCTCACGGACGATCTGCTCGGCGAAATCCAGTGACGACTCGGTCGGCACCGACCGCTGAAAGGGATTCAGGTCACGGCGGAGGCGCGTCGAAAAAAGTTCTGGCAAGACGCGAAAGAACGGTGGAAAACAAAGGCGCTAGGAAATGAAACCAACTTTCATATCCGCTATGATTGAGGTATGTCGCAGTTCATTCCCATTACTGACCAAATCATTCGCAAGATAAAGACCTACCGAGACCACACTGGCCTATCTCCCGCCAAGCTTATTGAGCGCTACACAGAGATACCAAAGGCGCTGACGGAAAAGACGGTCGACAACTGGCTGTCAGGCCAAGCGAAGTCCGGTCAGAAAGCCCATGTCGCGTTCATGCTCTCAGCCTATGAGGAAATTGCCCGCGATCATATCAGCACCGCCCTCTACGTCGACGAGTTGCGCGCTCACAAGCGCCGCACCGGGATCAATGCCCGGCACCTGCTGAAGCAGGCCAAGGACATTCCCGAAGGTCTCACGGCGCGTGAGATCGACCGATGGATCAAACCGCGCCCGACAGCCGCCCGCCGCGATCATCTGGACTTCGTCCTCGACCTGTGGCGTCGACAGCCGGACAGGACGGATGACCTCATTCCCGTGACCCCGGAGATGGTCGCAGAGATCAAAGCCCACCGTCGGCGCACGGGCGTGAGCTTCTACGCCATTATTTACAATGGCACCGAGCCGCCCGAGGGCCTTCATCCGGCAACGCTTTATCAGGTCGTCGGCGGAACGCAGCGGTCGATCCGGAAGAAGCACTATGAGTATATGATTGCCGCCTACGAAAATTATCGAAGACCGGACATACGGCACAGCGCTGAAACCATCGCGCCGCTTCGTGCGGAGCAGGAACGTACGGGCTTGAGCATCAGCCGTCTTGTCCGTCTACAGAACAAAACTCCGGAAGGGTTTTCGGCGACGCGCATGCAACGCTTCTTCAACGGCTACCAGAAGACCGTACCAAAAGAACATTATAATTATCTGCTATCCTGTTACGCCGCCCAGCCAGAAAAGAATAAATAAATGAATATACGATAAATACAATTTTATTAAAATCCAATCTATTTTCCATAATTCACATTCTATTAACTATATTTCTTTATCATGATCCCAGATTGTACCGCAATTATTGGCTGATTGGGGCAATAAAATGAGTAAAAATACATCTACGCGCGACAATAATTCAAGCCGCAGCGATAGGCCGCTGACCGGTTCTTTGGCGCACGAAAAAAATATTTACGAGGATATTGTCCACGGCAGCGATGCTCGAGGCCCGGATTCTGACGAGACGGCAGCCCGGCGCCAGGTTCATCGCGATGCCGAGGAGCTCGACCGGATGCGCTTCAACTATTCCCTCGCGGAACCGGGCGAAACGTCCGTCGGTGGCGGTATGTTGCGCCATGGGGGCGCGGGGGCCCTGACCGCTGACGCAGGCACGTCGGAGAAAGAAAAGCGCAAGAAGGCCCGCCGTGAGATGGACCGGCTGTTCTGGCTGCAACAGCAGATGGCTCAACTCGATTTTCAGATCGCCGAGAACGAGGGGGAGATTGCCCGCCTCAAAAGCGAAGTATCCGGAATAGAACATCTTGAAGAGCAGCTTGAGGCGGGCACTCTTGATCCGAATGACCCGTCAACGCAGGCCAAGCTTGAGCGTCTCGGTATCGATCCGGAGAAATTCCTGGCCGCTGACGAGGAGATGCGCAGAAAGATGCTCAATCAGGCGAAGGCAGATCGTGAAGGCCGGATCGGTGAATTGGAACGCGAAAATGAAAGATTACGTGATCGGCGTGAAGAATTGGCCGCAGAAAAAGAAGAATTACGTCACGAAACATCACTTTCGGCGGATGAAAAGATTACAAATGAAGCAGAAATAGAAATAGAAGCGATAGAGAGAGTCCACGAGCAATTGAGAATTCAAGACACTGGACAGACAGATGATTTAGAGTTGGAGCGAGAATCTCAGACGAAAGACTCGGTAATGACGGAGGAGGCGCAAATCGAGCATTTCATGCGCGAGTTCGCAAGAGCCCAAAAGCTGGAAGACCCGATGGAGCGCCTTGCACGAGAGAAGGAGTTGGTCGAGGATTTATCGGACAGCGCCCGGGAAACGATCGAATGGACCGCCGACGAACAGACAGCCCGCGTTTTTCAGAAAGACTATTTCGGTCCACTTAAGGAAAGCGATGCAAGCTCTGGAACGCGAATAGCGCAGGAGGTCGCGCCGACACCAATAGGTTAATTTTCCGGTGATAGCGATGCGAGAGGACCGCTCGTAGGCTCGCCCACACGATCATTATAGAATCGAGAAGCGTACCCTCCCACTAATCCACTATTAAGATCGTCTTGGGAGTAAAGACCGAATTTACCTCTATCAATGAACAGTTCGACTGTCCGATCCTCTGCGCCGGCGTAAGCGAAGGTCGGATACCCAAGATTGCGTAACGCAAGTATTGTGGCTGGCACGCCTTCAATGTTATCGCCATAGTGAATAATGATTTTGCCGGTTGAATCTAAGAAGGCTTCTTTCCGGGTGTGATCCGTATTTTCGATATATTCAAAAACCGGATGATGCGACGCATCTTGTGCATCGTTTGCTATTGCCGGATTTCCGGTTAACGGTAACGCCGCCATGGCAAGACTGGCTGCGCCGCTTATCACATTACGGACCCATTGATTTTTTAATGACATCTCCATAATAAAATCACCCTTTCGTTGAGGTCTTATAATATGTTTTCGACATAATTGCAAATAAATGTGGATATTCTCTGCAATTTTATTATAGAGTGATCCAAACAAAACCGATGGTTATTGACTCATGTTTGTGATTTATACTATGGAAAATTTATCCAAAGCGAATCTGAGGGATTCTGGGGCGGCGCTACGCCGCCGTGACAGCCGAAGAGGCGGCAATGACGATGCGACAAAAACCATCCCTTTTGTCGCCGGGGGGCCGTCATGACGTGCTGGCCGTTCATCGAATGCCGGGGTCGCCGGGTCGGCTATGCCCGCGTGTCCACGCGGGACCAGAAGCTGCGGATGCAGCTCGACGCCCTCAAGGCCGTGGAATGCAGCCCCATCTTCAGGGATCACGGCGTTTCGGGCGCGAAGGGAGAGAGGCCGGGCCTCGATCGGATGCTCAACGATCTGAGGCCGGGCGATACCGTCGTGGTCTTCAAGCTCGATCGTCTCGGCCGATCGGTCCTGCACCTCTCGGACCTGCTGGTCCGGTTCGCTCGGGAGGACATCCACTTCTGCTCATTGAGCGAGGGGATCAACACCACCACGCCGGGCGGCAAGCTCGTCTACCACGTCTTCGCCGCCGTCGCCGAATTCCAGCGCGAAATCATCGTCGAGAACACGCTCGGAGGACTGGAGGCCGCACGCCGCCGCGGCACCCGCCTCGGACGCCCCCGCGCCCTGGAGCCGGATGACGTGGTGAACCTGCACCGGCTGCTGACCCAGGAGAACGCCGATATGGAGCAGTTGGCCGAGCGCTTCAGCGTCTCGCCGGTCACCGTCACCCGCGCGTTCAGGCGGCATGGGCTGGAGGTGTAGCAGCCCCGATTGGCGGAAGTAGTGCTGAGCCGGTAGTGCCGTGGTTACCTGTCGGCAGATACAGAGGTAGGGGACCGCTCGGGCCGCCTCCTTCTTCGATGGCATGCATTATGGCGATCGAGCCGGATGCACCGCCGGACAACCGTCAACCGAGTCCTGAGTTCGACCATCCTTCGGAGATAACGCTGCGCGCAAGATGTGTGCTGTACTACAGCACCATCTCCGCTCGCCGCCTGCGGCGGCTCGGCAAGGGGACCCGCTGCGCGTCCCCGTTGCATCCCCCCGGCCTGTGG
>PBKC01000033.1 GCA_002721365.1 Rhodospirillaceae bacterium | reverse complement strand
TGCCGAACGCGCCCCCGGGGCGAACGTCACGTTGCCTCCGGTCGTCTGCATGTGCTCGTTCGCCCCGACAATCGATTCCCGAGAACCGTTCGGCGATATCTCCGCTTCCTGTGCGAAGCCGGGTGCCGCAGCAAGCAGCCCGAACGCACAAACGCCGATTCCAAGCCGTTTCATTTCCTGTGTCTCCTGTGATCTCCGGTCGCGTCGCATTCCATCGGCGGGCGCAACTTCGGTGCGCCGGTCAAAGGGCTCACTTGTCGATAAGTTCGATGGTCGCCTGCATAGGGCCGGGACGGTCCAGGACTTCGATGCCGGAATCGATGCTTCCCAGTTTTACCAGCCCGCGCGCATAGCTGAAGTCGCGGTAGAACACCGCCAGGTTGCCCCATGGGGCGTAATAGGTGATGTCTCCGACCGAGGGATCGATGCCCGCCGGCGCATTGTCCGTATTCAGCCGTCGCGGCAAGCCGGCGATCTTTTCCGTCGATGCGTAGTCTTCGAGCATCGTCGCAAAGGGAAGCAGGGCTACGAAATCCCGTGCCGTCTGGTTGTCTTCCAGTGTGGCGGTGACCGCCATGCCTTCGACGACGATGCGAATCTTCATGTCATTCACCTCGCGATCGGTCGCGTTTTCGGCGATTGCCGCCTGTGCCAGGAAGAAGGCGGAGAGTACGACCGCCATCCATAGCGAATGGCCTAATAACGCTGATCTCTCCATCGCTTTCCATTCCTTCCCGGTGAGAGACGATCACTCCTGACATCTGGCGGCCCCGCTGCGACCGGCGTTTGCGATAGGCGCAGACGAACGGGGGCTGCTCGCAGGAGTCATTTCACGGGCCAGGAACACGACCAGCGCTCCCAGCAGCGAGAACCCGACCGATACCAGCACCGCCCTGTTCCATCCTCCCGCCAGACCCGCTGCTCCGGGCATGGCGTTCGCATGAGTGACGAGCACAGTGACCACGGTGAGTCCGATCGCGGACCCGAGGTAGCGGGCGGTATTGTTGGCGCCGCTTCCCATGGCGGACCGCCCCGCCGGCACGCTGGCGACCGCCTGGTAACCCAGCGCCGCGTTGAGAACGCCGTTGGCGAGCCCGGCGAACAACAGGGCGGGCAGAAGGCGTCCGAGCGATGCTTCGGGAAGGATGCCGAACAACGCGAACTGTCCGGCCGCGACCCCGACCAAGCCGACGATCAGCTGCATTCGTGGTGTGAGCCATGTCGGCAGCCAGCGGGCGGCAAGTGAAGTCACCGCCGTCGTCGCCGACCATGCAAGCAGCAGGACGGCCCCAATCAGCGGAGCGGTCCCGATGGCGCGCTCGAGCAGGGTGGGCACGAAAGAAACCAGCGACAACACCCCGGCACCCGAGGCCAGCGCGGCTGTCGTCGCCCCAGCGAAGTCCGGCCGGCGGAACAATGCGAGGTCGAGCATCGGTTCAGCGATTTGCCGCTCCACGACAATAAAACCCACAACCAGAACCGCTCCGACCGCCAACAACACGAACACGGACAGTTGGTCCCAGCCCGACCGGCCTTCGGTCAGCCCGGCCAGCAAGGCGGCGAGGCCCAGTCCCAGCAGCAATGCACCGGCAACGTCGATGCGGCGCGGCGCGGCAGCCTGCGACTCCGGCAAGAGCGCTCGGCCGGCAACGGCGAGCGCTGCTGCGGCGAGCGCCGTCATCACGTAGGGCATCTGCCAGCCACCGAGAGCATCGAGACCGGCGGATAGAATCGGGCCGATCGCCACCCCGGCGCCGAGGGCGGCGGCCCAGACGCCCGTTGCCCGCGACCGCTCCGGGCCCGTCGGGAACAGATGCCCTATGAGACCGAGGCTGCAGGCGAGAATCGCTGCACCGCCAAGACCCTGCAGGATACGGGCGATCACCAGCACCGGGGCGGTCAGCGCGAGTGCGCCAAGTACCGAAGCTCCAGCCAACATAAGCGTTCCGGCCAAGAACGTCCGTCGGCGCCCGTAATCGTCGCCGATCGCGCCGCTGCTCAACAGCCCGGCCGCAGCGCCGACGCTCATGGCGCTCATGATCCACGCTTGAATGCCGGAGCCGGCGCCCAATGCCTCGGCCGTGCTGGTCAGCGTGGTCAGAGGTACGGTGAACGCGATCAGGACCAGCAGCGGTCCCGCCGCCGCGACGGCGAGAACCGCGGCGGCATCCCGCCGTTCGGTCGTTGCTGCTGCTGTCACGCTGCGTACCCTCCAACCTCGACCGGCCGACCGTCAGCCCTGGTAGTCTTCATCGCTGACATGCTCCAGCCATTCCACGACCTTGCCGTCTCCGGCGTGCTCCTGAATGGCGATATGCGACATCGCGGTCGTCGACGTGGCACCGTGCCAGTGTTTGTGACCGGGCGGACACCAGATCACGTCGCCGGCGCGGATCTCCTCCTTTGGGCCGTCCTCGCACTGCGTCCAGCCGCAGCCGGATACCACGATCAGGGTCTGGCCGAGGGGGTGCTTGTGCCACGCTGTCCGCGCTCCCGGCTCGAACGTCACACAGCTGGTGGTCACGTGGGCGGGATCGGGTGCCTGGAACAGCGGGTCGATACGGACCGCACCGGTGAAGTACTCGGCGGGTCCTTTGCTCGAAGGCTGTGAGCCGTTTCGCTTGATCTCCATAGGGTGCTCCTCCTTGTCTCGCATTGCGGCGTCGGAGACGGCATGGGGGCGGCGCCTCGACCGATGCAATGGCCGGTCAGGTCGTCCGGGCCCTGCTCCACCTGAAATCTGAGGGTGGGGACACGGCGCGATTAGGCCGTATAATCTGCATGAACCTATGAGCAGGACTAATCAATGCAGCGCCGATATCTGGACGATCTCTTCGCCTTCGTGGCTGTCGCTCGCGCACGAAGCTTCACCAAAGCGGCGGCGAAGCTGGGCGTTTCCCAGTCGGCCCTCAGCCATACCATCCGCGGGCTCGAGGACCGGGTAGGGATTCGGCTGCTCACGCGTACCACGCGCAGCGTCTCGCCGACCCAGGCGGGCGAACGCTTGCTGCGGTCGGTCGGCCCCCGCCTCGACGAGATCGAGACCGAACTCGATGCCCTGGCCGATCTGCGCGAAAGGCCGGCGGGTACCGTCCGGATCACGTCCATCGACTATGTGGCGGATACGATCCTTTGGCCCCGGCTGGTCGGTCTTCTGGGCGAGTATCCGGACATCAAGGTCGAGATCGTCATCGATTACGGCCTTACCGACATCGTGGCGCAGGGTTTCGATGCGGGTGTGCGGAGCGGCGAGCAGATCGCCAAGGACATGATCGCCGTGCGCATCGGACCCGATTCCAGCATGGCAGTGGTCGGGGCCCCCGCGTATTTCGACGCCCGGTCGGAACCGAAAACGCCGCGAGACCTGGTCGACCACAACTGCATCAATCTCCGCCTGCCGACACGCGGCGGGCTTTATGCGTGGGAGTTCGAAAAGGAAGGTCAGGAACTGAACGTCCGCGTCGAGGGGCAGCTTGTGTTCAACGGCACTTACCAGATGCTCAATGCGGCGCTCGCCGGGCTGGGTTTGGCTTATCTGCCGGAGGAGCTGGCGAAGCCCCACCTGGCCCAAGGCCGATTGAGACGTGTGCTCGCGGACTGGTGTCCGCCATCCGCAGGTTTCCATCTCTACTATCCGAGCCGCCGCCAGCACTCGGCGGCGTTCGCTCTTGTGGTGGACGCCCTGCGCTACCGGCAATATGTCCCCCCTCCGATCTGACCGGGGCAGCGGCCTTCATTGCTGTGCGCGCGCCTCGAAGACGTCGCGAGCGACGGGCAGGGCGGAGAAGACGTTGGGCCAGCCTGCATAGAAGGCCAGATGGGTGAGGACCTCGGATGCCTCCGATTGCGTCAGCCCGTTATCCATCGCCTTGTTCAGGTGGAACGGCATCTGCTCGACCTTACCGGTCGAAATCAGGGCGCTCACCGTGACGAGGCTGCGGTCCCGAGGTTCCAGGGCGGGGCGAAGCCAAAGATCGCGGAACAGCAGATCGCGCGTATTGTCGACGACGCCCTGGGAGACATCGCCGTAGGCTTCTTGCACCCTGCGCTCGCGGTCCGCTTCAGCCTCCTCGTCCAGTGGCAGGAGTTCCGGATCGGCGGCGGGGAGCTGCTCCATGTCGATGCCGCGCTGGTCGAAAATCTCCTTCGTGACGTTCACCGCGGCCATCGCATTCCCCCAGCCGGTGTAGAAGGCGAGATGCGTGATCGTCTCGGACAGCTCGGCTGGCGTGACGCCGTTCTCGAGCGCCCGGTCGAACTCGGCGGGCATGTCGCTCGCCTGGTTGCGGGCGATAAGCGAGGCGACGGTGACGATGCTGCGGTCCCGCGCCGACAGGTCCGGGCGCGTCCACACGCCGCCATAGAGGTCCTTGCTCGTGTATTCTTCGAGAGCCGGTGACACCGATCGTGCGGTTTCCGAGGTCACGTCGATGGCCGAGCTTTGAGCGAACGTTCCCGGCGCAACGGCTATGGACAGTGCGAAGGCTGCTGGGGTTAGGTGCTTCACTTGATCATCTCCGTCAGCGGAACTGTCGGCACAGGCGCCGCGCTGTTGGCGCGAGCCTTCTTCCCAGCAAACTAGGGTCGGCAGCGCCGAGGGTTAGCGGGCGTAATCCACTAAGGCCTATGAAGACTGTTCATGAGTGGCGGCGCTCGCCGGGACTGCCGGTCAGGCGGCTGGGCGGCGCAACCGCGACGGGTAGTCCTGCTCGGCGACAGCCGTTCGGCTGGGGGTAAGGCTTCGGAGGTATTGGGGCGGTGGTGTGGCTGCGGTAGGTTTGGCTTCGATCGAGGCCGGCTGGCAGCGAGCCGTCAGTCGGCGGAAATCCTTTGCAAGCAGGGGGGGGGGGCCGGCCACATGAGCGTTGGGACACGTGCCCATGGCGACTCAGGGTTGCTGATCGGTCGGAGCAGGACGTTCCGGGAGGCACTCGGCAAGATCAGTCGGTATGCGCGTTGCAGCGCCCCGGTTCTGATCGAAGGAGAGACCGGAACGGGAAAGGAGCTCGCGGCGCGGGCCCTGCACGCCAAGTCCGATCGTCGAGCTGGCCCTTTCGTCGCCATCAATGTCGGTGCCCTGCCGGAAGCGCTGATCGTCAACGAACTGTTCGGCCATGAACAGGGCGCCTTTACCGGCGCGGCACGCCGCTGTGGCGGCCTCGTTGCGCAGGCCGAGGGCGGCACGCTGTTCTTCGACGAAATCGACAGCCTGCCGGTATCGGTCCAGGCGACCCTGCTCCGGTTCCTCCAGGAGCACGAATACCGGCCGCTCGGAGGTGGCAGAACGCGAGAGGCCGACGTCCGGGTCGTCTCGGCGTGCAATGGCGACATGGCGGCACTCGTGCGCGCTCATAAGTTTCGCGAAGACCTGTTCTACAGGATCAACGTTCTCCAACTCCGGTTGCCCCCGTTGCGGGAGCGGCTGGGAGACCTGGAAGTGCTGACCGAACACTTCCTCGACCTGATGCAGGAGCGTTACGGCGGTCCCGAACGCCGGCTCGAACCCGGCGCCCGGGCGGCAATGGCGCGGCATGCCTGGCCCGGCAACGTGCGGGAGCTCGAGAACCGGGTCCATCGCGCCTACCTGCTCGCACGGGACGCACGCATTACCGAGGACGACCTCGATTTGCCGAAGGCGAACGGCGCATCGGTCACCGAGTTGCTGGATGATGCGCCCTTCGCGGTCGCCAAGGCTCGTCTGGTTGCGGCGTTCGAGCGGGACTACATCCGCGCCGTGCTGGCGAAGACCGAGGGCAACCTATCGGCCGCAAGTCGTCTCGCCAAGAAGGAGCGTCGGGCCTTCGCACGGCTGGTCGAGAAGCACGGGATCGACCGAAGGGAATTCACCCATCCGTCCTATTGAAGGCGCGACCGCGGCGGAGGGGCGCTAAGAGAAGTCGGCCTGGACCTCCGCCGAGCGGAGCCAGTCATGGGGACCCAGCAAGCACCACATGGTCACCCCGCAGCTCAGATGGGGACTGCAGATGTCGGCGGTGATCCGCCAGCCGAACAGCTCCACCGTTTCGCCCGGCAGGACCGTCTGACCGTCGGCGGAGCGTGGCCCTTCGGCCAGCGTGAATTCGTCTTCGCCGGCGCGGATTCGAAGCTCGCAGATCGCGGGGCTCGAGGCATCGGTCGTGCCGACATTGCGGATCGCGCCGAAGAACTGCTTGGCGCCTGAGGTTCCCGGCGCCTGACGCACCCCCGCCTGCAGGTCCGATCGCGACTCGCCCCAGGCGTAGTCTTCCGCGACAATATCGGTCATCCCGGACCCTCCCGGCTGTCAGGTGTGTCGTGCGAACCCCCGGTTCTTCTGCCAGGTAACGCTTGCGACGTTGGTTCCGCTGCCGGTGGTCAGGCTGCCCACATGCCAGTTTCCGGGCCAATGATAGACGGCGACCCCGGCATCCGCATGGGCGGGGCCGACCGGTGTCGGCGTGTGTCCGGCGGTCTCGCCCTGGATATGGTCGAACCAGTCGGCGGGGGAGACGGTCGCCGACCCCTCGCCGCCGCGGCGCCAGTCCATCCCGGCGAAATCGGCGGTCGGGGCGGCGGTGAAGTCCTCGTTGATCGGCACGTTCCGGGGCAGGGTCGTGCCGAGATTGTCCTCGATGCTGTAGTGGACCTCGATGTCGTAGCCCCAGGTCGCGTCGGCCGTATCGACGTTTCTCAGGTGATTCAAGGAATCCGGGGCCCGCACGGTCAACGCGTAGCTGGCTCTGGTCACGGTCCCGTCCGCCGCCGTATGCCTGAGCGCGACCGTGGCGCCCCGCCGTGGGCTCGAAGACGCCGTCGTGATGACGGGTTCGGCAGCCGAGGCCGATGAGAGGGTCAGATGGGCGGAGACGGTCCAGGCGAACACGCCGCCGGACTTGTTCGACTTGACCGTGTCGGAAACCGTGTAGGTGGCCGGGGTCTCGCCGTCGAAGTACCAGAGCTCGCGCGGTCCGAACAGCAGCAAAGGCTTCGGTGCCGCCGGTGCCGGTGCGGCGGCTGGAGGTGCGGCGGCGCCTTCGGCGGGCGCCGCCTCTGCCGCCGCCGCGCTTTCGGTCTCGGTTTCGGTGCCTGCCGTCGTCGTTTCGCCGGCGGTTTCGCTTGCCGTTTCCGCCCCGACCTCTTCGCTTTGCAGGCTGGCTTCGGCATTGCCGAGGTCCTGCCCGTCGGGGCCGAAGACGCCGCGGGGTTCCTCCGGCAGCATGACGCTACCGGCCGATTCCGGGGCGGACCGAACGGACGGTGCCGCCTCGGTGGGGCCGAACGGACGTCTCGCCGGAGAGCGGACCGCTCCCTTTCTCGCGGCGGCGGGCGCCGGCTTGGAAGCGGTCGCGTGCCTGGGATGCGCATGATCGGCCATGGCTCGCCCTCTCTATTGCTCGGCGGCAGCGGCTTCACGGAGCAGGCGCCGCAGGGAGCGGGCCTGCGTCAGGTTCTGCAGGCCGAACATGTCCCGGATCTCCGTGTTGTCGAGCGCCACGACGCGCTGGACTCGGTCGACGGAGTCCACACCGCTTTCGACCAGCGTATCGCGGACCTTTTCGCGGCTTACGCCGAGGCTTTCGAACGCCGAGTCCTTGGCCGCCCGTGTCGCCAGACGGTCGGCGAGCCGGTTGGTGCGGCCCCCATCGACGACGGGGCCGCGCGGCGTCTCCTGCGCCTTCAGGCTGACGTCGACGACCGATCCGGTCGGGACGGCGGTCCCGGCTTCCGGCTTCTGCTCGGCGACAACGCCGTCCGTATTCCCTTGCACCCGACCCAGCTTCAGCTTGGTCGATGCCAGGATCTCCCGTGCCGCCGCGAGCGTCCGACCGACGAGGCGGGGAACTTCGACCCGCTCGGGCGCCGCCTGGCGGCCGATCGTCACGTTGACCGGCGTTTCCGGGGCGACCTTGCTGCCCGCTTCAGGCTTCTGGTCGATGATCCGACCGACGCGGTCGTCGTCTCGGAACGTGATACGGCCGAGGGTCAATCCCGCCCTTTTCAGAAGCTCTTCCGCTTCCTGTTGCGTCCGATTCGTCAGGTCGGGCGTTTCGACCCGATCGTCGGGCTGGGCCACGGCGACGGTGAGATCGACGACCGTTCCCGGGTTGGCCCGCGTGCCGGCGGCCGGCACCTGGGCCAGCACGACACCGGGCGGTCGCGTCGACGGCTGCTGGATGACCTGTCCGATCTTGAGGTCCGTCGCTTCGATCTTGGCCTGGGCCTCGTCGCGGTTCAACCCGATGACATCGGGCACCACGACGGTGGTGCCGTCCGCCGCGACTCCGACGACCAGCGTGACGCTGGTCGTGGTGCTGACGGCCGTTCCCGCCGGCGGTTCCTGAGAGATCACCAGGCCCTCCCGACCGTCGGCGGTCTGGGTCTGGCGGCGGGCGAGATCGAGGCCCAGCCGTTCCAGAACCGCGAGCGCCTCGCTTTCCGGCAGGTCGAGCAGCCGGGGCATCGTCGCGCGGTCCGGCGGAATCGGGCATGGCTCCAGCCGCTCGCCGGTCAGTACGATCTGCCGGAACGTCACTGTGCCCTGCTTGGCCTGGATCGCTTCGTCGCCGCGATAGAGCACCGCCTGGTCGGCGTCCGAGACCTGCAGGAAGACCGTCTGGTCGACCGCGTCCTCGCCGGGGATGTCCATGCGGAAATACCCCTTGGCGTCGGCGCAGGTGAAGCGCCGCACGGAGCCGTCGGCGCGGATCGCCGCCACCGTCAGCTTGGTCGCGATGACGTCCGGATCGCCGATGACGAGGCCATGCACGATGGCGGCGTCCTTGGACGGATCGACCCGATCGATCTCGGCCCGGACCGTGCCTTGCGCGAATCCGTTCGCAGCGCGGCGCTCGGCGGAGATCGCCTGCTCAGCGGCCGCGATCTCGTCCTGCCGCTCCGGCCGACGCGCCTGGACCAGCGCCAGCCGACGCTCGGCGGCGCCAATCCGCCCGGCCTGCAACCGGGTGGCGTGATCCAGGCCGACGAGCCGCAGGCGGTCGGCAGACGGGCCGAGCGAGGCGAACTCGTCAGCCAGAGTTTCGGGAGCCGTCGGAAACTTCTGCGCCATGACTGAGGCTTTCCTTATCCAAAGGGCCGGAAGCCGACCGATTGCCGCTGCTGGATCGCGAAACCGCTTTCGAGCTGCGGCTGTGCCCGCCGGAACGGCTGACAGAAGGATTCGGGCGCTAGATGGCGGTTCGTCTCCAACTCGACCGTCGCCCCGGCCGGCAGACCCGTCGACACGATCTGCGGCCGGAAGCCCCCGGCGATCGTGAAGCAGTGGGTCCCCTGGTTGTTGCTGGTGTTGTTCATCACCGCTGCCGTGAGGCCGGACAGGAACGCGTTGAGGGCGCCTTCCTTCATCCGGTTCCCCTGCATGCGCACCGACCAGCCGATCGCCAGCGCGTTGATGCCCACGAAGTCGAGGGCCATGTCGCAGTCGCACTGGTTGTCTTCCATCGCGATGTCGTCGAGGCTGAGCAGCAGGATGGAGCTCAAGGTAAGGGTCACCGCCGGCGACACGCTGTCGAGCACGACCTGATTGTCGTTGAACATGACGTTGCCGTTCGCGAGCAGGCGAAGGTCGTCGTCGAAGCTGGTACCCGGTTCCTGCGGCGGCTCGACCAGGCCGAGACCGCTGTAGCCCAGAAGCTGCAGGTAGACCTCGTTCGAAAGCCCCAGGTTCAGGACAGTCACGCTCGCCCCGCCCAGCACGTTGAGCAGCGCCAGGAGCGGGTTGCGGATCTGGCGCACGCTCAGAAGCCCGATCAATGCCAGGGTGGTCAGATTGAAGCTGGCGTTGGTCGCCCCCGCGATCGGCAGGCGGCTCAGCGTATTCGATCCGTGCGCCGTCAACCGGTTGCCGTGGATCATCATCGGCCCGATGCCGATCACGGTCAGGGCGCGGCCTTCCCGCGCCACGACCGTATTGTCCTCGATAACGCAGGCGGCCGCGCCGTCCTGCCGGGCGCCGCTCACGCTCTGAAGGAAGGCGGTATCGAAGAAGTCGATGCCGGGCCGGGCCATGGTCAGCATGATGCCGCCCGCCAGACCGACTTCGATCTCGCTTTCCAGTGTGGCGATCTGGCCGTTGTCGCGCAGATGGTTCCGCTGAATCGCGATCGCCGTGGCGTCGAGCGCGAAGATGCCGACGATCGGCGAGGGGTGAGCGAGCGCGAGCTCCGTGATGCGGTTGTCGCGGATATCGATGTCCGAGCCGACCGCGAGGGTGATGCCGCCGAACGCCGCGATCTGCCTGAACCGGGCCGTGAGGCCGGTGGTCGCCAGCCGCATGCAGCGGCTGATCTCGTTGCCCGCGATTAGCAGCCGGTCGGTCACGATGGCGTCGCCTTCGTCCTCCGGGTCGAACCAGAAGGCGGCGGTGATTCCGCTCGCACCCATGTCGAGGATGCGGTTCTTCCGGATCCGGCAGTCGATGACGGGCCCGTCGGAGACCGGCCGCAGCGGCTGGCCGTCATCGTCGTTCCCCGGCGGACGCGGCCGCGGCTCGAGCTCCAGACAACCGTCATCGGTCGCCGTGAGCCAGGAGGAATAGGTGGGCTGCGCCGCGCTGGCCCGGTAGTACTCCCGCAGCCGGGACGCTTCTCCCAGCACGCGCCTGGGCTGGAAATCGACCGATCCGAGCGTGATGCCGGGGCCGTTGCCGCCCTGGATCAGCGTCTCGGCGATGTCGACGTCGGTGCTGTCGCCGCCGATCTGGAGACCGCCCAGCGCGGTGAGCTGAGCGTTTCGCCCCAGCGCCGTCCGGATGACGCAGCGGCGGACGACGAGGCGGTCGCCGGCCAGGAAGACGGCAGGCTCGACCGGTAGGCCCTGACCCACCTGTTCCCGCGTCAGCGTGTCGGTCTCGACGGAGCAGCGTTCGACCCGCATACCGTCCATGCGCGTGCCGAGGACCGCGCCCCGGTCGCGCGCCAGCATGTCGATGCGCTCGACCGCGACCTCCCGTGAGCGCGCGGCGAACACATGGCGCGTGGTGGTGCTTTCCGTTGCGAAGTCGCGGAGGGTGATGCGCTGACTGCGCCCGATGGTGATCAGCGGGGCGGTCTGTCCCTCGTCGGCGATGAGCACGGACCGCCGGCCGCAGCCTTCGATCGTGACCTCCGTCAGCCCGTCGATCACCGCCGCCGCCAGGTGCCGGCCCGGCAGAAGGCAGATTCGGCCATGGCCGCCTCGTGTCCGCAGGCGGTCGATCGCCTCCTGAAGATCGGTGGTATCGCCGGTGCTCTCGTTGCCGTCGCCGACATGGACGGTGCAGCAGGTCTCGATGTCGCAGAGCTTGCGGAACCGGTGCCGGCAGTCCTCGACGTCGGCCGAGAGATCCCCGGTTGCCGAGATCTGCCAGTCGACGAGGCCGAGCGGCGCGAAGAAACGTTTCGGCCCGAACGGCGCGGTCGCGTCGAGCAGCCGCCACGGCACGACCCGGTCGGGCGTGTTCGGCCGGGCCGCGATGACCCAGAAGTCACCGGGCAGGCCGAAGCTGGAGAAATTCACCACCAGCCCGGTTCCCGGCAGCTCGACGTCCGTTCCGGGCAGGAAGCTGTGCTCGAGATCGGTGCTTTCGGCGGGACCGGGCTGCCAGATGCGCAGATAGAAGAAGCGCCGCTCGTCCTCGGGGTCGCGCGGGCTGAGGATCGGATCGCGTTCGGTCGACCCGAGCCATGACTGAAGCACGCCCGGCACTTCAGGGGCGATGCGGAGCGAGCCGGTCCCCGGGTCATAGGCGGCGGTGACCCGGGCGAGCGGCCCGCTCTCGGTTGCCGTCTTCTCCAGATTAGCCAGCAGCGCGCCCCACGGCAGCACCTCGACGACCATGTCCTCCAGCGGGAACAGGGCCGGGTCGTTGGGCGGCGTCAGCAGCGTCACCTCGATCGATCCGTCGGCGGCCGGCGTATCGTCGGTGATCTGCATGCGGTAGAGCGGCGCCGCGTTGTCGTAGGCCCAGAGGAACCGGTCGGCGCGGGTCAGTTGAACGCGGATGGCTTGGTTTTCGGCGCCGAGATAGCCCTGGGTCACGCGCGGCCGGCAGAGATCGCCGGTCGGTCCGGGGCCGGAGAAATCGACGGTGAGGCGCGCCTTCGAACGCACCTCGCAGGTCACGGGATCGAACTGGTGCGGCACGCCCGAGGTGTCGCCCACCGCCGGAGCAGTCACGAGCGACCGCATCGCAGCAGCTGCTTGCGGGCAATCATCGGGTACGTCTTCGAGAATGCGGACGCGGCGGATCGCCTTCATCCGCGTCGAGGTATCGGGCCCGCCGAGTGCCCGCTCACGGAGTTCCCTGTCCTCGACCGCGGTCACCGGCTGCTCGAACGCCTCCAGATAGACGAGGTCGGTCCGGCCCGCGTCGGGGACGGAGGGCAGGGCGGCGCTGTCGGCGCCCGTGAGCTGCAGCCAGTCGCGCTGATGAAGGAAGCTCTCCGCGTTGCCTCCGGGCCAGCTTTGCAGCTCGCCGCCCAGCAGGAACGTCCCTGCCGCCAGGGTCACGTCGTAGGTCTGGACGTCGACCGTTCCGTCGTCTCCCCCGGTCTCGACCGTCTGAAGCGTCGCACCCGTCGGCCCGAAGCCATCGTTGGACGAGCCGTGACCGCAGACGAGGTCGGCCAGCATCCGGCGGCGGCGGTCCGCCTCGATGCGCTCGTTCTCGTTCCAGTCCAGGTCCGTGATGATTCGGCCCTGTTGCAGGCGGACGCTCGTATAGGCCTGACGCGGATCGAACAGGAAAGCTGAGATGTCGCCGGTCATGGCTTTGGTCCTCGCAGGCGGATCATGTCTCGAAGATCTGTTGGGCAATCAGCCCGAACGGCAGGAACTCGCGCGTCTTGGCGTCGAGGTCGGCCGTCCGGATCTGGAGCAGGCGTCGATTGAAGACCCCCATCTCGCACCGGTTCTCGGCACCGGTCAGGATCTCGGGCGGTGCGGTGGGGGAAAGCTGGGCGTAGGCGGCGTCGCCGAACCGGCGCGAGACGAAGGCATGCGGCGGGATGGCGGGCGCGAGCAGGTGCGATTCGTACTGGTGCGGCAGGCGGCGGTCGGGATCGGCGTTGGTCGCCGAGAAGCGGAAGCAGCCCGACTGGTTGTCAGTCACACGGGTGAGGCCCTGGATCAGCGTCTCGCTCGCGTTCAGGCGGTTGACCGTGACGTCGCCGAATACCGTCGAGCGCATCAGTTCGACGCTGGCGATGCGGCTGGTGATCGCGGGAACGCCGGGATCGGTGCTCTGGACGATGGAGTCGCAGACGATGATCTCGCGCGCCGAGCACGGGTCGCCGCTGTCGGTCGCTTCGGCGATCGGGCCGGTGATGCAGCGGTCGATCAGCAGCCGTTCGACCTGACCCCGGAGTTCGAGCGTCACGGCCGGAATCGGCAGGCAGGCGAGCGGCGTCACCCTGGCGCGCTCGCCGCCCGGATCGACCGTGCAATGGCGCAGCACGACGTTGCGGAAGTCGCCTTCCAGAACGATCCGCGCCGGGACGACGGGGCAGGGATCGTCGGCGTCCGCAAGCGCCACCGTCGCGAGATCGGGCGGCTGGATGCCCAGCCACAGACCGTCGAGCACGAGGTCCGGCGGCTCGCTGGCGGAAGAGGCGTCGATGATGACGGTGGGGTCGGCGGCGGACGGCAGGAAGCGGAGATAGGGCCGTTCGCCGTCCGACGCTTCCAGCGTCAGATCGTCGGTCACCGTCCAGGTCGTGCCGCCATCGAGCGACGGTTCGTAGGTCTTGCTGGTCGGCACCCGGACGACGCCCGACGCCGGCAGACTGATCGCCGTGACCGGGCCGGGGTCGGTGAAGAAGCCGTCGCCGTCGGTCGGACCGGTCGGCAGCTCGGCCGTGACGTCGGTATCGCGCGATAGCTCGCCGGCCCGGTCGAACGGCCCGGCTCCGACGGGGTTGGCGAGGCCGACATGGTGGCGCAGGGCGAACAGGGATTCGTCTGCGCCCGGTGCCGCGGTCAGCAGCACGCGGCCCCGCGCCGGGTCGATCAGCAGGCGGCGGTCGGGCTCGACGGTGACGCCCGCGCCCCAGGTTTCCAGGTCCGCCCCCAGCACCTCGTGCCGCGCCACCGGCCCGACGCCGGCCGATGCGCCGATCCCCAGCGACACGGCGCCCGGGAACAGATGGCGCTTCGGCGACAGCTCCGTCAGGGCAGCCACCAGCAGTGCCGCGCGGTTGAGCGCAAGCTGCACCGGGCTGAGGCGGGCCATCAGCATCTGCCGGAACAGGCTTTCGTTCCGGTACTCGAAGCCGACATAGGCGCCGATCTCGTCGGCGAGATCCAGCGGGACGTCGGCGGTGCTGAGCTGGAACCGTGCCGCGTTCAGCCGCCGGCAGGTGAGCGGCGCCGGAACCTGCCATTCCTTCACCGGCTCCCACGACTCGCTCGAATCCGGGCGCAGGCGCGGCTGGAACAGCGGGATGTCGCGGCCGGTCGGATCGAGCGTGAACCGGTTGGCACCGAGATCGACCGGGGTCGTCAGCGTCAGCGCGAACGCCTGCAGCCGGTAGAGGTGCATGTTGATCTTGGGGATGTTGAAGCGTCCCCACGGGCCCCGCAGGCGCCGGACGTCGAGCGTGTGGGACAGGTCGCTGAACGGCCCCTCGGCAACGTCTGATATGCGGGCGTTGCGCAGGTTCGCGGTCCCGCCGGGCGGCGTTCCGGTGACCGGGCCTTCCAGGCCGACGATTTCCGGGTCGAGACGGTGGCGGG
>PBKC01000032.1 GCA_002721365.1 Rhodospirillaceae bacterium | reverse complement strand
GCGACCGAATCGACCGTGCCGATCGGCTCCCCGCCCAGCGCCACATCGCCCGCCTGAGCCAACTGACCGGGCGCCAGCGGGCCGGCGAACGAGGTCACTGTGTGGCCGGCAATATTAATTTCGCCGTGAATACCGTCAGGCTGGACCAGCGCGGCCGCCGGAGCGTCGAAGTAATCCTGGATCAGGATCTGGCCGCCGTCTTCGGCCACCAGCAACAGATCCGACCCCAGCCGCACGAAATCGGCGCTCAGTAAGGGAAAGTCGGACGGAAGCTCGATCGAAGCTCGACCCGCCGCCTCGATCAGCATGGCGTCGCCCTTTGCGGCCCCGGTCGCGGATCCGGTCATCTCCTGCTCAAAGCCCGCGCCAATATCCGTCTTCATGACCACTCCCGTCGTCGCTAGACGTAAGAACCAATCCTCTTGCCGGGCCCGACGGCCCAAAGCCCATACCGTTCGATGTGCGTCCGGCCGCTACGCCAGCGGGCACGCACGTCATCGAACTCTGAATGGGGGCCGATCAATGTCCGGAGGCATGATTCCAAAGCCACCTGCAGCCCGCCATCCAACGCGGACCGGTCAGAGCCTGACAATCATGACTCTTGTCCCGGTACAGCTTCAACACCCTCGGAAGGATGAGGATGCGAACCCTAATATATCGCTTGTACCGGCTGCTGTGGAGACGGGAGGGGCGCGCGGCGTTCGGACGGAAACCGAAAGAGGCGGAACCCGCGCGTCACGAGGTGTGACGCGCGGGCGGCCCGCCACCTACGCGGTCAGTGCGAAATCATCCAAGGCCGCTTCGACGGAAACGTCTTGGATCCGTCGGGACGGTGCACCGCCTTGCTCGTCCCGCTGCCGCAGCCGCATCCAGGCCCGTGACGATGCGAGGAGGCATCACGCGACGTCCTCGGGCTGTCTGCGCTACGTTCGTTGGTGGCGTGTGCATGCCGGAGACCGGTGTCCATCGCCGCCAGGCGGGGAGCGGTGAACATCACCCTTGGGGCGGTTGTCCCGCAAGCGGGACAGTCGCAGGGATCGGCAGACTGCGCCATCGGCCGCATGGCGTCGAAGACGCCGCAGCTATCGCACTGATATTCGTAGAGAGGCATGCTTCGTCCCCTCTCAGAGGTCGGGTGCCAGCGGCACGTCGATCGACCCGTCCAGATACTTGGTCGGGCCGTCGCTGCCGGGCATGACGTCGAACTCGAAGATGTCGGTCGGCAGCCACAACGTCGCGCAGGCGTTGGGAATGTCGACGACGCCCGAGATGTGGCCCTGAACCGGTGCGGTACCGAGGATCGCGTAGGCCTGGGCGCCGGTGTAGCCGAACTTCTTCAGGTACTCGATGGCGTTCAGGCAGGCCTGACGGTAGGCGATGTGGACGTCGAGGTAGTGCTGCTTGCCCTGCTCGTCGACCGAGATGCCTTCGAAGATCAGGTAGTCGTCATACTTCGGCGTGATCGGGCTCGGCCGGAAGATCGGGTTCTTGACCCCGTACTTGGCCATCCCGCCCTTCAGCAGCGAGACCTTGAGATGCACCCAGCCCGCCATCTCGATGGCGCCGCAGAAGGTGATCTCGCCGTCGCCCTGGCTGAAGTGCAGGTCGCCCATCGACAGCCCGCCGCCATCGACATAGACGGGGAAGTAGATCTTCGAGCCGCGGCTCAGGTCCTTGATGTCGCAGTTGCCGCCATGCTCGCGCGGCGGAACGGTGCGGGCGCCCTCGGCGGCGGCGGCGGCCTTCGCGTCGCCGGTCAGCTTGCCCATATGCGCGGTCTCGCCGTAGGGCAGGGTGGCCAGCGCCGGCACCCGGTCGGGGTCGGTGTCGAACAGCGCCTTTTCGCGCTCGTTCCACGTCGACAGCATCTCCTTCGACGGCAGGCAGCCGATCAACCCGGGATGGATCAGGCCCGCGTAGCGCACGCCGGGAACGTGGCGCGACTTGGTGAACATGCCCTCGATGTCCCAGATCGACTTCTGCGCCTCGGGGAAGTGATCGGTGAGAAAGCCGCCACCGTTCTGCTTCGAGAAGAAGCCGTTGAAGCCCCACAGGCAGGTATCGAAGGCGCCGATGTCGAGAATGTCGACGACCAGCAGATCGCCGGGCTCCGCACCCTTCACGCCGATCGGGCCGCTGAGAAAGTGGACCTGCGTCAGGTCGACGTCGCGCACGTCGGCAGCATCGTCGTCGTTCTTGATCTGGCCGCCGGTCCAGTCATAGGTCTCGACGACGAAGTCGTCGCCGGGGTCCACCCAGGCGGCAATCGGAATGTCCGGGTGCCACCGGTTGTGGATCATCTCGTTCTCGTAGGGCGACTGGCTGAGATCGATCTTGATCAGCGTATCAGGCATGACTCTTCTTTCCTCTTTCGGCTGTTGAGCGGAAACAAGCAGGGATCGGCAGGGACTCAGACGGAAAGCAGGCGCGCGACCTTGGCCTCGTCGACCTTGTCGCGGGTGTCTTCCTGGACGAT
Source organism: Rhodospirillaceae bacterium (assembly GCA_002721365.1). Taxonomy (GTDB): domain Bacteria; phylum Pseudomonadota; class Alphaproteobacteria. The sequence goes on along the minus strand of PBKC01000032.1, from coordinate 11,878 downwards.
TTCGCCGTTCTCCATCACCAGCACGCGGTCGGCGATATCGAGCGCGAAGCTCAGCACCTGTTCGGAGACGACGATGGACAGACCGCGCTGGTCGCGGATGCGTTTCAGCGTCCGCCCCATCTCGCGGATGATCGAGGGCTGGATGCCCTCGGTGGGCTCGTCGAGCAGCAGCACCTTGGGCTTGGAGGCGAGCGCCCTGGCGATGGCGAGCTGCTGCTGCTGGCCGCCCGAGAGGTTGCCGCCGCGCCGGTGCTTCATTTCCAGCAGTACCGGGAACAGCTCGTAGATGTCCTTGGGCACCGCCGTCTCGCCGGTGACGGTGAGGCCGGTTTCGACGTTTTCTTCCACCGTCATGGTCGAGAAGATCATCCGACCCTGGGGCACGTAAGCGACGCCGTTGGCGACGCGCTGGTAGCTCCGCATGGACGTGATGTCGGTTTCGCCGACGGTGACCGAGCCTCGGCTCGTCGGCACGATCCCCATCAGCGATTTCATGAGCGTCGTCTTGCCCATGCCGTTACGGCCCATGATCGCGATGATCTCGTTGGGGGCGGCCTGGAAGGTGAGGCCGTGGAGCACTTCGCTCTGGCCGTAGGCGACATGCAGATCGGTGACGTTGAGCATGGCGGATCCCCTCAATGCCCGAGATAGACTTCGATGACCTTCGGGTCGGCCTGGACCTTGTCCATGGAGCCCTCGGACAGGATGCGGCCCTGGTGGAGGACGGTGACCTTGTGGGCGATGTCCTCCACGAACTTCATGTCGTGCTCGATCACCAGCACAGAGCGGTCCTGGATGATCCGATGCAGAAGCTCGGCCGTCTTCTTGCGCTCCGACACCGACATGCCGGCGACCGGCTCGTCGAGCATCAGCAGCTCCGGGTTCTGGATCAGCAGCATGCCGATCTCCAGCCACTGCTTCTGGCCGTGGCTGAGGAAGGCGGCCCGCTCGTGGAGCTGGTTCGAGAGAAAGATCGTCTCGGCGATCTCCTCCACCCGCGACACCACCTCGCCGTCCCGCTTGAAGGCGAGAGAACCGAAGACGGTGCGGCCGCGGGGGAAGCAGATCTCCAGGTTCTCGAACACCGTCAGATCCTCGTAGATCGACGGAGTCTGGAACTTTCGGCCGACGCCGGCATGGACGATCTGGTGCTCGCGCATCTGCGTGAGCTCCGCCCCCTTGAACTTGATCGAGCCCTGGGTGGCCTTGGTGCGGCCGCAGATCAGGTCGAGGACGGTCGTCTTGCCGGCGCCGTTGGGACCGATGATCACCCGGATCTCGTTCTCGTCGACGTAGAAGCTCAGCCCGTCGACCGCTTTGAACCCGTCGAAGGAGACCGTCAGGTCCTCGACCGCCAGCAGGTAGTCGGTGTTGCTGGCGACCGTTGCAGTGGCAGCGTTCATGGCTGTTCCTCCGTCACTCGGCCGGCGCCATGCGCCGACCGGCGCCACGGGCGCTGATCAGTCGCTTCACGTACGGCGCGACATAGCTGTTGTAGAGACCGGCAAGACCGTTCGGGAACGCCAGCACCACGCCGATGAACAGGGCGCCCATGGCGAACAGCCAGAGTTCCGGGAACATCTCCGAGAAGGTGGTCTTGGCCCAGTTGACGAGCAGAGTGCCGTAGACCGCGCCGAGGATCGAAAGCCGGCCGCCGACGGCGCAGAAGATCACCATCTCGATCGACGGCACGATGCCGACGAAGGACGGCGACATGAAGCCGACCTGCAGGGTGAACATGGCCCCGCCGACCGCCGCCATCGCCGCGCCCAGGCAGAAGACGAAGATCTTGAAGTTGGCGACGTCGTAGCCGGAGAATCGCACCCGGTCTTCCTGGTCGCGCATCGCCACCAGGATCCGGCCGAGCTTGGAACGCCGTACGAACTGCGCGGCGAGCAGGCAGAGCATCAGAAGCCCGCCATTGACGAAGTAGAGGATGTACTTGGCGGAGTCGGTGCGGATGTCCCAGCCCAGCAGGGTGCGGAGATCGGTGATGCCGTTGACGCCGCCGGTGTAGCCCTGCTGGCCGATGATCAGGATGGTCAGGATCGCGGCGATGGCCTGGGTGATGATGGCGAAGTAGACGCCGCCCACCCGCCGTTTGAACATCGCGAGACCGATGACGAAGGCGAAGAAGACGGGAACCGCGATCACCGCGATCAGGGTGAAGGGAAAGCTGTGGAACGGCTCCCACCACGTCGGCAGGGCGGTGAGCTGGTTCCAGTCCATGAAGTCCGGGATGCCCGGGGTGGACTGGATCGCCGTCGCCTCGGGCGTTGAGGCTTCGAGCTTCAGGAACATCGCCATGCAGTAGCCGCCGAGGCCGAAGAACACGCCTTGGCCGAGGCTGAGGATGCCGCCGTAGCCCCAGCAGAGGACGAGGCCGACGGCGACGAAGGCGTAGGTCAGGTACTTCCCGAACAGGTTCAGGCGGAAGATGTCCATCGACGCCGGGAAGACCACGAAGATCACCGCCGCGAGGATCGCGAAATAGACCAGTTCGGTACGGGTGAGGAAACTTGAGCCGGTGCGCATGGGATGGGTCCTCACTTGCGAACCTTGAGGGTGAACAGGCCCTGCGGACGCAGCATCAGGATGCCGACGACGGTGAGCAGGGTCAGAACCTTGGCCATCGAACCGGACAGGAAGAACTCCATGGCCGACTGGGCCTGGCTGATGCTGAAGGCCGACGCGATGGTGCCGAGCAGGCTGGCCGCGCCGCCGAAGACGACCACCAGGAAGGTGTCGACGATGTAGAGCTGGCCGGCAGTCGGACCGGTCGAGCCGATCATCGTGAAGGCCGCGCCGGCGATGCCGGCGACCCCGCAGCCGATGCCGAAGGTCAGGCGGTCGGTGCGCTCGGTGTTGATGCCGACGGCGCCGGCCATGACGCGGTTCTGCATGACGGCACGGACCTGCTTGCCCCAGCCTGAGCGGTACATCATCGCGCCGACGGCGGCGGTGATGATCAGGGTGAGGGCCATCACGAACAGGCCGTTGATCGGGATCTCGATCAGGTCGGTCAGCGGCACCGAGCCCATCATCCAGTCGGGCAGGGAGACGCCGACCTCGCGCGCGCCGAAGATGGTGCGGTAGGCCTGCTGCAGGATCAGGCTCAGGCCCCAGGTCGCGAGGAGGGTGTCCAGGGGACGTTTGTAGAGATGGCGTATCAGCGCCCACTCGCAGAGCATGCCGAGGGCGCCCGAAGCGCAGAAAGCCAGCGCCATGGCGACGAAGAAGTAGATGCTGAACAGACCGGGAAGGTAGTTCTGGAAGATGTGCGAGCAGAGATAGGTGACGTAGGCCCCGAGGATCATGAACTCGCCATGGGCCATGTTGATGACGCCCATCTGGCCGAAGATGATGGCCAGGCCGAGCGCCATGAGAACGAAGACCGAGAAGAGGATGAGACCGGCGAAGCCCTGCATGGCGAGGATCGAGCCGAGCTCACTGAGCGTGTAACCGTCGAACATGACCTGAGCTCCTGAGGCGTCGCCGTGGCGACGGGGCGGCAGAATGGCGGGGAGAAGGTCCGTCCGCCGGAGCACCCCTGGAGAAGCGCTCCGGCGGGATCGAGTGCTTACTGGTAGCCCTCGGGGAACGGATCGGGTTCCATCAGGTCCTTGGTCTCGTAGACCAGCTCGTACTGGCCGTCCGCGCCGGCGCGGCCGATGCGGGTCTTGGACCACAGGTGATGGTTCTCGTGGATGCGGACGTAGCCCTCGGGAGCGGTGGTCAGCTCGATGCCGGGCGACGCTTCACGCACCTTGTCGATGTCGAAGCTGCCGGCCTTCTCGACCGCCGCCTTCCACAGCCACGGGCCCAGATAGGCCGCCTGGGTGACGTCGCCGATGACGATGTCCTGGCCCCACATGTCCTTGAAGGCCTTGACGAAACCGGCGTTGTTGTCGTTGTCCAGGCTCTGGAAGTACTTCATCGCGGCGTAGGCGCCCTCGATGTTCTCGCCGCCGATGCCGCGGATCTCGTCCTCGGTCACCGAGATGGTGAGAAGAAGCGGCTTCTCCTTCGTCATGTCGATGCCCGCGGCCTTCAGCTGCTTGTAGAAGGCGACGTTCGACCCGCCGACGACGATCGCATAGATCACGTCGGGCTTCTTCAGCTTGATCTTGTTGATGACCGAGTTGAACTGGGTGTGGCCGAGCGGGTAGTACTCCTCGCCCACCACCTTGAGGCCCAGCTTCTCGATGTGCTTGCGGGCGATCTTGTTCGAGGTGCGCGGCCAGATGTAGTCCGAGCCGAGCAGGTAGAAGGTCTTCGCGCCCTTCTCCCTCACCACCCAGTCGATGCCGGCGATGATCTGCTGGGTGGCCTCCTGGCCGGTGTAGATCACGTTCGGCGACTCTTCGAGGCCTTCATAGAAGGTCGGGTAGTACAGCATGCCGTTGTACTGCTCGAACACCGGCAGCACCGCTTTACGCGACGCCGAGGTCCAGCAGCCGAACACTGCCGCGACCTTGTCGTTGACCAGCAGCTTCTTGGCCTTTTCGGCGAAGGTCGGCCAGTCGGAGGCGCCGTCCTCCTGGATGAACTCGATCTTGCGGCCGAGCACGCCGCCCATGGCGTTGATCTGGTCGATGGCCAGCTTCTCCGCCTGCACCGAGCCGGTCTCGGAGATCGCCATGGTTCCGGTGATGGAGTGCAGGATGCCGACCGTCACCGTGTCGTCGGTAACGGCGAGGCCGGTGGTGTTGACGTCTGCGGCCATGGATCCGTGGGCGGCGACCGACAACGCCGCCAGGGCCGTGGCCCCGGTCAGCACCGTCCGGCGCAGCGCGGACCCAATCCGCGTCAGGTTTGGCCTTTCAAATGACATGATCGCTCCTTCGCTGAGCTTTGATGGTTCCGGATGCGACGGGGAGCCGCCTCACCGGTGCCTAGGCTCAGGGCGAAGGGTGCAGTGCAACAATACGTCGTTTGACGTATGGTCGTACGTAATTGGCTCCTCTAAGACCATCTATAGTGTCCGGGGGACCGTTCGACAGCCGCCGCGCGGAACAGAAAGAAAGATGATTTCTCAGTTGAAACAATATTATATGGAGATATGTCGCGGCGTGTCTCTGTATCGGGGTCAGGAAGCGACACCGGACGACCAGCCATCACCGACTGTTGGTGCGGTGCAATGCCATCCGAGGAGATCGGCAAGAATTTCGCGCTGCACAACAGGGTTGGAGGGCGTCCGAAGGAGGCCGGGATGCAATAGCCGCCGATGAGCCGAGCATGACCACCGAGCAACGGATCGTCCGTGTCCGTCGCCAGTACAACCAGTGGGTCGGGAACCAGACCCTCGAAGACTTCGCTCTGCGCTTCACCGCCAAGACGGCCCGGAAGTGGTCAGCGGGGCGTGTGGTCAACACCGCCCTCGGCGCCATCTCGTTCCTCGCCCTGGAGGCGATCGGCGGGGCGATCACCCTCAGCTACGGGTTCTCGAACGCCGTCATCTCCATCCTCGTCGTCGGGCTGCTGATCTTCCTCACCGGCGCGCCGATCAGCTACTACGCCGCCCGATACGGGGTCGATATCGACCTGCTGACCCGCGGCGCGGGCTTCGGCTACATCGGCTCGACGATCACCTCGCTGATCTACGCCTCCTTCACCTTCATCTTTTTCGCGCTGGAAGGCGCGATCATGTCGCTGGCACTGGAGCTGTGCTTCGGTATCCCGCTATGGCTGGGCTATCTCCTGAGCGCCCTGGGGGTGATTCCCCTGGTAACCCACGGCATCACCTTCATCAGCCGTTTTCAGCTCTGGACCCAACCCTTGTGGATCGGGCTGCAGCTCGCGCCCTTCGTGTTCATCGGCGCCCGCGGGCTCTTTTCGATCGAGGAATGGACCGCTTGGCAGGGGACGTCGGGGGACGGCGGCTTCGACCTCCTGCTGTTCGGCGCCGCGTCCTCGGTGCTGTTCTCGCTGATCGCCCAGATCGGCGAGCAGGTGGACTTTCTCCGCTTTCTGCCGCGGCGTCGCGAGGGGCGCCGGCTCGCCTGGTGGACGGCGTTCATGAGCGCCGGTCCCGGCTGGATCGTCCTCGGCGGGTTGAAGCTGGTTGCCGGTTCCTTCCTGGCGGTGCTGGCGATGGGGCAGGGCGTTCCGGTCGAGCGCGCCGCCGAGCCCACCCAGATGTATCTGGCGGTGTTCCACCAGGTGTTTTCCTCACCCGATGTCGCGGTGGCGATCACCGGCATCTTCGTCATCGTCGCCCAGCTCAAGATCAACGTCACCAACGCCTATGCGGGCTCGATCGCGTGGTCGAACTTCTTCTCGCGCCTGACGCACAGTCATCCCGGACGCGTCGTCTGGCTGGTGTTCAACGTGACGATCGCCCTGCTGCTGATGCAGTTCGGCGTCTACAAGGGCCTCGAGCACACGCTCGGGCTCTATTCCAATGTCGCGGTGGCGTGGGTCGGAACGATCGTCGCCGACCTGGTGGTCAACAAGCCGCTCGGTCTGAGCCCACCGCATATCGAGTTCAAGCGCGCCCATCTTTACGACATCAACCCGGTCGGCGTCGGGGCCATGGGGCTGGCCTCGATCGTCTCCGTCGCCGCCTATGCCGGCGCCTTCGGGCCGGAGCTCAAGGCGCTCTCGTCCTTCCTGGCGCTCGGTCTGTCCTTCGTCCTGGCGCCGCTGATCGCCTGGGCGACCGGCGGGCGCTACTACATTGCCCGCCAGCCGACGCCGATGGCCGAGGGGGCGTTGCAGCGCTGCTGTATCTGCGAGCACCGCTTCGAGCCCGAGGACATGGCCCACTGCCCCGTTTATTCCGGTTCGATCTGCTCCCTCTGCTGCTCGCTCGACGCCCGCTGCCAGGACGCCTGCAAGACCGCCTCCCGCTTCCCCGAACAGGTGATGGCGCTGATCGCCTGGGCGCTGCCCGACGTGGCGGTCAACCGCCTCAACTCGCGCCTCGGCCAGTACCTTACGGTCCTGCTGACGGTGGCGACGGCGGCGGCGATCGTGCTGTCGTTGATCTACTTGCAGGCGACGCTCGAGACCGAGGCGCCGCGCGCGGTCATCGCCGATACCCTATGGAAGGTGTTCTTCATCTTCCTGATCGTCGCCGGTGTCGCCACATGGCTGTTCGTTCTGGTTCACGAAAGCCGGCGCGTCGCGCAGGAGGAATCGGTCCGCCAGACCAACCTCTTGATGCGCGAGATCAGGGCGCATCAACGCACCGACGAGCAGCTCCAGAAAGCCAAGGAGGCGGCGGAGGCCGCCAACCACGCCAAGAGCCGCTACGTGGTCGGCATCAGCCACGAGCTCCGCTCGCCGCTGAACGCGATCCTGGGCTATGCGCAGATCCTCGAACACGACCCGGAAATCCCCGTCCGCCGGATCGACGCGCTGCGCACCATCCGCCGCAGCGGCGAGCATCTGTCGGGGCTGATCGAGGGCCTGCTCGACATCTCGAAGATCGAAGCGGGGCGCCTCAACATCTATCGGGACGAAATCCGCATCGCCGAGTTCCTCGACCAGCTCGCCGACATGTTCCGCATGCAGGCCGAAGCCAAGGGCATCGAGTTCCGCTATATCCGCGACCAGCACCTGCCCGAGCGGGTCCACACCGATGAGAAGCGGTTGCGCCAGATCCTGATCAATCTGTTGAGCAACGCCATCAAGTGCACGGATCGCGGCCATGTCACCTTCCGCATGCGCTATCGCAGCCAGATCGCCGAATTCAGCATCGAAGACACCGGTATCGGTATCCGCGAGAGCGATCTTGAGCGTATCTTCAAGCCGTTCGAGCGGGTGGAGGACCCCAACGCCCATCGCGCGCCGGGTACCGGTCTCGGCCTCACCATCACCCAGCTCCTGACCGATATCATGGGGGGCGAGATTTCGGTCAGCAGCGTCTATGGCCAGGGCAGCGTGTTCCGCGTGAAGCTGATGCTGTCGTCGGCCAGGGTCGGCGAGGAACAACGGCCCGCCGTCACCGAGCGCCGGATTCACGGCTATCGCGGCCGGCGTCTCACCGTCGTCGTCGCCGATGACGACCCCGACCATCGCGGCTTGATGGCGACGATCCTCGAGCCGCTCGGCTTCACCGTCGTCAAGGCGGACAACGGCAACCAATGCCTGGAGCTGGCGCGCGCGGCGAAGCCGGACCTGTTCCTCCTCGACGTCTCGATGCCGGGGACCAATGGCTGGGAGGTCGCCGAGCGTCTGCGCGAGGAAGGTCACCACATGACGCCGATCATCATGATCTCGGCGAATGCGGGCGACGAGAAGCGCCACGCCCTCGGCACTGCCCACCACGATGCCTTCGTCGCCAAGCCCGTCCGCATCAACGAATTGCTCGACCACATCGCCCGGCTCCTCAAGCTCGAGTGGATCTATGAGCCGGAGACGCGGCGCGACCCGGCCATGGCCGCCAAGCCCGACAGCGCGATCTCGGTGCGGCCGACGCCCGAACAGCTCGACCAGCTGCGCGAGCTCGGCCAGATCGGGCATGTGCGGGGCATCCGCACGAAGCTCGACGAGATCGAGGCGGAAACGCCCGCGCTCGCGCCCTTCACGACGCACCTCAGGACACTGGTCAACCGGTTCGAGTTGGCTCAATACGACGCGGTTCTGGAGACCATGCAAAGTGATCAAGTCGGATAAGGCCGAGCGCGTCATTGCCCTGGTGGTGGACGACTCTCCCGAGACGCTGAGCGTGCTCACCGATGCGTTGGAGGAGGCGGGTATCACCGTGCTCGTCGCCCGCGACGGCCGCACGGCACTCGACCTCGTCGGCCGTATCGAGCCGGACGTGGTCCTGCTTGATGCCGTCATGCCGGGGCTGGACGGCTTCGAGACCTGTCGACAGCTTAAGCAGGACCGTCGCTTCACCCATGTCCCGGTGATCTTCATGACCGGCCTGAGCGAGACCGAGAACATCGTCAACGGTCTCCGCGCCGGCGGTGTGGACTACGTCACCAAGCCGATCGCGCCCGACGAGCTGATCGCCCGCATCAGCGTCCACCTCGCCAATGCCCGACTGGCCCAGAGCGCCCGCGACGCCCTCGATGCGGCCGGCCGTTCGCTCGCCGCGGTCACGGCAGAGGGGGCCTTCGTGTGGTCGACGCCACGGGCGACGACGATCCTGCTGTCGGTTTTTCCCGATTACAGCTCGGGTGCCTTCGAAGCCCCGGAGTCGGTGCGGCGCTGGCTCAGGCCCTATCTCGACGGACGGGCGGCGTCGCACGAGCCCTTGAAGCTGCCGATGGCCGATGGCGGCGTCGCCAAGCTCTCCTTCGTCGGCCGGACCGGTCGCAACGAGTTCCTGCTGCGCCTCGCCGAGGACGGCGGCGTGCCGGACGAGCAGCTTCTCCAGAAGACGCTGCCGCTCACCCTCCGCGAGGCCGAGGTGCTGCTGTGGATCTCGCAGGGAAAGTCGAACCGCGACATCGCTCAGATTCTCGGGCTCTCGCCGCGCACCATCAATAAGCATCTGGAGCAGATCTTCACCAAGCTCGGGGTCGAGAACCGCACCGCGGCAGCGGCCCTGGCGATTCGGACCCTCGCCGAGACATGACCTCAGCCCGGCCGATTCACAGAAGCGGCACGCCGATCTAAGATCGGCGCCGGCGGGCGAGCATCGGGACGATGCGTTTCATCCCGAGGACGGGCGGTCTTGATGAGATTGAGGAAGAGCATTCTTAAGCGACTGGCGCAGATGAGACATCCGAACGGATTTTTCATCGCCCGGGAGATGGGTGCTCATTGGCTGCTCGATCATCGGAACTTCGTGGACCGGCAGTTCGGGGTCTTTCACGAATTCGAGTCCGGCCAGATCGAGGCCCTCTTCGCCAGCAGCCCGAAACCCTATGATGCTTTCCTGGATATCGGCGCCAATTTCGGCCTCTACGCGATCCTCGCCGCCCACAGGGGGTTCGCCGAGGAGATCGTCGCGTTCGAGCCCGACCCGCGAAACTTCGGGCAATTGAACGCCAATCTCTATTTGAACGGCATGACGCGGAGCGTTCACGCCAGGCAGGAGGCGGTATCGGCCGGGAACGGTTCGGTCTCCCTGTCCCTTCACGCGGGTCAGTCGACCGGCAAGTCGCGGATAGGTCCGGGGGGCGCGGACGCCGTGACGGTGCCGTGCGTGTCGATCGACAGCCAGTTCGATTGGAGCGGACGGTCGCTGGCGCTGAAGATCGACGTCGAAGGTCACGAACTGGCGGTCATCGAGGGCATGAAGCGTACGCTGTCCGCGAACGACTGCTTCCTGCAGGTCGAGATATTTCCCGAGAACCATTCTGCGGTCGATGCGGCCCTCAGGGCCTCGGGCTGCACGATGGTGTCCCGGATAGACTCGGACTTCTATTACCGGACCGAGCATGAGAGGCGGACGGTCCGCGAACCGGATGCTACCGCCTGAGGAGCGGGAGAACGTCCCTGTCTTTCGTGGCGTCGGCGTGTGGCGTCAGCGTTCTTCGCCCGGCAGCGTCCAACGTTCCAGGATTTCGTCGCTCCAGGCGGTCTCGACCTGTTGGCCGAAGCGCTTGTGGAACAGTGCCATGAAGGCGTCGTAGGTCTCGTCGGACGAGCTGCAGACGGCGTCGGCGGCGATGACGACCCGATAGCCGCGGTCGACGGCGCCGAGAACCGTGCCCAGCACACAGACGTCGGTCTCGCCGCCGGTGATCACCAGGGTGTCGATATCGCGGGCGACCAGCCGGTCGGCGAGATCGGTCTCGACCCAGGGCGAGTAGACGTGCTTGTCGACGACCTCGGCCGGCGGGATATAGGCGGCAAGGTCGGGCAAAAGCTCGACCATCTCCGGGTCCAGCCGGTCCAGCGTCATCGACGACCATCTGCGGTAATAGCGCCGCCAGGTTCCTTCGCCGTCGCCGGGGTGCTTCGCCGGAACGAACCGGGTGAAGATGGTAGCGTCGGGATGCGCGGCGGCGATTCGCACGACCGCCGGAAGGATCGTCCGCATCCACGGCGTCTCCCATTCGGTCGGCTCGGCGAACAGCCGCTGCATGTCGACCGACAGGTGGAGGCAATGGGGCCCCAGGTCGCCGAACCTCAGGCCGGTCTCGTTCGATGGGGGCACGGTGTTCGCTCCTTCGCGTTCCGTAGAACGCTCGTTCGGCGACACCGTTCCCGGCTACCGAATGCGCAGGCGGTCGAGTTGCGGGCGAAGGTCGTCTATGAAGGAACGTCCGCGATCCGCCGGTGGGCGGGTGGCCAGGCTGACGGCGACGAACAGGACGATCGTCACGAAGAATGCGGCCGCGACCCCCGGCATGCCCCACGGGTTCACGCCCGCGAAACGGAACCATGCGACGGCGATGGTGCCGCCGACCACACTCACCAGCGCACCGGCTGCCGTGCCCCGCCGCCAGAAGAAGGCACCGACGATCGCCGGTACGGTCACCAGCAGTCCGGCCGAGGACGTGACGGCCAGCAGCGAGATAAGCTCCAGCTTCAAGCTGGCGAACAGGGCCGCTGCGGTGATCATCACCAGCACCACCACCTTGCCGACGGCGAGCTCGCGGGCTTCGTCGGTTCCCCGGATGCCAGCCCGGTAGACGTCGCGGCCGATCATCGAAGCGAGCGTCAGGGCGATCGAATCCACGGTGGTCACGGCGGCCGCCATGATGCCAACGATCAGCAGCACGCCGAGCCACGGCGGCACGCTGCCGCTGGCCAGCAGGCTCGGCGTGACGAGGTCCGGGTTGTCGAGACCGGGCACCGCCACCAGCCCGGCGAAACCCCACAGGATCGCAACCAGGGTGAAGATCAGGCCGAAGCTCAGGAATCCGACGATCATCGTCCGCATCGCCCGTGGGTCCCGCGTCGTGAACAGCCGCTGGCTCACCTGCGGGTTGGAGATCGAGAAGAAGAACCAGGGCAGGGTCAGGGC
>PBKC01000031.1 GCA_002721365.1 Rhodospirillaceae bacterium | reverse complement strand
GGTGCCGTGGGTGCTGGTGGTGTCGATGCGGGCGCCGGTGAAGTGCTCGACCCCGCCGCTTCCGACCAGCACGTCGATCACCGTGTCGCGGCCCTCGAGATGGCCGCCTTTGACCAGGACATGGCGGGGGCCGAGCGCCAGGATGCGACGGCCCGCCTCCTCCATGTCCGCTTCCGACGCGATCGGGATGTCGGCCAGGGCCTCCGCCTCGGGCACGTTCGGCGTGACGATCGTCGCCAGCGGCAACAGCTTCCGGCGCAGGGCGTCGCGGGCTTCGGCGACCAAGAGGGCCGCGCCGCCCTTGGCGACCATGACCGGATCGACCACCAGCGGAATGCCTTGCGCCTTCTCGGCCAGGACCTGGGAGACGGTTTCGATCACCGGGACGTCGTGCAACATGCCGGTCTTAATGCTGTCGGCGCCGATGTCGTCCAGGACCAACGTCATCTGCTGGGCGATGAAATCGATCGGGATGCCGTGAATGCCGAACACGCCCTGGGTGTTCTGCGCAGTGAGCGCGGTGATCGCGGTCGCGGCATAGCCGTTAAGCGCGGTCACGGTCTTGATGTCGGCCTGAATGCCGGCACCGCCACCGGAATCCGAGCCGGCGACGATCAGAACCCGTCCCTTCACCGTGTCACCATCATGGGTTCGCCCGCGACATGGTCATGCCGCATGGGCGCAGGCGCGTTCCACTTCCTCGACGATGTCGTCGACGATGCGGTTGATGAAGGCTTCGTCGTCGCCTTCCACCATCACCCTGATCTTGGGCTCGGTCCCCGACTTCCGCACCAGCAGCCGGCCGCGGCCGACGAGATGCGCTTCCGCCTGGGCGATGCACTTCTTCACCGTCTCCGATTCCAGCGGGTTGATGCCATGGTAGCGGATGCTGCGGAGCGTCTGCGGCAGCGGCTCGAACGAGCGGCCGACGGCGCTCAGCGGCTTGTCGTGAGCCGCGACGACGGCGAGGGTCTGCAGGGCCGCCACCAGCCCGTCGCCGGTGGTCGCGTAGTCGGACAGAATGATGTGGCCCGACTGCTCGCCGCCGACATTGAAGCCGTGGGCGCGCATATGCTCCAGCACGTAGCGATCGCCGATCTTGGTGCGGATCAGTGCGAGTCCCAGGCCTTCCAGGTAGCGTTCGAGGCCGAGATTCGACATCTGCGTCGCCACCACACCGCCGCCCTTCAGCAGGCCGGAGCGGTGCCAATAAGCGCCGACCATCGCCATCACTTGGTCACCGTCGATGAGCTGTCCTTTCTCGTCGCTGATGACGACGCGGTCGGCATCGCCGTCGAGGGCGATGCCGAGGTCGGCGCCATTCTCGACGACGGCCCTGCACATCGCCTCGGGCGCGGTGGAACCGCAGCGTTCGTTGATGTTGAGGCCGTTGGGATCGACGCCGAGCGGGATGACTTCCGCCCCCAGCTCCCACAACACCGTCGGGGCGACCCGGTAGGCGGCGCCGTTGGCGCAATCGATGACGATCTTCCGGCCCTGCAGCGACATGCCCTTGGGAAAGGTTCCCTTGGCGGCTTCGATATAGCGGCCCTGGGCGTCGTCGATGCGGCGGCTGCGTCCGAGATCGGACGGTGCCACCAGATCGGTGTCGACACCGTTGTCGATCATCGCCTCGATCTGCAGCTCGACCTCGTCGGAAAGCTTGTAGCCGTCGGGGCCGAACAGTTTGATGCCGTTATCCTCGAAGGCGTTGTGCGAGGCGGAGATCATGACGCCCAGGTCGCAGCGCATGGAGCGGGTCAGGCTGGCGACCGCCGGCGTGGGCAGCGGCCCGCACAGGAACACGTTCATGCCGACCGAGGTAAAGCCGGCAGCGAGGGCGGACTCGACCATATAACCCGAGATCCGGGTGTCCTTGCCGATGATGACGGTGTGCCGGCGCTTGTCGCGGGTGAAGTGGCGCCCGGCGGACATGCCGACCCGGAGTGCGATTTCCGGTGTCATCGGATGCTGGTTGGCACGACCGCGAATGCCGTCTGTACCGAAGTATTTTCTGCTCATCGAAGGAAACGGCCTCTGCCCCTGCAGGTCATTCCGGAACGGTAGCCCCCCGCGACGCCGCGTCGCAATACGAATTCCCGGCAATGCCTTCCCATATGGCGAGCGCCTGCGCGGTCTCGGCGACGTCATGGACGCGCAGGATCTGCACGCCCTGATCCAGGCCCGCGAGCGCTGCGGCTAGCGACCCCGGCAACCGTGCCTTGGCAGCCTCTCCCCGGCTCAGCCTGCCGATGAAGCTTTTGCGCGACACCCCCAGAAGAATGGGGCAACCGAGTCCATGCAATAGCGAGAGCTGATGAAGGATCTGTAAATTGTGGTCGACCGTCTTTCCGAAGCCGATGCCGGGATCGACGATCAGCGTCTCGCGCGGAATGCCGGCGGCGACGCAGGCGCCGACCCGTTCTTCCAGAAAGTCGAAGACATCGAGGGGCGCGTGCGCGTAATCCGGCGCGTCCTGCATCGTCTGCGGATCCCCCTGGGCATGCATCAGGATGATCGGCAACGACGACCCGGCGGCGGCCGGCAGGGCATCGGGATCGAAGGTAAGCGCGGACACGTCGTTCAGCATCGACGCACCCACCGCTTCGGCCGCCCGCATGATCGTGGCGCGACGGGTGTCCACCGAAACGCGAAGGCCGTCGCCCGCGAGGGCCGTGACGACCGGCAGGATGCGGGAGAGCTCGGTCTCCGTATCGACCGGCGCGGCGCGGGGTCGGGTCGACTCGCCGCCGACGTCGATCAGTCCCGCACCGGCTTCCGCCAGGCTGCGGCCGTGGGCGATGGCGGCATCGGCGGTGGCGAAGTCGCCGCCATCCGAGAAGCTGTCGGGCGTGACGTTGACCACGCCCATGAGGACGGGGCGCTCCATTGAGAGGCCCGCGACCGGCGGACGCGGCGCGGAGAGCGCATGGCAAAGGGCGGCGACGCGCTCCGCCGCTGCGTCGTCGAGGGAGGCGGCCCAATCGTCCAGGGTCGTCACCGGGAGGATCGAGGACAGAATGCGGTCGGCAGCCCTGACGAGGATATCGACCGCGGCGAATGCACCGGGCCCTCCCGCGAGCGGCAGGGCCGAGCCCGCCGCGACAGCCGCCCCGGCCTCCGGGCCATGGAGCAGGCTGATCGGTCTCAGATAGAAGCGGTCCCCAACGGAGAAGCCCCGCGGTGGCGCGGGGCTTCGTTCGATCGGCAGTGCCGGCACGTCAGGTGCCAGGTTGTGGTCGCGGCTCCAATCCGCCGCCGCCTTCCGGCTTGGCGTCGCCCGCCGACGGGACCGAGCCCCGGCGCGGACCGGAGTCCCGCGGCGGCTCGCTGCTGTCGGAGCGGACGATCGCCTCGCCCTTCAGCAGCTTGATGATCTCGTCGCCTGACAGCGTCTCGTATTCGAGCAGCGCCTTGGCCAGCGTGTGCAGGTCGTCGATATGCTCGGTGAGGATGGTCTTGGCCCGGTTGTAGCCGGCATCGACGATCCCCCGGATCTCGGCATCGATGATCTGAGCCGTCGTCTCCGAGACATGCTTGGTCTGGGTGACCGAATGGCCGAGGAAGACCTCCTGCTCGTTCTCGCCGTAGGCGAGCGGCCCGAGCTTCTCGCTCATGCCCCATTCGGTGACCATCTTGCGCGCCATGTCGGTCGCCATGCGGATGTCCGAAGACGCACCGCTGGTAACCTTCTCACGGCCGAAGATCAGCTCCTCGGCAATACGCCCGCCCATGGCCACGGCCAGATCGGCCTCCAGCTTGTCGCGGGCGACCGAGATGCGGTCGCTTTCCGGCAGACGCATGACCATGCCCAGCGCACGACCGCGCGGGATGATCGTCGCCTTGTGGATCGGGTCCGACTGCGGGCAGTGCAGCGCCACGATGGCGTGGCCGCCCTCGTGATAGGCGGTAAGCCGCTTCTCCTCGTCGCGCATGACCATGGAGCGACGCTCCGCGCCCATCATGACCTTGTCCTTGGCCATTTCGAGCTCGTTCATCGTCACTAGGCGCTTGCCCATGCGGGCGGCGAGCAGCGCCGACTCGTTCACCAGGTTCGCCAGATCGGCGCCGGAGAAGCCGGGGGTGCCGCGGGCGATGATCTTGGGATCGACGTCGGGGGCCAGCGGCACCTTCTTCAGGTGCACCTTCAGGATCTTCTCGCGGCCCAGCACGTCCGGGTTCGGCACCACGACCTGACGGTCGAAGCGGCCGGGACGCAGCAGCGCCGGGTCGAGAACGTCCGGCCGGTTGGTGGCGGCGATCAGGATGACGCCTTCGTTCGATTCGAAGCCGTCCATCTCGACTAGCAGCTGGTTCAGCGTCTGCTCGCGCTCGTCGTTGCCGCCGCCCAAGCCGGCGCCGCGATGGCGGCCGACCGCGTCGATTTCATCGATGAAGATGATGCAGGGGGCGTTCTTCTTGCCCTGCTCGAACATGTCGCGAACACGGCTGGCGCCGACGCCGACGAACATCTCGACGAAGTCCGAGCCCGAGATGGTGAAGAACGGCACGTTCGCTTCGCCGGCGATGGCACGGGCGAGCAGCGTCTTACCGGTGCCCGGAGGGCCCACCAGCAGCACGCCCTTGGGGATGCGGCCGCCCAGGCGCTGGAACTTCTGGGGATCGCGCAGGAACTCGACGATCTCCTGCAGCTCTTCCTTGGCCTCGTCGATGCCGGCGACGTCCTCGAACGTCACGCGTCCGGCCTTCTCGGTCAACATGCGCGCGCGCGATTTGCCGAAGCCCATGGCCTTGCCGCCGCCGCTCTGCATCTGGCGCATGAAGAAGATCCACACGCCGATCAGCAGCAGCATCGGGAACCAGTTCAGCAGGATGCTGAACAGCGGCGAGACGTTGTCTTCCTCGGGCGCGGCGCTGATCCTGACGCCATGATCGTGCAGCTTGTCGACCAGGTTCGGGTCGCTCGGCGCGTAGGTGGAGAAGGCGCTGCCGTCGGTGTAATGCCCGGAGATCGTGTTGCCCTGGATCGTCACATCGCGCACGCGGTCGGTCTCCACGGCGGCGAGGAAATCCGAGAACGGCGGGCTGTTCACCGCGGTGCGTTGCGACGGACCCTGGAACAGGTTGAACAGGGCGATCAGGAGCAGCCCGATGATGATCCAGAGTGCGAGATTCTTGCCGAAATTGTTCACCGGTTACTCGTCTCCTAGCCGGGGGGTACGGCCTTCCCTTCCCAAATAACAAACCAATGGTTACGGGGGAGTAACCGGTCGCGCAAGCATCGCGACATTTTCCCGTCCGTGACCGTTGCAGGGCGAACTGCCGGTGACTATCTCACGACCCCCGCAAACTCCGGCCCTGCCAGCGACCGCGGCGGTCGGAACTCCGCGGTTACAGGCACGTCCGATGACAGCGGAGCGGCACGACGCCAGGAAGATAGGTGGGGCACTGTCACCGGACCGTCAAGGTCCCACAGGGCGGGGAGGAGAGGCGCGACGAGCGCGGGTACGGCGTCGGATAGCGGGACGGTCTTCCGAATCGCTCGCCACCCCTCGCTACCGAGACGTGCGACCTGAAACGGTGGCCGGATATCGCGAGTCCAGGGACCGTCAGGTCCTAAGCGAACGACGAAACGCCCATCCCATGTCACGGTCTCTCCTGGTGCGATCGGGACCGCGTCTTCGGCGGCCGCGGCTTCGCGGTAGATCAGAACCTCGCCACGCCACGGGCGAACCCGGCAACCGTGAAGAGTCCGGCCCCTGCGCCCAAGCGTTTCGAGTAATGCTTCGAGCCGTACCAGCCGCGGCATGTAGTTCGCGCCGCCGATCGTGCAGAGCGTCCGGGCGAGAGCACGCAGGGCCGTGTCGCCCGGGGCAGTGTGCAATGGGGCAGGGTCGAGGACGGCGTATCCGGCCGGATCAATGCGGACCGACGCGGTCAGCAGGGCGGCGGTGGCATCGTCGGCGGCCGCCCGCGCTCGGGCCAGGGTCGCCGCCGTGCCGGCGAGACGGTCGGCCGTTGCGCCGAAGTCGACGAGCGCGGGCAGCGCCGACCGGACGCGGCTGCGGGTATGCCGGCTATCGGTATTGGCAGGATCGTCGATCCAGGTCTTGCCACGCTCGGTCAGCAGGGTACGCAGGCGGCTACGATGGGCCGTCAGCAGCGGCCGGATGATCCTGAGACCTCGTTCTTCACGAACCGCGGGCATGCCGGCAAGCCCGTCGAGACCGCTTCCGCGACCGAGGCGGAGCAGCAAGGTTTCCGCCTGGTCTTCGAGCGTGTGGGCGACCAGGAGGTGCAGGACATGGTTTGCTCGACACCAGTCGCCGAGCAAGCGATAGCGGGCCATCCGCGCTGCAGCTTGAATGTTGGCCTGAGGTTTGGTGGTCCGCCAACGAAGAATGTGGCAGGCGATTCCGGCGGCAGCCATCCAGCCCTGGACCCGGCGGGCATCAGCATCCGACCCTGGCCGCAACCCGTGATCGACGGTCAGGGCGATGAGCTTGCCGCCTCGTTCCGTCGCCCAGTCGGTAGCGATAAGGGCGAGGGCGAGACTGTCGCCCCCGCCGGATACCGCCACGGCGACGACCGGTGCCGGCTCGAAGGGGGCGGCCGCCTCCATCGCCCGTGAGAAGGCGGCCGATACGTCGTCGGCCGACTTTACGACCGCCGGGCGTTCTGCGTCGTCATGTCCCGGCGGCACTCACGTGCAGCCGATGTTCCGGCGCTCCTGCGTTGCCCGATTGCGGATCGTGGTCGCGGCATCCGGAAAATCGGAAAGGAGCTTGTCGAGCGTGGCGCAGGCATCGTTCTGGTTACCGAGCTTGTCGAGCGTCATGCCGAGCTTGAGCAGGCTGTCCGGCGCCTTGTTGCCCTCCGGGAAGGCCTTGTAGCCGCGGAGGAAGGTGATCGCCGCCTGCTCGTAGTTCTGGCGCACATAGTAGGCTTCGCCCAGCCAGTAAAAGGCGTTGCTGGCCAAAGGAAGGTCGGGATGCTCGGCGACGAAGGACGACAGGGCGGCCTCCGCGCCGTCGTAGTCGGCACGTCGCAGCAGGTTGAACGCGTGGTCGTACTGCTCCTGCGGTGTAGCGCCGGGAGCGAGGGCCGTCGTCTCCGCTTCGACCGCGGCTTCGGCAGGCGTCTCGGGGCCGGCTTCGGACTCGGTCACGCCGGCGGTGATGTCGGTGTCGGCGGGAATCGTCCCCAGCACGCCTTCCGGCATCGGCTCGGGTGTCTCCGAGGTGCCGGCGCCTGCCGTTTCCGTCATCGCCTCTTCGCCCGGCTGCCCGGTGGAATCCGTGTCCGCACCGGCGATCGGCGCCGGCGCCGTGGCGGCGCGGCTCTCGATCGCCTTTAGCCGGTAGTCGATGTCGGCCACCAGCTTGTCGAGCCTGTTGTTCAGGCGGTTGAGGCCGTGCTGGAACTCTTCTACCGAGCCCGTCAGGGTACCGATCTCTTCTTCCAGCCGCGCAATCCGGCGTTCGTGATCGGCAACGGCTGTCGATCCCGTGCCGCCGTCGGCCGAAGGGGCCGTAACAGGCGCGGGTGCAGCTGACGGCGGTGGCGCCTCGCCCCGATAGAACTGACGTTCGAGATCGGAAATGCTGCGCTCGAGACGATTGAGCCGGTCGATGATGACCTGGGTCTGTAGGTCCTGGGCGAACGCGGGCGCACCGGCCGTCCAGAGCAGCCCGATGGCGAGCAGACCCGAGATCAAGGCAGGACTTCGCGATGATCGGCCGGTCATGGCATATCCTCCGTCACGCGGTGGTCGTCTATGGTCATTGTCATGCGCCCCTGATGGGGCGAAAGCGCCACTGCGGCACTTTTCTGGGGATCGCAGGCACCGGGACGGTTCGCGGCCCGATGCCTGCCTGAGTCTGGCAGAATCAGCGGATCAGCGTCACCGCCACCCGGTTCTGCGCCCATGCCTGCTCGGTGTGACCGGTGGCTATGGGACGTTCCTTGCCGTAGCTGATCGTGGTGATACGGCCCGGATCGACACCCAGTGAAACAAGGTAGTTCTTGGCCGCGGTCGCCCGACGATCGCCGAGAGCGAGGTTGTATTCGCGCGTGCCGCGTTCGTCGGCGTGGCCTTCGATGATGATCGAAACGCCCGGATTGGCGCGCAGCCATTGGGCTTGGCGCTGCAGGGTCGCTTCGCCGTCGCGGCGGATCACCGCGCTGTCGAAGTCGTAAAAGACGCGGTCGCCGACGTTCTGCACCAGTTCTTCGCTGGGCGTCATCGCGGACGTGCCGCCGGCCATCTCCTCCTGGACGACGGCGGGACGTTCGCTCGACCCCGCGCCTGGGGTCGACTGGGCGGCCCCGGTGGATTCAGCGACGGCCCCCTCATCCGGCGTGCTTTCGCAGGCCGCAAGAACCAGCAGTGTGGAAAGCACCGCCAAGAAACGAAGGATCATCCGGACTCCTCTGTGCAAAGTTCGTTCGCTAAAAGTCACCACAGTCGAGTCACTGCCGACCGCACTTGGGAATTTTCCGATTGGGTGGGAAGGAGGTACACGCTCTGTAGAGCGGCGAGAATCATAGTGTTTTCGCTTTATGGAATCAAGGGAGACCACGCCGGGTCCGAAGCATCCAGAGGCGTTTCGACTTCCCTTTCATTGTGGCCGGTAATGTCGATCGTAAACAGCCGCACGGAACTGCCTTTGCCATTCACGTCGCCTGGGAATTCGCGGAAGAACATCAAAACACGGCCGTTCGGCGCCCATGTGGGACTTTCGACCAGGAAGCCTTCGGCCACGAGCCGTTCTCCGGTTCCGTCCGGTCGCATGACGCCGATATAGAAACGGCCGCTGTTCATCTTGGTGAAGGCGATGAGATCGCCGCGCGGGGACCACACCGGCGTGGCGTAACGGCCTTCGCCGAAGCTGATCCGCTGGGGCGTTCCCCCGGCCGCATCGAGCACGTAAAGCTGTTGCCGGCCCGCACGATCGGAATTGAAGACGATCCGCCTGCCGTCGGGAGAATAGGACGGCGAGGTGTCGATCGCGGGGTGATCGGTCAGCCGTTCGACCTGCCGCGTGTGGAGATCCATCGTATAGATGTCCGAATTGCCGTCGGTCGACAGCGACATCACCACCTTGTTGCCGTTGGGCGAAAAGCGCGGCGCGAAGGTCATGCCGGGGAAGTCGCCGATGACCTCCTGCTTGCCGCTCTCGATGTTGTACAGGTAGACGCGCGGTTTGCCTTCCACGTAGGAGAGGTAGGTGATCTCCTGAACCGTCGGCGAGAATCGCGGCGTCAGCACCAGATGGCGGCCATCGGTCAGGAACTCATGGTTGGCGCCGTCCTGGTCCATGATCGCCAGCCGCTTGATGCGGTTGTCGGCGGGACCGGTTTCCGAGACGTAGACGATGCGGGTGTCGAAATCCCCCTCCTCGCCCGTCAGCCGCTTGTAGATCGAGTCCGAGACGATATGGGCGATACGCCGCCAGTTCTCGGCCGGCGTCGACAGCCGGAGGCCCACCATATGCTGCTCGGCGAAGACGTCCCACAGCCGGTATTCGACGCTCACCTGACCGTCCGGCAGCTCGGAGACACTTCCCGTCACCAGCGCCTGGGCGTTGATCTGGCGCCAGTCCGCGAAGCGCGGCAGCACCTGCATGGCTTCCGGCGTCTGCAGGAAGGCCGCGTGATCGATCGGCCGGAACAATCCCGAACGGCGCAGATTGGCCTCGATCACCGACGCGATGTCGGAACCGAGCGCGGCTTCGCCGGTGGTGGTGCCATGGAAGGCTGAGACGGCGACCGGCAGCGGTTCGACCTGACCGCGGGTGAGATCGATTTCCAGCACCGCATGCGCCGGTTGAACGCCGGCGGCGAGGAAAGTCAGCACCGCGAGGGGAGCGGCCAACCGCTTCAGGCGCGATATGGCGGCGCGGACGAGCCTGCCAGCGGCGCGGGAAGGCAGAGCGGGAGTCGAGAGGTCGTTCATCAGCCGAACATCTCCTTGGGATCGAAGCGAAGCCGCATCTCCCGCCAACTGTCGTAGCTATCGGGCGACAGGTTCTTGATCCGATTGGTTATCATCACCGCGCGCAGCGCGCTCTCCGCCATCGCGCGGTAGAACGGGTCGCGATCCATCCTGTGGCTGTCGTCGACGACGGCGGCGTCCTGGACGGTTCCATCGCTCCGTAGCCGGACGAGAATTTCGACCACCATGTTCTCGGCGTCCCGGGCCCCGGCCGGTACGTTCCAGTTCTTCTGGATCTGCTGGCGGATGGCGTCGATCTGGGTCTGGCTCAAGGCCTGGTCGGCCCGGAACGGCGTGTTGGAGCGCGCGATGACCGACTCCGACGCAGCTGCCGTCTGGGTTTCCTTTTCCTGGCGCTCGCCCCGCTCCAGCTTCTCCACGCTTTTAAGGACCGAAGCGAAAGGATCGGCCGGCGCCGGCTTCTCCTGCTTTTCCGGCTCGCGCTTGGTGGGCTCCAGCTTCTCGACCGACTGCATGACGCGGGCGAAGGGGTCCGCCTCTTCCTCTTCGGCAGCCTTCTCGACCGGCTTGGGGTCAGGCTTCGGCGCGGGTGCAGCTTTTTCCGGTGCCGGCTTGGCTTCCGCGACCTCGGGCTTGGGTGCTGGCTTCGGTGCCGGTTTGGGCGCGGGCTCCGGGGTCTTCTCGGCGACCGGCGGCAGGGGGGGCGGCGGCGGTGCTTCGCGCTCGGGCGCTTCGTCCGGTTGCGACATAGGTTCGGCGGTCGGCGGCGGCACGGCGGCGGTCACCGCCGGTTCGGACGCCCGAGGTGTCGGTTCCGGCGCCGGGCGGGCCTTAGCGGGCGTCGGCGCGGGCTCGGGGGGCGTGCCGGCTTTGGGCGCGACACGCTCTTCCGAGACCTGAGGGCGTGTCGGCGCCGGTTCCGGCGGCAGGTTCCGCGTCGGCGCGATTTCGACAAGATCGACGACCATCGCCGAGTCGGCCTCAGTGGTCCGCTCGAACAGCGGCAGGCCTCCGAACGCGATCACCAGAAAGACTGCGGCATGAAAAAGGACTGATGCGATGACCGCCTTGCGCACGGGTCACCTCTCCTTGGCTCCGGCCATCACAGGTTCGGTCACCAGAGCGACGCGCGGGAAACCGGCGGCGCGCACCGCTCCCATCACCTGCATGACGCGGCCGTAATCGATATTGCGGTCGCCACGGACGAAGATACGGGTCTCGGGCTTCTCGCCGGTGATGGCGCGAAGCTTGGCCGGAAGCTCTTCGATCACGACCGGGGTTTCCTGGACGAAGATCTGACCGCCTGAATCGATCGACACCGTCAGCGGCTCGTCCTGCCCCGGCAGAGGCGGCGCGTCGCTTTCCGGAAGGTCGATCTTCACGCCGACGGTGAGCAACGGCGCCGTCACCATGAAGACGATGAGCAGCACCAGCATCACGTCGACGAACGGCGTGACGTTGATCTCGGCCATCGGCCGATAGCGGCCGCGATGGGACGTTCGCTGCTGGATAGGGGCGCCCATGGGGTTAGCGTTCCGAAAGCTGCCGCGACATCAGGGTGCTGAACTCGTCCGCGAAGATTTCCAGGCGACTGGCGTAACGGCTTAGATCGTTCGTGAGCTTGTTGTATGCAACCACGGCCGGGATTGCCGCGATCAGGCCCAGCGCGGTGGCGAGCAGCGCCTCGGCGATACCCGGTGCGACCACCGCGAGCGAGGTGTTCTTGGTGAGCGCGATCGACTGAAAGCTGTTCATGATTCCCCAGACCGTGCCGAAGAGGCCCACGAAGGGCGCGGTCGAGCCCACGGTCGCGAGAAAGCCCATATGCTTCTCGATCGTTTCGATCTCGCGGTTCATGGCGACGCGCATGACCCGGTCGATGCGCTGCTGAAGGCCGGTACGCCCGTCCTCCTCGCGCGGGGACCGGCCGCGGGAGGTCGCGAGGTTCCATTCGCGCATCGCCACCGAGAAGATCAGCTCCATGGGATGGCTCGGCCGGCTGCCGATGCGGTCATAGAGGTCGTCCAGCGCGCCGCCCGACCAGAAGCTCTCCTCGAACCGCTCGGCCTCGTTCTTCAGGCGCCGAAGCCGCATCGACTTCTCGAAGATGATCGCCCAGCACCAGATCGAAGCGAGGATCAGGATCGCCATGACGATCTTGACGATGATGTCCGCCTGCTCGATCAGCGCCCAGACCGACAGATCGCCACCGGCACCACCCAGGACGACCTGGTTCACGACATCACCCTCCATGTTCTTCAGACCTCGGCTCACTGGCGGTGGACAGGGCGGACAGCGCCGTTCGAACGTCTCGCGGCACACGGGTCGGGCGCATGGACGGCCCGATGCAGGCGATCCGCAGGTTCAGGCGTGCGATTTCGGTTTCTCCTCGCCAGATGCTCTGTTCGGCCCGCAGCGTGGCGCCGGAAACGGCCAGCATGCGGGTGCGCACTTCCAGTGCATCGTCGAGAACAGCCGGAATGAAGTATTCGATGCGGCAGTCGCGCACGGCGAAGGCTGCGCCGGTCGCCGCCCGCATCTCGGAATGGTTGGCGCCCATCATGCGGAGGAACTCGGTGCGCGCGCGTTCGGCGAAGCGCAGATAATTGGCGTGATAGACGATGCCGGCCGCGTCGGTGTCTTCGTAATAGACCCGAAGCGGCAGGATATGGACGCCGTTGTCGATGCGGCCCGGCGCCGGCCGCGGCCGGGCTAGTCGCCATCGTCGCCCGCGGCGAGAAGCTCGAGTTGCGCGGCTGCCGCGGCCGGCGGTGTGACGCCGAGATGGGCGAACGCCGCCAGCGTCAGCATGCGGCCGCGCGGCGTCCTTTGGACCAGCCCCTGCTGCATCAGATAGGGCTCGATCACCTCTTCCAGGGTGTCGCGCTGCTCCGACAGGGCTGCGGCGATGGTCTCGATGCCGACCGGCCCGCCGCCGTAGAAATTGGCGATGCAGCCGAGATAGCGCCGGTCCATGGCGTCGAGCCCCTGGGCATCGACCTCCAGCCGCTGAAGGGCTGCGTCGGCGACCGGGGCGTTTATCTCGGTGTGGCCGGCGACGGCGGCGAAATCGCGCACCCGCCTGAGCAGGCGGCCGGCGATCCGCGGCGTGCCGCGGGCGCGGCGCGAAATTTCGGCCGCGCCGTCGGCGGTAAGCGGCATGTCGAGCACGCCTGCCCCCCGGCGGACGATGGCTTCGAGCTCCTCCGGCTCGTAGAAGTTGAGCCGCGCCGGAATGCCGAAGCGGTCGCGGAGCGGGGTGCCGATCAGGCCGGACCGCGTCGTCGCGCCGACCAGGGTGAAGGGCGGCAGGTCGATCTTCACCGAGCGCGCCGCCGGGCCCTCGCCGATGATGAGGTCGAGCTGGAAGTCCTCCATCGCCGGGTAGAGGATCTCCTCCACGGCCGGGTTGAGGCGATGGATCTCGTCGATGAACAGGACGTCGCGCGGTTCGAGGTTGGTCAGAAGGGCGGCGAGGTCGCCGGGTCGTGCGATCACCGGGCCGGCGGTGCCGCGGAAACCGACGCCCAACTCACGCGCGACGATTTGCGCGAGGGTGGTCTTGCCGAGCCCCGGCGGGCCGTACAGCAGCACGTGGTCGAGCGCCTCGCCACGGCTTCGCGCCGCGCTGATGAAGACCTCGAGGTTGTCGCGGACCTGGGCCTGGCCGATGAAGTCGCCGAGGCGTTGCGGGCGGAGGGTCCGCTCGCTGAGGTCTTCCTCGCTCTCGCCGATGCGTTCGCCGGTGACGAGGCGGTCCTCGGTCATCGGGCGAGCTCCTTGAGGCCGCTGCGGATGAGGGATTCGAGGTTGGCGTCGTCACCCAGGCTGCGGCTCGCGGCGGCGACGGCGCCGAAGGCTTCGCTGCGGCCGTAGCCGAGATTGACGAGCGCCGAGACCGCTTCTTCACTGGCCGGCTCGCCTTTCGGTGCCGTCGTCACGGCGTCGTCCGTCGACGCCGGGAAACCCTGGCTGGCGACCGTGTCCTTGAGTTCGGCCAGGATACGCGCGGCCGTGCGCGGGCCGATCCCGCTCACCTGGGTGAAGGCCGCCCGATCGCCCGCGGCGATCGCCTGGACGATCTGGCCCGGCGACAGCACCGAAAGGATCGACAGGGCCATCCGCGCGCCCACCCCCTGGACCTTCTGCAGCAGGCGGAACCAGGCGCGTTCGTCCGCGTCGATGAAGCCGTAGAGGTGGATATGGTCTTCGCGGACATGGGTCTCCGTGAACAGCCGTGCCGTTTCGCCGAGGCCGGGCAGGGACCGGAGCGTCCGGCCGGAGCAGAAGACCAGATAGCCGACGCCGCCCACATCGATGACCGCCCAGTCCGTCCCGACCGAGTCCAGGAGGCCACGCAGCTTGGCGATCATCGGCCGAGACTTTCGGCCCGCGCCGCGCCTTGCGCCCACCGGTTGCGGGTTCCGGCGTGATGGGCGTGACAGATCGCCACGGCCAGAGCGTCGGCGGCGTCCTCTCCATCAGGTTCGCAGGCCGGCAGGAGGGTCCGAACCATCATGCCGATCTGGGTCTTGGTGGCATGGCCGGCGCCCACCACCGCCTTCTTCACCAGGTTGGTGGGATATTCGGCGACCGGCATTCCGGCCCGCGCCGGTACCAGCAGGGCGATTCCGCGGGCAAGCCCCAGCTTCAGCGTCGAAGCCGGATTGCGATTGACGAAGGTTTCCTCGACGGCGGCCTGATCGGGGGCCCAAGCGTCCATCACGGCCATCAGACCGTCATAGAGGGCGACGAGCCGATCGGCGATCTCGGCATCCGGGGACGGGGTTACCCGCCCGTTGGCGACGTGGCTGAGACGAGTCCCGCGCACATCGATGATGCCCCAGCCGGTCGCCCGCAACCCCGGATCGAGGCCGATAAGCCGCATCGTTCCTCAGGCGCTCAGCTTCTGGAGAACCGCATCGGACACTTCGTAGTTCGCCGAGACCATCTGGACGTCGTCGTTGTCCTCCAGGACCTCGATCATCTTCATCAGGGTCTGGGCCTGATCCTCATCGATCTCGATGGTGTTCAGGGGCCGCCACTCCAGACGTGCGGTCTCGGCGTCGCCGAACCGATCGCTCAGGCTGTCGCGAACCTCGCTGAAGCTGTCCGGAGCGCAGGTGACTTCGTGGCTTTCCGCGTCAGAGCTGCAGTCGTCGGCGCCGGCCTCGACCGCCGCTTCCAGCATGTCGTCGGCGCTGGCGGTGGATGCCGGGTAGCGGATCAGGCCGATACGCTCGAACATGAAGTTCACGCTGCCAGTCTCGCCGAGATTCCCGTTGTACTTGTTGAAGGCCGCCCGGACTTCCGACGCCGTGCGATTGCGGTTGTCGGTCAGCGCCTCGACGATCACCGCTACGCCACCGGTGCCATAACCCTCATAGCGGATCTCTTCGTAATTGACGTCGTCACCGCCGCCTTCGCCGCGCTTGATCGCGCGTTCCATGGTGTCCTTCGGCATATTGGCTTGCCGCGCGGCGATGATGGCGGAGCGGAGCCGCGGGTTGGCCGCCGGGTCGGCGCCCGAACGAGCGGACGTCGTCAGCTCGCGGATGAGCTTGGTGAACACCTTGGCGCGCTTGGCGTCCTGCGCGCCCTTCCGATACATGATGTTTTTGAATTGCGAATGGCCTGCCATCGCGCGATCTCAGTCTATCCTGTTAGCGTGAAGGTGAATTATACAAGATATGGTGGTCGCCGATAGTCTGAAACCCGTCGATCTGCCGCAACCTGCCATGGTTTTATGGCAGCAATAGGGCGTTGTTGGTCCGGGCTCGGTCAGACGGTCAGAGCGGCCATCGGTTCTGCAAACGCGGACCGCGTACCACCGGAGCGGCGTGGCGGGCAAGGCCCGTACGGTCGTCCGTTTCCACGAACACGGCGCAGAGTGTCCCTTCGCCTTCGGCCGGCGGGACGCGGCCGCTCGGCATCTTGCTGGTGAACTTGCCGACCCATGGCGCCGCGACGCTGCCGATCACCGAATTGTAGTCGCCGCACATGCCGGCATCGCTCTGATAGGCGGTGCCCTTGTCGAAGATCATGGTATCGGCGGTCGGAATGTGCGTGTGAGTTCCCACCACGAGCGAGGCGCGGCCATCGACGAAATGGCCGATCGCCATCTTCTCGCTGGTGGCTTCACCATGGACGTCGATGATCGCCGCATCGATGCTCTCGCCCAGCCGGTATTCGGCCAGGGCGGCATCGACGCTGGCGAACGGGTCGTCCAGCGGGTCCATGAACAGGCGTCCCATGACGTTCATCACCAGGACCCGGCGTCCGCCGTTGGCTTCGTACACGTGACAGCCCGTGCCCGGCGTCGCGGCGGGGAAGTTGTGCGGCCGAAGAAGCCGGTTCTCCCGGGCGAAATGGGTGATGATCTCGCGCTGATCCCAGACGTGGTTGCCTGTGGTGATGACGTCGACGCCCAGCTCGAAGAAACGCTCGCAGATTGCCGCGGTAATGCCGAACCCGCCAGCCGCGTTCTCGCCGTTGACGACGACGAAGTCGAGCTCCAGGTTCCGTTTCAGGTCGGGCAGATACTGCGCCAGGGCGTCGCGTCCCGAGCGCCCCATGACGTCTCCGCAGAAAAGCAGCCTCACGATTCACCGTTCATTGGTTTTGCGTTCACTTCGGGTCCCGGAAAGGGCGGGCATAGGCTTCGGTGACGATCCAGTCGAGCTTCTGGTCGTGCGGGCCGCGGGGCACCGCTTCCATTTCCTGGCAACTGTAGGCGACCCCGACGGCGAGGGTTCCGCGCCCCCTCAGCGCTTCGATGGTCCGGTCGTAGAAGCCCCCGCCGTAACCCAGGCGATAGCCGTCATGGTCGAAGGCGAGCAAGGGGACGAGCATCAGATCGGGCTGCACCTCCCGCGCACCAGCGGTCGGCACGGGGATATCCCAGATGCCGGGAACCAATGGGTCGCCCGGCCGCCAGTGCCGAAAACGCAGCGGCTGACCTCGTTCCTCGACCACGGGCAAGGCACAAGAATAGCCGTTTTCATGCAGTCGGATCATCAGCGGCATGGGGGCGACCTCTTCGCCCATGGCCATGTAGCCCGAGATGATGCTGCCGGGTTTCGGTGACAGGACTGAGAAGAACTGATCCGCAAGACCCTGGGCGGCATCGTCGCCGGCTTCGATATGGAAGCCCTTCCGGCGTGCGAGACAGACGGCCCGGAGTTCCCGCTTTTCCTTCGCCAATGACATCGAAACCGACTCTACCCCGCAGCCCGTGGTGCCGGCAGCCGGTTTCCCAGCCATGCCGGCACCGCGGCATGGCTGTTCAGTGGGCGGGACCGCCTCGACCGTCGGAAATATGTCGCTCCACTGTGGCCTGCTCTTGCAGGTGGGCGCCGCGTGCCGAGGGCGATACCCCCGACAGAGACAGCTCCCGAGTGGAAGTCATTGGCCCAGGGGCGTACGCTTCCTAACGCATCGCGCAGTACCCGCCCGCCGTTAAGCTAGGTGTTCTCCAGCCGCTCAGCAAGATGGGCGATGCGGGTTGCCATACGGTCGAGCGACTCCGTCACTGCGGCCGCTTCCGCACTGTCGCTACCGCCGCCGGATTCCGGCGCCTGCTCGTTTCCGCGCGCGGACTCCAAGGCGTCATATGCGTCTGAAAGTTCGTCGGCGATCATCAAGCCTGCCATAAGCATCAGCGTGGTGTCGCCGATCTGCCCCACCTTCTCGGACAGTTCCCGGACTCTCAGGTCGATATATTCGGCGAGCTTGGAGACACGTGCTTCCTCGCCGGGCGCGCAGGTGATCCTGTAGTCCCGGCCGTTCACGGTCACCGCCAGTTCGGACATTGCCTCACTCGTCTACGATTTCCTGGATACGCTCTATCGTGCCGTCCAGACGGTCGGAGACCGTGTCGCTGGTTTCCCGCAGCTTCGCGTGGCGCGCTTCCAGCGACGCGAGCGCTTCCGCCATCTGATCGCGTTCGGCGCGCAGCTTCTCGACCTCGGCGGCCAAGGCCGTCGCCCCGGCTACAGCCGTGTTGCGGTCGGCGTCGGCCTCGACCCGCCGCTCGACGGCACGTTCCAGCCGTGCCAGCGCTTCCTCCAGCCGTGCCGATGCCTCCTGCATGGAAGACGTCAACGAGTCATGCCCCGCTTTGCCAACCCTGTTTCCACTCAGTGAAACACGCAAGATAGGCAGGTGGCCTCGGGAGCGTCAACCAAGAGGCACTCCTGTAAGCCTGCCGTAAGGGGTAGTCCTTTTGGCGTTTCGACCTCCGAGACAGCCCTTCGGCGAATGCGGCTACCGCAACCGTCTTGTGTAGCTCTGCGAATAGAGACAGCCCGAGGACGGATCGAACCGGTCGTCCGGCATCGGTGACGCTCGTTCTGGCTGTTCGGTCTCAAAGGTCGCGCAGACACGGAACGATACGTCCGACAACTTCTCATAGCGGTAGGGTTCCCCGGAGTAGGGGTCGTTCAGTCTGATGTCCTGCCAGCAGTCGGACGACCGTGACAGTGTTTCCGGCGGCTGGCCGTCTTCCTTGTCGGCGACGCATTGGACGTAGTCGACGAGCCGGTTGAGATCGCCGTGCCGAACTTCATCCCTTCGTTCCGCCCGAGCGGTCAAGGGGCCTCCGGTGGTGTAGAGAGCGGCGGCGATCACGGCGACGATCAGGAGGCCGAGGACGCCCAGCGCAGGACTAGTGCTGCGCACTGTCCGCCTCCTCCGTTTCCTTGCGGAAATAGAGAAAGATGCAGCCGGCAACGACGGCAACGACCGCGGCTCTGGCCAGGGAGCGCGAAGTCAGGTCGCCATCCAGGAACTTGTAGATCACGTAGACGAGGTCCCCGAGCAGCGAGAGCGCGGCCAGGAGAAGGGTGAGGAAGCCGAACCAGCGGCGAAGCGCTGAACGGCGCTTGGCGGTGTCGAGCCGGCTGCTTCGCTCCGCCTTGGCATTCATGATCAGGAACAGCGGAAAGAACACCACCAGGACGGCGATAGAGAAGCGTATGCCGTTGATGGACCAGGCGGCGCGGCCTTCTGGAACGGGAAACTCCGGCAGCCAGATGTCGATCAGCCGGAACGATATACTGGTCAGGTGCCAGGCGGTCATGATGAGCGCGGCGAACATCAACCCGTAGAAGAACGCCTCGCGGGCGGTGACGATGGGGCGCGGGCGGGGAATGGGCGGGTCGAAGGCCGTATCCGCCCAGCTGTTCATGGCGTCGGAAACTTCCGAGGCGGTCCACCCGGCATCGTGGAGTGCGGCCTTGATTTCCTCCCTGCTGCGCCCCTTGACCAGGGCGTCCTTGACGAAGGCGGAAAGCTGTTCTCTCGGTCGCATCCCGTTTCCCTTGATAGGCCCGCTGCGCCGGCGTGGAACCCCGCTGGCTTCCTGTGTTCCGCACCTTGCCGGAACAGGCCGCGATCAGGCGGTTGACGATCGCGGCGATGGTGGTCATGTTCGAGCGCGACCCTGCGGCCCACCGAGTCGCCAAAGGCGACAACTCTAAACTGTATAATCGGCCGCTCTCAACTATTGCGACATGGACGAATTGAGTTCTTCCCGAGCCTCGAATTTGGGTGACAGTGCCCAGGTCGGGCATGGCGATCTGGCTACGGCGATCCGCGCTCTGGCCATGGACGCCGTGCAGCGTGCCAACAGCGGCCATCCGGGCATGCCGATGGGCATGGCCGACGTCGCCACGGTCCTGTTCTCACGGTTTCTGAAGTTCGACCCCGCGCACCCGCACTGGCCGGATCGCGACCGCTTCGTCCTGTCTGCCGGTCATGGGTCGATGCTGCTCTACGCGCTCCTCTATCTGACCGGCTATCCGGGTGTGACGATCGAGGAGATTGAGAACTTCCGTCAGCTCGGCAGCCGCACCCCCGGCCATCCGGAATTCAGCCACACGGTCGGCGTCGAGACGACCACCGGCCCGTTGGGGCAGGGCCTCGGCAACGCGGTCGGGATGGCGCTCGCCGAACGGATGATGGCGGCCCGCTTCGGCGAGGAGCTGGTCGATCACTTCACCTATGTCATCGCCGGCGACGGCGACCTGATGGAAGGCATCAGCCACGAAGCGATGTCGCTGGCGGGGCATCTCAGGCTCAGCCGGTTGGTCGTCCTGTTCGACGACAACCGCATCTCGATCGACGGTCCGACCTCGCTCACCGTCTCCGACGATCAGATCGCCCGCATCGCCGCCTATGGCTGGCATGTGCAGGCGGTCGACGGCCACGAACCTGAGCAGGTGGCGACGGCCATCGCCGCCGCCCGCCGCAGTGACCGCCCGTCGCTCATCGCCTGCCGGACCATCGTCGGCTATGGCGCGCCCAACAAGCAGGGTACGGCGGGCACCCACGGCTCGCCTCTCGGTGACGACGAGATCGCCGCGGCGCGCGAGCGCATGAACTGGCCCTACGCGCCGTTCGAGATTCCTGAAGCGATCCTCGAGCGCTGGCGCGCGATCGGCGCTCATGGCGGCGACGCCTACGCGAAGTGGGAAGAGCGGCGCGCGGCCAGCTCCGCCGAGACGCGCAAGAGCTTCGATCTCGCGGTCGACGGGGGGCTTCCCGAGGGATGGGAAGATGCCGTCGGCGACGCCAAGAGGGCGCTCGCGGCATCGCCCAAGACGATTGCGTCGCGCAAAGCCTCGGAGCTGGCGCTGGAGACCCTGACCAAGGCGATCCCGACGATGATCGGGGGTTCCGCCGATCTTACCGGGTCGAACAATACGAAGACCGGCAGCCTGACCCCGATCGGGCCGGGGGATTATGCGGGGCGTTACGTCTATTACGGCGTCCGTGAGCATGGCATGGCCGCGGCGATGAACGGCATGGCGCTGCATGGCGGGCTGATCCCCTATGGCGGGACCTTCCTCGTCTTCAGCGACTACTGCCGTCCGTCGATCCGCCTTGCGGCGCTGATGCGTCAGCGGGTGGTCTATGTCATGACCCATGATTCGATCGGTCTCGGCGAGGATGGGCCCACCCATCAGCCCGTGGAGCATCTGGCGGCCCTGCGGGCGATTCCCAATCTCGCGGTCTATCGTCCCTGCGACGCCGTGGAGACCCTGGAATGCTGGGCGCTGGCCGTGGCGAACCGCGACGGGCCGTCGCTGCTCGCACTCAGCCGGCAGAACCTGCCACAGCTTCGCGAGGGCGGCGAGGCCGAGAACCTCTGCGCCCGCGGCGGCTACGTGCTGAAAGCCCCGGCCGCCGGGTCGGCGAAGGTCGTGCTGGTGGCGACGGGGTCGGAGGTGGCGATCGCCTCGGAAGCCCGCGAGGCACTGGAGAAAGAGGGCGTCGCGACGGCTCTCGTCTCCATGCCGTGCCGTGAGCTGTTCGAGGCTCAGGACGATTCCTATCGCCGTTCGGTCATTCCCGAGGACGCGGTATGCGTCGTGGTCGAAGCGGGCGTGCGGATGGGCTGGGAATGGTATTATGGCCGGACGGGCGCCTTCGTCGGCATGACCGGCTTTGGCGAGTCCGCGCCGTACAAGCGGCTATACGAACATTTCGGCATCACGGCGGCGGCGGTCGTCGAAGCGGCGAAGACCGGGCTGAAGGCCTGACGGCTGCTGGACATTGGCGTGCCGGCCGAAGCACTCCACTTAACGGACATGTGAGACGAGAGGAGAGTCAGACGATGGCGGTTCGGGTCGGTATCAATGGCTTTGGACGGATCGGACGGCTGGTCCTTCGCGCCCTGCATGAGCGGGATCGCGACGACGTGGTGGTGGTCGGGATCAACGATCTCGGACCCGTCGAGACCAACGCACATCTTCTTCGCTATGACTCTGTGCACGGCCGTTTCGCCGGCACCGTGAAGACCGAGGGCGACACCATCGACATCGGCCAGGGTCCGATCAAGGTGACCGCGGAGCGCGATCCGGCGAAGCTGCCTTGGACAGACCTGGGCGTCGATATCGCCCTGGAATGCACCGGCATCTTCACCGACCGCGACAAGGCGGCGAAGCATCTGGAGGCCGGTGCCAAGCGCGTCCTGGTTTCCGCTCCGGCGAAGGGCGCAGACCTCACCGTCGTCTACGGCGTCAACCACGACAAGCTCACGACCGAGCACAAGGTGGTCTCGAACGCCTCCTGCACCACCAACTGTCTGGCGCCGGTGGCCTATGTGCTGAACAACGCGATCGGCATCGAGCAGGGCTTCATGACCACCGTGCACAGTTACACGGGCGACCAGCCGGTGCTCGACACGCTGCACAAGGACCTGCACCGTGCCCGCGCCGCGGCGATGTCGCAGATCCCGACCTCGACCGGTGCCGCCCGCGCGGTCGGTCTCGTCCTGCCGGAGCTTGCCGGCAAGCTCGACGGCACCGCCATTCGGGTGCCGACGCCGAACGTGTCGATGATCGACCTTTGCTTCGTCGCCAGCCGCAAGACCACGGCCGAGGAGATCAACGAGGCGATCAGCAAGGCGGCGGCGAGCGGTCCCCTGAAGGGCGTCCTCGCGGTCAACGACGAGCCGCTGGTGTCGTCCGATTTCAACCATCATCCGGCCAGCTCGATCTTCGATCTCGGTCAGACCCAGGTTATCGAGGGCACGCTGTGCCGCGTGCTGTCCTGGTACGATAACGAGTGGGGGTTCTCGAACCGCATGGGCGACGTCGCCGCGGTGCTCGGCAAGATCGCCTGACCGTCCATGGCGTCCGCTTTCCGTACCCTCGACGACCTCGACCAGGACCTCGCCGGCAAGCGGGTTCTGGTCCGCGTCGACCTCAACGTGCCGATGGACGAGGATCGGCAGGTCGCCGACGACACGCGCATTCTGCGGGTCGTTCCGACCATCGAGGATCTTTGCGCGCGCAATGCCCGCGTGATCCTGCTGTCCCATTTCGGCCGCCCCAAGGGCAAGGTCGTCGACGACATGTCGCTGGGCTTCGTCGCGATGGCGGTGAGCAAGGCCCTTGGCGGCCGCGATGTCTCCTTCGTTGCCGACTGTATCGGCGACGGGGCCGAGAAGGCGGTCGATGGGCTGCAGCCCGGCGGGGTCGCGCTTCTGGAGAACCTCCGCTTCCATGCGGGGGAGGAGAAGAACGACCCCGACTTCGGCGCCGCGCTCGCCAAGCTCGGCGATATCTACGTCAATGACGCCTTCTCGGCCTCGCACCGCGCCCACGCCTCGGTGGTCGGCATTCCTCGGCATTTGCCCGCCTATGCCGGAAGGCTGATGCAGGCCGAGCTCGAAGCGCTCGACAAGGCCCTGGAGAATCCGGAGCGCCCGGTTCTCGCCATCGTCGGTGGCTCCAAGGTCTCGACCAAGCTCGACCTTTTGGGAAACCTGATCGCCAAGGTCGATGCCATCGCCATCGGCGGCGGCATGGCCAATACCTTCCTGTTCGCCCAAGGCAAGGAGATCGGCAAGTCGCTCTGCGAGCGCGACATGGCCGACACCGCCCGCAGCGTGATGGCGCAGGCCGCTGAGCAGGACTGCGACATCATCCTGCCGTCGGACGTTGTCGTCGCCGACGAGTTGAAGGCGGGGGTGGAGACCGCGGCGGTCTCGGTCGATGCCGTGCCTGCCGACAAGATGATCCTCGACATCGGGCCGGACAGTGCCGACGCCATCGGCAATCGCCTGCCGGGCTTCAAGACGGTCGTCTGGAACGGCCCGGTCGGCGCCTTCGAGACGCCGCCCTTCGATGCCGCGACCGTGGCTCTGGCGCGGACGACGGCGCATCTGACCCGTGCCGGCGTGCTGGTCAGCGTTGCCGGCGGCGGCGACACCGTCTCGGCGCTGAACCATGCCGGGGCGAGCGAAGGCTTCACCTATGTCTCGACCGCGGGGGGCGCGTTCCTCGAATGGTTGGAGGGCAAGGAGCTTCCGGGCGTCACGGCTCTGCGGGGGTGACGGCGCCGGCCAACGCGTCGGTGCGTTGGGTGGTCCTTCATCACGTCGAGCATGTGCGGGCGGTCTCGGAGTGTCTCTCTGTCGAGGGAGACGCCGTCGACTGCATCACGGCGCCCGGCGCCGCGGCCTATGCCGGGGTCGGCTACCTGAAGAAGATGGTGACGGCCGGCAGTGCCGGCCGCGGGCAGGTTCTCGACGTCGTCCTCGATTGCGGCGATGACGCGGGGCTGGTTCTGGGCGCCGTGCGGGAAGAGTGGTCCCGCATCGCTTTCGCGGGCGAGCCCGAGGTGGCGGAGAAGCTTCGCGCGATCGCTTCGGCCAAGGGGTGCGTGCTCTTGCCGCCGCCTCCGCTGGCAGGGCGGCTCGACCTGCGCGATGCCGCCGAACCCAGGGTTGCCCTGAGGGATTGGCTGGTGCGTTGAAAATCGGATGGGGGTGGTTTATCCACCTCGGGAGAAGAGCGTGCGGCGACTCCTTGCCGGGACGCTTCACCGATCGGACTATGCGAGCGCGCTGGGGGGAATCGGCACTGCGCCGCAGCTTCAGAGGACGGGAGTAGACGATGAGCCTCACCACGACTGTCAAACGCATTCTCGACGGCTATGAGAGCGATAATCCCGGGACCAAGGCGAATCTCGCCCGCATGCTGATGCAGGGACGCCTGGGCGGCACCGGCAAGTTGGTGATCCTGCCGGTCGACCAGGGATTCGAGCACGGCCCGGCGCGGAGTTTTGCGCCGAACCCCGACGCTTACGACCCGCACTACCATTACCAGCTTGCGGTCGATGCCGGCCTCAGCGCCTATGCGGCACCGCTCGGCCCGCTCGAGGCCGGGGCGGCGACCTTTGCCGGGGCGATTCCGACCATCCTCAAGGTGAACAGCGCCAATTCCCTGTCGCGCGAGAAGGAAGCGGCCGATCAGGCGATCACCGGCTCGGTCAAAGATGCGCTGCGTCTGGGATGCTCGGCGATCGGCTTCACCATCTATCCGGGCTCCGACAAGGCCTACGACATGATGGAGGACATCCGCGCGATGGCCGAGGAGGCCAAGGCCAACGGCCTCGCGGTGGTGATCTGGTCCTATCCGCGCGGCGGCAACGTCTCGAAGGACGGCGAGACCGCGATCGATATCGTCGCGTATGCGGCCCATATGGCGGCACTGCTCGGTGCGCACATCATCAAGGTGAAGCCGCCGACCGACCTGATCGAGCAGGACGAAGCCCGGAAGGTCTATCAGAAGTACGACATCGACGTGTCGACGCTGACCGCCCGTATTCGCCATGTGGTGCAGTCCTGCTTCAACGGCCGGCGGATCGTCGTCTTCTCCGGTGGTGCCTCGAAGGGCCTCGACGGGCTCTACAACGAGATCCGGGAGATCCGGGACGGTGGCGCCAACGGCTCGATCATCGGCCGCAACACCTTCCAGCGGCCGCGCGAAGAGGCGCTGGCGATGCTCGACATGATCATCCGCATTTACCAGCACGAGGCGTGACCGATCCGGGCTGCCGCCT
The DNA here is from genome assembly GCA_002721365.1 of Rhodospirillaceae bacterium. Lineage (GTDB taxonomy): Bacteria > Pseudomonadota > Alphaproteobacteria. Next base: position 57,451 of record PBKC01000031.1, on the reverse strand, counting down.
CTATTTGATCACGCCGCCGGCCTTCGAGCCGGCGGCGTTTTCGGATCAACTGTCCGCCGCGCTCGACGCAGGTGACGTCGCCAGCCTCCAGCTTCGTCTCAAGGATACCGACGACGACGCGATCAAGCGCGCGGCCGAGCTGCTGATGCCCGTCTGCCATGCGCGGAACGTCGCCTTCATCGTCAATGATCGTCCCGACCTCGCCGCTGCGGTGGGAGCGGACGGTGTCCATATCGGCATCGATGATGGCTCCTATGCCGAGGCCCGTGCCGCCGTCGGGGACGATGCCGTCGTCGGGGTGAGCTGCTACGATTCGGTCCAGGTCGCCATGGACGTCGCCGACGACGGGGCCGACTATGTCGCCTTCGGCGCCTTCTTCGACACCACCTCCAAGAATCCGCGGGCCCGCGCGCCTCTGGATCTGCTCGAGTTCTGGAGCCGGTTCACCGTCGTGCCTTGTGTGGCGATCGGCGGTATCACCGTCGGGAACTGCGGATCGCTGGTTCGTGCCGGCGCCGACTTCCTCGCCGTCATTGCCGGCGTCTGGGGTTATCCCGAAGGCCCTGCTGCGGCCGTTCGGGCGTTCGACGCGGCCATCCACGCCGCACGGGGCGACACCGACTAGCGGCCGCCTGTCGATCAGGTCGGTTCCCATCTGCGGATGGCGCGGCCTATGATCCTGAAACCGCCCGTGTCAGCGAGGACCGCCATCATGTTCCGGATACCGCTCACTGCCGCTCTCCTGCTCGTCGCCGCTTCGGCCGCCCGTGCCGACGACGCCGCTCCATATTCCGCCATCGATCAGGCGGCGGCAGGGATCGAGGATCAGGTCATCGCCTGGCGCCGCGACATCCACCAGCATCCCGAGCTCGGCAATCGCGAGTTCCGGACGTCCGGCATGGTCGCCGATCATCTTCGCGCGCTCGGGATCGAGGTGCGGGAAAAGGTCGCGCATACCGGCGTGGTCGGCGTGCTCAAGGGCGGCAAGCCCGGCAAGGTCGTCGCGCTGCGCGCCGACATGGACGCGCTGCCGGTGACCGAGCAGACCGGGCTTCCCTTCGCATCCAAGGAAACAGCGGTCTACAACGGCAAGGAAACCGGCGTGATGCATGCCTGCGGGCATGACACCCATGTCGCCATCCTGATGGGGGTGGCGGAAATCCTGGCCGGCATGCGGGACGACCTCGCGGGCACCGTCAAGTTCATCTTCCAGCCGGCCGAGGAAGGGCCGCCGGAGGACGAGGACGGCGGCGCGCGGATGATGGTCGCCGAGGGAGCGCTCGCCGATCCGCGGCCGGACGCGATCTTCGGTCTGCATGTCGGGCCGCGCGACTACAAGACCATCGGCTATGCCTCGGGTCCGCTGCTGTCGAGTTCCGACCGGATGCGCATCCATGTCGTCGGCAAGCAGACCCACGGCGCTTCGCCCTGGCGTGGGATCGATCCCGTCGTCGTCGCTGCGCAGATCATCATGGGGCTCCAAACCATTCACTCCCGCCAGATCGACGTCCGTGAGCCGCATGTGATCAGCGTCGGCATGGTTCAGGGCGGCGTGCGCTTCAACATCATCCCTGACGATGTCGAGCTGATCGGCACCGTCCGCACGCAGAACGAGGCGGTCCGAGCGGAGGTCCATGAGCGCATTGTCCGTACAGCCCAGAAGATCGCCGAAAGCGCCGGTGCGACGGCCGAGGTCACCTTCAGCCAGCCGATCCCCGTCACCGTCAACGACCCGGGCCTGACGGAGAAGATGCTGCCCACGCTGCAGCGGGTCGCCGGCAAGGAGAACGTGCAGCCCACCGCCACGGTCATGGGCTATGATGATTTCTCCTATTTCGCCCAGGAGGTGCCGGGCCTGTTCTTCTTCCTCGGTACCCGCGCGCCCGACATGCCGGCGAGCGAAGCCGCGCCCAATCATTCGCCGTTGTTCGTGGTCGACGAGTCCGCTTTGGTTCTCGGCGTACGGGCGCTCGCCAATCTGACCGTCGATTTTCTGAACGGGACTTCGGAGACGGAGCGGGCTGCGGCGAACTGAACAGCCGCGGCGCGTTGCGGAGTCGGGGGTAACCTGCTAGCTTCCGCGCCGCTTTCGCGGGTGCAATATTCTCGATCCGAGGACGAGGAATGAAGATCAATGGCAATGCCATCCGGCCTGGCAACATCATCGAACACAAGGGTGGCCTGTGGCGGGCGGTGCGCACCCAGCACACGCAGCCGGGCAAGGGCGGCGCCTATCTTCAGGTCGAGCTCAAGAATCTGCGCGACGGAACGAAGCTGAACGAACGCTTCCGGGCCCAGGAAGACGTCGAACGCGTCCGCCTCGACCAGCAGGACTATCAGTTCCTGTACGAAGAAGGCGAACTTCTCACACTGATGGACGCCGAGAGCTACGAGCAGATCCAGGTGGCCAAGGATCTCGTCGGCGACAGCGCGCCGTTCCTCCAGGAAGGGATGACGGTGACCGTCGAGAGCCATGAGGGCGAGGCTCTAGGGATCGAGCTTCCCGAATCCGTCGTCGTCACCGTCGCGGATACCGAGCCGGTGGTGAAGGGGCAGACGGCCGCGTCCTCCTATAAGCCGGCGATGCTCGATAACGGTGTCAGGACGACGGTGCCGCCCCATATCGACAGCGGAACCCGCATCGTGGTCAGCACCGCCGACGGCAGCTACGTCGAGCGCGCCAAAGACTGATATATCGAGGACCGGCGCGCCGCGCCGTCCGCCGTTACTTTTTGGAAGGTTGAATGTCGACGCGCTCCGCGCTTCTGAACGTCATGACCGCCGCCGTGCTGAAGGCGTCGCGGAACCTGGTGCGCGATTTCGGCGAGGTGGAGAACCTCCAGGTCTCGACCAAGGGGCCCAAGGACTTCGTCAGCGCCGCCGATCTCCGCGCCCAGCAGACCCTTCAGCGCGAATTGAGCAAGGCCCGGCCGTCCTACAGCTTCCTGCTGGAGGAGTCGGGCGAGGTCGTCGGCGATGATCGGGACAATCGCTGGATCATCGATCCGCTGGATGGCACCACCAACTTCCTCCACGGCATTCCCCATTTCGCGATTTCGGTCGGGCTCGAACGGCGCGGCGAGGTGATCGCGGGGGTGGTCTACGATCCGATCAAGGACGAGATGTTCGTCGCCGAGAAGGGGCAGGGTGCTTTTCTCAACGACCGGCGCCTGCGGGTGTCGGCGCGGCGCGACCTTGGGGCGGCGGTGGTGGCGACCGGGGTTCCGCCGGCGCAGCTCGTGCGCGCCGGCTGGCATCTGAAGATCCAGGAATCGATCATCGGGCAGGTGGTCGGGCTCCGTCGGTTCGGCGCCGCGTCGCTGGATCTCGCTTATGTCGCGGCCGGCCGACTCGACGGTTTCTGGGAATTCGGCCTCGCCCCCTGGGATATCGCCGCCGGCATGGTGATCGTCCGCGAAGCGGGCGGCGCGGTCCTCGATTTCGATGGCAACACGGACGCCATGGCGACGGGAAGCGTCATCGCCAGCAACAATCAGTTGCAGGTTTCTTTCGGGCGCGCGCTGCGCGATGCGGCCAAACTCGCCGATGCCGCGGCCTGACGCAGGGTCGAAACACACGATCGCAGACGCTTTCCCGGACGGCGCACGCCGCAAAGCGGTTGTTCGTGCCGTGTAGGCTAAGATATACCTTGCCCGGATCGTCGGCGCTGCGGGGTCCTGCGACCGAATGGGAATGATATGCGTCGTTTAGGGGCAAAGAGAGACGGACGGGTCCGTGTGGCCACGATCTCCCTGCTCGTCCCGTTCGCTTCGATGGTGGTCGCTCCGCAGGCCGCGGAGGCCCAGACCGTCGTGATCGGCGGCGGCGGCGACAGGCCCAGCGTCGAAGTCAATATGGAGGCCCTGGGCATCCCGAACGGCGCCTATGGCGACGAAACCCGTTTTGACCCGTCTACGGTCCCGCCGCTCTATCGTCCCGGTTCAGGCGATGTGCGATCGCGGATCGTGAGCCTGCCCGGCGCGACGTCGGGACCGCAGCGCCCACCCCTCTTCAACGGCGCCCCGCCGCAGAGCGCGACCCAGTCCCGCGTGATCAACCTGCCTTCGCCGACGCCGACGCCGACGCCGACACCGCCGAACGCGGCGCAATCCCGTGTCGTCAATCTGCCTTCACCGCCAAGGACCGAGGCGCCGGCGCCTGTCACGCCGCCGGCGGTTCCGCAGCCGCCGGCGATGCGTGCCCAGCCCCGGACCCAGACCCAGACTGCCGCGGCACCCGCGCCGGGAGACGTCTACCCCGTGCCAGGCGGTACGCCGATGGCCGTGACGCCGGAGCAGCTCGCCGAGCGACGGGCCGGCGCCGTGGCCGAACGTCCCGCTTCGCCGTCGATGCCGCGCGAGACCGCGGCCATGCGCGATGGCGATGCGGTATCGTCCTCGGTCCTCCGTGAACAGGCGGAAGCGCGGGCCGCTGCCGCGCCGCCGCCGGCTGCTACTGCGATGCCCGAACGACCGCGCGTCGAGGATGCCGAACCCGCGCCCGCGATGGCGCCACCGCCGACGCCCCGTCAGGTTGCGCCGGCTGCCGCACCGCCCGCCGAGACCCAGATGGCCGCGGTCGCTCCCCGTGCACCCGCGGCGCCGCAGCCGGCACCGGTGTCGGGGGACAGCACGGTCCGTTTGACCTTCGCCAGCGGGGACCAATCCCTGCCCGGTGATGCGACCTCGGCTCTCGCCTCGGTGGTCGCCCAGTTGAAGAGTGACGACAGCGCGCGGGCGCAGCTCATGGCCTATGCCGAAGGCGACGCCGCTACCGCCAGTGCCGCGCGGCGCCTGTCGCTGTTCCGCGCCCTGAAGGTGCGTGAATATTTAATCGAGCAGGGTATCAAGGCGACACGGATCGATGTTCGCGCTCTCGGGGCCAATGCCGAAGAGGGGCCGGCGGACAGGGTCGATGTCGTGATGATGCGCTAGCGGGCGGTCGCAGAGCCCCAGTTCCGGAGAGTTACAGCGCATCATGCCATCGCGTCCCAGACGTTTCCTGACCCGCATGGTCATCTTCCTGGTGGTCGCCGTTATCGTGGCTGGCGTCCTCCATCAGCCGTTGCTCAATGCCTTCATGGCCAACGCGGCGCTGAACGGTCTGATCCTCGGCGTCCTGGTTCTGGGCATTCTCTACAATTTCCGCCAGGTCCTGATGCTCCGGCCCGACCAGCGCTGGATCGAGAGCGTGCGTCGGGAACAGCAGCCCGGCCAGGTGCCGATGTCGATCCAGCCGCGGCTTCTGCAGCCGATGGCGACGATGTTCCGCGAGCGGAAGGGCAACCGGCTGATGCTGTCGGCGATGGCGATGCGGTCGTTGCTCGACGGCATCAGCAACCGCCTCGACGAGTCGCGCGATATTTCGCGCTACATGGTGGGGCTGCTGATCTTCCTCGGCCTGCTCGGCACCTTCTGGGGACTGCTGCAGACCATCAGCTCGGTGGGGGCGGTGATCAGCAGCATGTCGGTCGGCGAAGGCGACATGATGAGCGTCTTCTCGGGCCTCAAGGAAGGATTGCAGGCGCCGTTGAGCGGCATGGGCACGGCGTTCAGCTCGTCGCTGTTCGGCCTCGGCGGTTCGCTGGTCCTGGGCTTCCTCGACCTTCAGGCGAGTCAGGCGCAGAACAGTTTCTTCAACAGCCTGGAAGACTGGTTGTCCAGCATGACCCGGCTGTCGAGCGGCGGCGGCCTCGGCGAAGGCGATCAGTCGGTTCCCGCATACGTGCAGGCGCTCCTGGAGCAGACGGCCGACAGCCTGGAACAGCTTCAGCGCACGCTCTCACGCGGCGAGGACGAGCGCCGTCAGAGCGCCGCCAACATGCTCCAGCTGACCGAGCGGCTGGCGACCTTGACCGACCAGATGCGCGCCGAGCAGAACCTTATGGTCAAGCTCGCCGAGGCGCAGATGGACATGAAGCCCATCCTCAACCGCCTGTCCGACGCCATGGAACGCGATGCCGGCGGCGGCATGGACGAGGCGACTCGGGCCCATATCCGCAATCTAGACGTCTATCTCGGCCGGCTGTTGGAAGAGACCGTCGAAGGGCGCAATCAGGTCGTCCAGGAGCTCAGGAGCGAGATCAAGCTGCTCGCCCGGACCGTCGCGGCGGTGGGAAGCGACCAGCGGCGCGGATAGTGCGCCGCCCAGTACCGCCATTTCGCCCTCCTGCAGAGAGGGCGATGTATCCTGTTGAAATGTCACGGATCGTGGATAGACTTGCGCAAAAAACGGGGCGAACTCCGAATGGGCGGCGATCTCGGTCGCCCGGAACGGGCAGCGCCATATCAGCATCCCAAGGGCAGGTCTAAGCGGTGAGCCTCTACCAGGAACTCGGCCTCAGGGACCGGCGTCGCAAGCGCCGTGTCTGGTCGAGCATCTTCAAGGCCCTGTTCTATCTCGGCATCATCGGCGTGCTTGTGTACTACTCGTACCAGCTCGGCTGGGCGAAGGCGCAAAAGGAGATCGAACAGCTCCAGGCCCGGATCGAAGGGCTGGACGAAGAGAACGAGCGGCTTCGCATCGAGGCGGAGCAGGCGGTGACGGCGCGCGTCGCGGCGGAGGATCGGGCGACGGCGTTCCAGCGCCAGTACGAGGAGGAAGTCCCGCAGGGACCCGAGAAAGAGATCATGCAGGCGGTGCGCGAGCGCTTGGCCGCTGGCGTCGGTCCGGAACGGCTCGCCTTCGTGGTGTCCGTGGCGGAAAACACCGAGAACTGCCGTCCCGAACCGGTGAACAAGCGCTTCATCGTGCAGACGCAGCTCACCACCGGGGCGAATGGCGCGATCGGTTTCAACGACGGCCAGATCACCGTCTCCGGCACCGGTACGTCGGCACGCACGGCCGCCGGGGCGCCTGAAGCCCGCTTCGATCCGACCCAGCCGGTGCGGATCGTGATCACCGCCATCGGTGGAAAGGAAACGGTCATCGAAGGCGTCCTGCCGCTGCACCAGTCGCTCGTCATGGGCGACACCGTTCACCGGTTCTCGATCGCCGAGGGCAATTCGCCCGGTTTCGTGGTGGTAACCGAACGGCAGTGCGCCTATCCCTGACGCGCGGGGGGCGGGGCCTGCCGCTGGTCTCGGCACTTAACGTGCCTTTCCTGGTATTGTAATAGGATTCACGGGGGCATCTGTTCCCGTGATCGGGAAGGCAGCCCCGGCCCCGCGAGAGACGGTGCCGGGGGCGTTGAGTTGGGAGACGGTAGACATGATCCGGTCGATCGTGATTGCGGCTTGGGCGATCGGCATGACCATCGCGTCAGCGGCGGCTGATGACGTTCCGCCGAAAGGGGCGGCGCTCTACGAAGGCGAGTTCCGGGATGGACAGCGCTCGGGCATCGGTCGCCTGATGTTCCCGGACGGGGCGGTGTACGAAGGCGAATTCGCCAACGACCACATGAACGGCCGCGGGGTGCTGACCTATGCCAACGGCGACCGCTACGAAGGCACCTTCGTCAACGACAAAGAACACGGCAAGGGCGTGCTGGCCACCGCAGCCGGCCTTCGCTACGAGGGCGATTTCGACCATGGTGCCCTGACCGGCGCCGCGGTGATCACCTATCCCAACGGCGATCGCTACACGGGCGAAGTCGAGAACGGCCGGCTGACGGGGCGAGGCACCTTCGAATACGCCAACGGCGACCGTTACATCGGTCAACTCGTCGACGGCGTTCGCCATGGCGAGGGGACCTACTACTACGCCAATGGCGACGTCTATGAAGGAGATTTCGCGAACGGGCTTCGTAACGGCGAGGGCGTGTTCGTCTTCGAATCGAGCGACCGCTACGAGGGCGAGTTCCAGAACGGCCGCATGACCGGCGTCGGCGTCTACGAATACGCCAATGGCGACCGCTACGAGGGTGGCTTTCTCAACGGTCGCCGCAACGGCAAGGGCGAGTTCGTCTTCGCCAACGGCGATACGTATCAAGGTACGTTCGACAACGGCCAGATCGTCGGCCGTGGCCTCTACAATCTCGATGGCGGCCAGCCGGAGCGGGTCTACCTCCCGCCGGACCGGCGGCCGGAGTAATCTCTCCCACCATTCGACCTGAGACGATCTTGATCTAGTCCGTTTCTCACGTCAGTCCGGGCCGCCGCGGCGCCAGCGTCTCGGCGGTGACATCGAGCGCGGTAAGGTCGGCCGGCCAATCCTCGGCACCCGCCAGGGAGGCGACGGCGCGCCCCATGGCCGGAGAGGTCATGATCCCGTAGCCGCCTTGGCCCGCCAGCCAGAAGAAGCCCGGCGCTGCCGGATCGGGGCCCATTACCGGCGAGCGATCGGCGACGAAGCTCCGGAGGCCGGCCCAGCTGTGCTCGATGCGGCCGATCCGGAACGTGACGGCCCGCTCCACCCGGTCGACCACAGTGGCGATATCCAGCTCCTCCGGCTGGGCATCACAGGGCGGCGACGGGGTTTCGTCCGCCGGCGAAGCGAGGAACTTGCCCGCTTCGGGCTTGAAGTAGAATTGCTCGTCGACGTCGATCACCATGGGCCCGTGCGGCACCGGTTTCCCGTCGGGCCCCGGATAGATGATGACCGTCCGGCGTTTCGGCATCAGGCCGATGGGCGGTACGCCGGCAAGCCCGGCGACGACGTCGGCCCAGGCGCCCGCGGCATTGACGATCGTCGAAGCCGCATAGGTCTCGCCCCCGGCTTCGACCCGCCAGCCGCTTCCCTCGCGGGCGATGGCGGTCACTTCCGAGTCGGTGACCAGACGACCGCCGCGCACGGTCAGTCCACGCAGGAAGCCCCGGTGGATCAGGGCGACGTCCATGTACATCGCCTCGGGTTCGAAGAAGGCGTGGGCCGCGTAGTCGGGTCTGAGGACGGGCACCAGACGCACCGTCTCCTCGGGCCCCACCTCCTCGATCTCGGTGAGCAAACGCGCTTCCTCCACCGCCTCACGGTAGCTTTCGGCCTGATCGGCCCGGGCGATGAAGACGATGCCGCCAGGAAGCATCAGCGGATGCTCGGTGAAGCCGTCCGGCGGATCGGTGAGGAACGACCGGCTGGCGATGGTCAGGCCGCGGATTGCGCGGTTGCCGTAGTTCTCGGTAAAGAACGCCGCCGACCGGCCGGTCGTGTGGTAGCCGGGCTGGCTCTCCCGCTCCAGGAGGATGACAGAGCCGAGGCGCGCCAGTTCATAGGCGGCCGAGGCGCCGGCGATGCCGCCGCCGATGATCAGGAAGTCGCAGGTGGTCGCCAATATGGTCTCCGACAGGCTGACGTATTTCCCGCGATAATTGGCGATGCTGCGCCGAATTGCGAGGCGCGATCAACGCAGGACTGACGGTAGCAGCAATGTTATCGCCGGCACCCCTGCGATGAGGGCGAGCCGGACCACGTCGGCGAGGATGAAGGGCAGGATGCCGCGGAAGATCGTCTCGGCGCGGACGTCGGGCAGCACGCTGCGGAGAACGTAGACGTTGAGCCCGACCGGTGGGGTGATCAGGCTGATCTCGGTGACCACGACCACCAGGACACCGAACCAGACGAGATCGAGGCCGAGCTGCTGGACCAGCGGATAGAAGACCGGCACGGTCAGCAGGACCATAGACAGGCTTTCGAGCACGCAGCCCAGGACCAGATAGACGGCGAGCATGCAGGCGACGATCGCTGCCGGCGGCAGGTCGAGGCCGCCCGCCCAGCTCGCCAGCGCCGACGGCAGCCCGGCGACGTTGATGAAGTTCGAGAACAGAAGCGCGCCGAACAGCACCGCGAACACCGTCGCCGTGGTGACCGCGGTCTCGGTCAGCACCTCGACGAGGTCGGAGAAACTGAGCCCGCCCTGCAGGCGGGCGAAGACCAGCGCGCCGGCGGCGCCGATTCCGGCCGCTTCGGTGGGGGTGAAGACCCCGCCGTAGATGCCCCCCATCACCACGACGAACAGGAGAAGGACACCCCAGACCCGCCCGAGCGCCTTGAGGCGCTCCCGACCCGTCGCACGTTCGGCACGCGGTCCGAGATCGGGGTTCCGGGCGGTCGCCAGGCGCACTGCCGCAAGGTAGAGCAGGATTCCCAGGAGACCGGGGACCAGACCGGCGGCGAACAGCATGCCGATGTCCTGGGACGTCATGACCCCGTAGAGGATCAGGATGACGCTCGGTGGAATCAGGATACCGAGCGTGCCGCCGGCGGCGATCGACCCGGCGGCGAGCGAATCGGCATAGCCGTAGCGGCGCATCGAGGGCATGGCGACGCGGGCCATGGTCGCGGCGGTGGCGAGGCTCGACCCGCAGACGGCGCTGAAGCCGCCGCAGGCGACAACCGTCGCCATGGCAAGGCCGCCGCGCCGGTGGCCGAGCCAACTATGGGCGGCGGCGTAGAGGCGGTCCGAAAGCCCTGCGCGGGTGACGAAGTTCCCCATCAGGATGAACAGCGGCACCACCGACAGCCCGTAGGAGAGGGCGTTGTCGAAGACCACCCGCCCGACCATGGCGAAGGCCGGGCGCCACCCGACCAGGATCGAGAAGCCGGCAACGCCCACTATGGCCATGGCGAAGGCGATCGGCACCCTGAGCAGGATCAGCACCAGCAGGCAGGCGAATCCGATCAGTGCGGCTTCCACGGGCGACCTTCGACGATCGGGATCAGCGGTCGCGGCCGGTCGCGCCGACCGCCGCGGAGATTGCGGCCAGCAGGCACCCCAGCGCCGCGAACCAGGCGAAGGGGGCGAGGCCGATGCGGAGATAGCTGGTGACCTCGCCATAGGCCTGGAAATCGCCAGCGAGAACCGCCAGACGCCACGCCATCAAGGCGAGCACGAGGGTCGCGATCGCATCGACGATGCGGCCAAGGCCGATTCGCACTCGTGCCGGCAGGCGATCCTCGATCAGGGTTATGGCGATATGGCGGCCCTGGGCGGAGACGATCGGCAGGGCGCCGAAGATCAGCACCGCCATCAGAAGCTCGGTAAGTTCGAACGCCCCCGGCACCGGACTGTCGAACCCGTAGCGGCCGACGACATCGATCACCGTCAGCACCATCATCGCCAGAAGGGCTGCCGCCGCCAGCCCGGCGACGGTGCGATCGATGGCGGCGACGACCCGGGCAGGTGCGGCCGATGCCGGTGTCAATGCGTCGACAGCGCCGCGATCTCGTCCCGCAACGCGCTCATCACCGCCTTGCCGTCGACACCTTCGCGGTCGGCGACGGCGGTCCAGTCGCTCTCGATGAAAGCCAGCCGTTCCTTGGTGGCAGCCAGGAATTCCGGCGACATCGTGATGATCTCGTTCCCGGCCTCCCGCATCGCCTCCAGCCCCCGGCGGTCGGCGGTATCCCAGGCGATGCCGGCCTGCCGTGCCAGGGTTTCGCCCGAAACCCGCATGATCGCCTGCTGGTCGGCCTCGCTCAGCCGATTCCAGCTCCGCTGGTTCATCACCAGGAAGAAGCTCGACGAATAGAGCCCGCCGGGTACGGCCGTGCCGTAGGGAACGAGGCGGATCAGATTGAAGAAGGCGACCGATTCGTACGGAAAGAATATCCCGTCGGCGACGCCGTTCGACAGCAGCTCATAGGCCTTCGTGGAGGGCGCTGCGAGCGGTACCGTACCCAGGGCGGGGGCGATGCGGCTGACCACCCCGCCGCCGATCCGGAATTTGAGGCCGTCGAGATCGGCGAGCCGGGTCACGGGCCGGACGCTGTTGAAGATATGTCCCGGCCCGTGCGTCCATAACGACAACAGCTTGACGCCACGATGCTCGCCCTTCTCGGCAAGCATGCGCTGATAGACGCGCCACCAGGCCACGGACAGGACCTCGGCGCTGTCGGCGAGGAACGGAAGCTCCACCGCCTCGGTAAGGACGAAGCGGCCGGGGGAATAGCCGTGAACGCCATAGGTGATGTCGGCAAGCCCGTCGCGGGCGATGTCGAAATGGGCCGGCGGCGAACCCAGGGGCGATTCGAGGATCTGCACCTCGACCCGGCCTTCGGTCGCCTCGGACACGGCCTTGGCCCAGGGGCGAACGATGTCGGTGACGATCAGGTGGGTGGGCGGTACCCAGGACGAGAGGCGCAGCATCGTGTCGGCCGCGCCGGCCGTCCCGGCCATTGCCATCAGGGCCGCGGCGACGGCGGCCAATCGCGGAATGAACGACAAGCGCAACGATCTTCCCCCTGCCTCGGATGCGCCGGCTGCGGCGCGCCCGTCACTTCGGTTTTCGCAGCCTCAGCTGCGGGCGGCGATCATATCGCGCAGGACGTGCTTCTGCACTTTCCCCATGGCATTTCGCGGCAAGGCGTCGATGAACACGACCTCGGCCGGATGCTTGTAACGGGCGAGCCGGTCCTCGAACAGGGCGAGCACGGTCTCCGCGTCCAGGTCGCCGCCGCCGTTGGGCACCACCACGGCGATCGGGACCTCGCCCCAGTGAGGATGGGCTCGGCCCACCACCGCAGCCTCGGCGACCGACGGGCATTCGGCGAGGATCAGCTCGATCTCGGCCGGGTAGACGTTTTCCCCGCCGGAAACGATCAGGTCCTTCTTGCGGTCGTTGACGTAGAAATAGCCCTCATGGTCGACATGGCCGATATCGCCGGTGTGGAACCAGCCGTCCTTCAGCGCCTCGGTCGTCGCTGTGTCGTTCCGCCAATAGCCGCTCATGACGTTGGGGCCGCGGACGACGATCTCGCCATGCATGCCGGGTTCCAGCGGGTTGCCGGCGGCGTCGACGATACGCGCCTCGCAGTGGGCGGCGGGCGTGCCTGTCGAGCCGATCTTGCGAACCGCGTCCGCATGCGACAGGCAGACCGCGATCGGCGCCGTCTCGGTGGCGCCGTAGACCTGCACCACCGGAACCCCACGGGCATGGAACGCCTCGATCAGTGGCAGGGGCACCATCGAAGAACCGGTCACCACCATGCGGAGGCTGGACAGGTCGGTGTCGGCCCAGACCGGGGAATCGATCATGGCCTTCATCTGAACGGGGACCAGGACTGTCTGGGTCGGGCGCTCGGTCGCGATGGCGTGCAGCGTCGCGGCGGGATCAAAGCGCGGGTGGAGCGTCACCCGCGCCCCGACATGAAGAGCCGGCAAGGTCTGGATGTTGAGACCGCCGACATGGAACAGCGGCGCCGTCGTCAGGACGTGGTCGGCGGCGGTGAGGTCGTGAAGAGCAAGGCTGTTGCGGGCATTCCACAGCAGCGCGCCGTGGCTCAGCATCGCTCCTTTCGGCCGTCCGGTGGTGCCGGAGGTATAGACGATCAGAATGGGTGTCGCTTCGTCGGCGGTATGGGCCGGGGGGATGGCTTCATCCTCTCCCCGTTCCGCCAGAATCTCAGGCGACAGAACCGGCAGGTCCGGACGTAAGCCCCGCAGGGCATCGGCCTGGGAGGCAAAGGCGCTGCCGGCAATCAGCGCCGAGGCGCCAGCGTTCTCCAGGATGTAGTCGTGCTCGGGCAGGGCGAGGCGCCAGTTCAATGGCACCATCACCGCGCCCAGGCGGGCGCAGGCGAAAAGGGTGGCCAGGAAGTCCGGCGTGTTGTGATCGAGACAGGCCACGCGATCGCCGGGTCGGATGCCCAGCCCGCCTGCGAGGCCGGCCGCCAGGCGCTGGGCTCGGCCGGCGAGGCGACCATAGCTCCAGTTGCCTGCGGGTGTGTGCAGAGCGATGTCTTCCGGCGCGGCGGCGCCGTCTGAAATCCAGTCGAAGGGATTGGGGGAGGAAGATGGATGCCCGGGCACGGGCGGATTATCGCCACACCGCGTGCGCGCAGCAACGCCGACCGGTAGTCCGCCCCCTCAGCGGAAAAGTTCGGCCCTGAAGCGGCGAATCGCCTCTTCGATCAGAGTTGAAGGATCGACTGCCCGGTCTCGCCGGTGGTTTGGGCGGTGGACTGGCCATCCAGCTTTCCTTCGCGCTCCAATGCCTGCAGGTCGTCGCAGCCGCCAACATGTGTGCCGTCGAAGAATATCTGCGGAACCGAGGTGCGACCGCCGGCCCGTTCGGTCATCGCCTCGCGGCGATCCGGCGCCTGGACGTCGATTTCGACGAAATCCAGGCCGTGCTTCTTGAGGATCTTCTTGGCGCGAATGCAGAAGGGACAGTAAGGGGTCGTGTAGATTTCGACGCTCGGCACGGAAGAAGTCTCCTGCAACGCGGTTGAAAGGTAGAGCGTCCGGCGGCATCGGATGTGCCGCCGGACCATGTATCGGGCGTTACTCGGCCGCCGCCGCGGCCTTGCCCTCGCCGCGCAGGTAGTCGAGCATCGTCTTGGCGTCGCTGACCTTGAACGGGTCGCCCGGCTCGTTCCGGTCTTCGACGAACATCTTCTCGATCTTGCCGTCGCGAACCAGCATCGAATAGCGCCACGAACGGTAGCCGAAGCCGAGCTCGTCCTTGTCGACGAGCATGCCCATCTCACGCGTGAAATGGCCGCTGCCGTCGGGGATCACCTTGACCTCGTCGTCGACGCCCTGGTCCTTGGCCCAGGCGTTCATCACGAAGCTGTCGTTCACCGACAGGCAATAAATGTCGTCGACGCCTTCGGCCGCAAGCTCGTCGGCATGGGCCATGTAGCCCGGCAGATGGGTCGAGGAGCAGGTCGGCGTGAAGGCGCCCGGGAGGGCGAACACGACGACCGTCTTGCCGTCGAAGATGTCCTTGCTGGTCACATCGACCCAGTTGCCGTCCTTGCGGGTATGGAAGGTTACGTCGGGGACCCGATCGCCGACTTGTCGCATTGGTTCACCTTTCGTCTGACGTTGCGTTAGGGAGGGTTGCTATCTGACAGAACGCAAATTGGAGTTATTACAAACTAAGGTCAAGGGGGCGTCACAGATTTTTTGCAGTGCGGCAGAGGCCGGTACTGGCTGAAATAGGACCCGTACCGTCGGCGACAAGCCCTTCGGGGACTCGGTACGGGCAGCGCCCGCTGCAGTGCGGGGTTGTCGCTTCCGGTTCGGTACGGGTCAGGCCGAGCGGTCGCCGAGAAGCTTCTCGATCCGGATCGGCAGGCTCCGAATGCGGACGCCCGTCGCGTGATAAACGGCATTGGCGATGGCGGCGTTGGTCCCGACGTTGCCGAGTTCGCCCAGGCCCTTGATGCCGAGCGCATTCACCTGCTCGTCATCCTCGGGAAGGATCATGACCTCGACCTTGCCGATGTCCGCGTTCACGGGGATGAGATACTCGGCGAGATCGTCGTTGTAGTAGCGGGCTGCCCCGCGGTCGATCTCCGTCACCTCGTGGAGGGCCGAGGACATCCCCCAGATCAGCCCGCCTATCAGCTGGCTTTCGGCTGTCCGCCGGCTGACGATCTGCCCGGCCGCAAAGACCCCGAGGGCGCGGGGGCAGCGGATCTCCCGCGTGCGGGCGTTCACGCGCACTTCGATGAACTCGGCGCCGAATGCGAACTGCGCGCGATCCTCCATCTGCGCGCCGCCCGTCAGGGCTGGGAGGCCCTGGTAGAGCTGGCCCAGCGCCTTCTGCTGCAGCCCGTCGGGCACGTTCTCGGCATAGGCCTCGATCGCACCGCTCGAAGCCCGGGCCATCGCGTCACCGATAGCCTCCGACGCGTTGCCGGGGCCGCGGAGTTCGCCTTCGGCGAGGATCAGGGCGTTCGGATCGCTTCCCGCGAACGGGCCGTCGCCGGCCGCCGTGACCGCCGAGGCCAACTGGCCGCGGACCTGCTCGCAAGCCTTGGCGACCACGTTGCAGACGCTCGCCGTCGTGTTCGATCCCCCCGCGACCGGCGCTGGCGGGAAATTGGTGTCGCCGATCTCGACGGCGATCCGGTCCAGGGGCAGGCCGAGGCGGTCGGCTGCGGTCAGGGCGATGGCGGTATAGGCGCCGGTGCCGATGTCGTGCGCCGCGGTCCTGACGATGGCCTTCCCGGCCGGGGTCAAGGTGACGCGTGCGGTCGCCGGGGCGATGTGGGTCGGGTAGAGGGTGGTCGCGCAGCCCCAGCCGACCAGCCAGTCGCCGTCGCGCATCGATCCCGGCGTGGGATCGCGCTCGGACCACCCGAACGCCTTCGCCCCGGCGTCGAAGCACTTCATCAGCGAACGGGTGGTGAAGGGCTTGCCGCCGACGGGCTCGACGTCGGTATCGTTGATCCGCCGAAGCTCGATCGGGTCCATGCCGAGCTTCACGGCCAGTTCGTCCATGGCGCTTTCGAGCGCGAACACGTACGGAACCTCGGGCGGTGAGCGCATGAAACCCGGCGTGTTGCGGTCGGCATGAAGGATGGTTACTTCCGAGGCGATGTTCGAGCAGGCATAGACCCGCGTCGTCGCGCTGGTGCCGGCGACCTTGTAGGAATCGGGGCGGCTCGTGACCTCCCATCCCTCGTGGCTGAGCGCCTGGAGCCTGCCTTGTGCATCGGCCCCGAGCCGAACCCGGTGGCGGGTCTCGGCGCGATAGGTGGCGATGGTGTAGCCCTGGTCACGGGTCGCCATCAGCTTGACCGGGCGGTTGAGACGCTTTGCGGCCAGGGCGATCAGAGCCGTGCGCTGGGTCAAGGACCCGCGCGAGCCGAAGGCGCCGCCGACATAGGGCGAGACGACCCGGACCTGCTCGGGATCGAGGGAGAGCTGCTTCGCCACCCCATTCCTGATCCCGTAGACGTTCTGGCTCGGTTCCCAGATCGTCAGCCTGTCGCCGGTCCAGGCGCAGGTGGTGGTGAACAGCTCGATCGGGTTGTGGTGCTGGGTGGGCGTGGCATAGTCCGCCTCCACCATGACCGCGGCCTCGCGCAGCGCCCGTTCGGCGTCGCCCTTGGCCGGATCGTCCTTCTTCGCGTCCTCCTCCTCGACGCCGGGGCCGTCGAAGCCTGCCGCCGGCGGTTCGGCTGCGTAGTCGACGACGAGGCGATGCGCGGCTTCCCGCGCCGCCTCGAAGCTGTCGGCGAGGACCACGGCGACGATCTGCCCGTCATGCCAGATGCGGTCGGAGGCGAGCGGGCGGATCGTCGTCCCGGCATAGCCGCCGCTGGCGAAGAATCCCGCTTCGCCCACCTCATCGCCGACGTCGCGGTAGGTCAGGATGTCGAGGACACCCGGCACGCTGCGCGCGGCGCCGTCGTCGATGGCGGCGATGCGGCCGCGGGCGATCGCGCTGGTCTTGAAGACCGCGTAGGCGGGGTTGGGGACGGCGAAGTCGGAGCCGTAGCGGGCCTCCCCCGTCACCTTCAGCCGGCCGTCGATGCGGGCGACGTCGGAACCGATCCCGGCGGTCGCGTCGGTTTTGGCCATCACCATGTCAGACCCTCATCGTCGCTGCTTGCAGGAGGGCGCGCACCAGCGTGCGGCGCCCGAGCTCCGGTTTGTAGGCATTGCCGTCGCGCGTCTCGGCGTCGGCGAAGGCCGCGGAGGCGGCGGTTTCGGCGGCGTTCTCGTCCAATGTCCGGCCCTTCAGCGCCGCTTCCGCCTGACGGGCGCGCCAGGGCTTCGTCGCCACGCCGCCCAGCGCGATCCGCGCTTCGCGGACGAGGCCGTCCTCGACGTCGACCGCCACCGCCGCCGAGGCCAGCGCGAAGTCGTAGGACTCCCGGTCGCGGACCTTGAGGTAGAGCGACCGGCGCGCCCAGGGCAGGGCGGGAACACGGAAGCCGGTGATCAGGTCGTGGGGGCCGAGCGCCGTCTCGACCTCGGGGCTGTCGCCCGGAGCGCGATGAAGCTCAGCGAAGGGCAGGGCGCGCCGACCCGCCGGGCCGGCGACATCGACGGTGGCATCGAGGGCGATCAACGCCTGGGCGAAATCGCCCGGATAGGTGGCGATGCAGGCATTGCTCGTGCCCAGCACGGCATGCTTGCGGTTGACGCCGTCCATGGCCGCGCAGCCGCTGCCGGGAACCCGCTTGTTGCAGGCCGCCCAGCTCGTATCCCGGAAATAGGCGCAGCGGGTCCGCTGCAGCACGTTGCCGCCGAGCGTCGCCATGTTGCGGAGCTGGGTGCTGGCGGCGAGCTGCAATGACTGGGCGATGACCGGATAGCCCGCGACGATGTCGGGGTGCTCGGCCGCTTCCGACATCCGCACCAGGGCACCGAGTTCGAGGCCGCGGTCGTCGATACGGATCGCGCCGTATTCCTGGGCGAGGTCGTTGATGTCGACCACGCGGTCGGGCCGCATCACGTCGAGCTTCATCAGGTCCAGGAGTGTCGTGCCGCCGGCGAGGAATGCGGGGTGGCCGCCTTCCGTGCCGGCGAAGGCTTCCTCGGGCGCTTCGGCGCGGGCGTAGACGAATGGCCGCATGGTCAGCCCCTTCCGGTTTCGAAGTCGACCTGCCGGATGGCGGCGACGATGTTGGGATAGGCGGCGCAACGGCAGAGATTGCCGCTCATGTATTCGCGGACCGCGGCGTCGTCCCCGGCATGGCCGCTTTCGACGCAGCCGACGGCCGACATGATCTGGCCGGGCGTGCAGTAGCCGCACTGGAACGCGTCGTGATCGACGAAGGCCTGCTGCATCGGGTGGAGCGAGCCGTCCCCGGCCGCCAGACCCTCGATGGTCGTCACCGGCTCGCGGACGGCGAGCGCCAGGGTGAGACAGGAGAGGACCGGCCTGCCGCCGATATGGACCGTGCAGGCCCCGCACTGGCCGTGGTCGCAGCCCTTCTTCGGACCCGTGAGCCCCATGGTCTCGCGGAGGGCGTCCAGAAGTGTCGTCCGCGGATCGACCGGCACATCGTGCGTGCGGCCGTTGACGGTCAATCGGGCGGTCGTCGTCTTGCCCGCGGCAGCGGCGCCAAGCGCCCCAGGCGCCGCTGCGGATCGTCCGTCATCCGTTCGGGCCATAGCGACGAGTGGAACCGCAACCGCGGTGGATGCGCCGGAGGTGAGAACCCAGCGCCGATTGACGCCCTGCCGGGTGTCCCCGCCTCGGGACGGGTGACGATTGTCGGCCATGGCCTTGCCCTTTCGGCTGGAGTTTCACGCCGGAAACGCCTCTGCGACGAGACGGGTTCGCATGGTCGTCAAATCCTTGTCGGAAATCCTTACAGGAGTCGTTTGACTTGCCCCGTGCCACTCTGACGACGGGATCTTGTCCCTCGGAGGACCCATTTACTTGTTTCAATTCACGAATCTCCGAGATAAATATGATTCTAAGAGTCATTCTTATTTTTGGTGTTTTCTGCCGCCGATCTCCGCTGTGGCCTGTCCGTCGATATTCTTTACAGCCGATTTCATCCAGCCCTCTTAAGGCTTTCTTCAAGGCCTTGGTTTATAACAGCCGTGCAAGGCCGGTGCGGTGTGGCCCGGATATTGCGTTGCTGGTGTCGAACGCCGGCGACGAGCGCCGGTTAGAGGTCAGTCGATGAGAATTCTTGGAATGAATGTGAAGTTCGTGGCGGTCGCCGGGGCGGTCCTTGCGGGATTTGTTGGACTTTCGTCGTCCCCCTCCCAGGCGGCCATCATCTGGGACGTGGATCAGAGCGTCTTCTGCACGGCGACTTCTCCGATCTGCAGCAGCGACAAGCTGGACGCGCGGACCGTGTTTACCTTCTCCGACGATACCGTCGCCGGTGAAGCGGTGGTGAAGCTGGAGATCGGCGTCGAGAACAAGAGCACGTTCTCCGATGGTTCGAAGCTTACCGGTCTCGCATTCAATCTGCCGGGAGTGGGCGACTCGGTGGTCGATTTCGATCTCGGAGCATTCACCTTCTCCGAAGACGACAAGATCGAGCCGCGCGGCACCTTCGATGCCTGTATCCATGTCGGCAACAAGTGCCAGAGCGGTAGCCCGACGAACGGCCTGGGGCAGGGCGAGAGCGCGTTGTTCACGCTCTATATCGATGCCGATCCGGTGCGCTTCGCGGCGGAATACGAGTCGGTGTTCACGCCGAACCCGATCACCTTCCGTTTCCAGGCGATCAAGGACAGCGTGCTCGGGTTGAGTGACGGCAGCGCCAAGGTTGGCGGCAGCATCACCACCCTGGACGTCCCCGAGCCGGCCCCGCTGGCGTTACTGGGCAGCGCGGTCCTGGCCTTCGCCTTGGCGAGGCGTCGCCGGACCAAGGCTCTCTGAGCCGGAGGCAAGTCTCTTCGAACGGCGGCCGGACCCCTGGCCGCCGTTTTCGATTCAGGGATAGCTCACCGCAGGCTGCCGCAAGGACGGGCGAGCACCGGTTTGATCTAGTCGTCGCTCTCGCCCGGGGCGTAGAGCGCTTCCTTGCCCAGGCGGTCGAGGCAGATTTCGGCGGTGAGCGGCAGCATCAGCGCGCCGCAGCGGCTGTCGCGGTAGAGCCGCTCCAAGGGCAAGGATTTCAGCATCGACTGTCCGCCGCAGGTGCGGATCGCCAGTTGGCTGAGCGCGTTGGCGTTCTCCATGATCGTGTACTGGCCGGCCAACATGCGCATTACTTCGTCCTTGGTCGGGTCGACCTTGGCATCGGCGATGACGCGCAGGAACAGGGCGCGGGTCTGCTCCAGGGTGATGAACATCTCCGCGACCGCTATCTGCTTGGTCGGGAACATGCGCCGCTTGATCGGCGGCAGGCCGGGGATCTCTCCCCTGAGATAGGCCACGGTGAAATCATAGGCCGCCTGGGCGATTCCCATATAGGTCGGGGCCAGGGTGAAGAACATGTGCGGCCATCGCATCGCCGCCTGGTAGTAGATGCCGCGCGGCATCAGGGCGTCCTGGTCGGGAACGAAGACGTCCTCCAGCACCAGGGTGCGCGAGACGGTGCCGCGCATGCCGAGGGGGTCCCAGGGTCCGGTGATGCTGAAGCCGTCGGCGTCCGCCGAGGCCGCCAGATAGATCGTGTCCTTGCGGCCGGCGTCGGGGCGGTCCTCGGTACAAAGGATGCCGTAGTAGCTTGCCGCGCCGGAGAGCGAGGCGAAGATCTTCCTGCCGTTGAGCAGCCAGCCGCCGTCGACCTTGCGGGCGAGGGTACCGAATGGCGCCCGGCCGGCTGCCGAGGGATTGCCCTCCGAGAACGGCTGCGCGTAGATTGCGCCGTCCTCGACCACCCGGCGGCAGTGCTCGATGACGTTGGCGCGATGGACGCGCCGGTCCTCGTCCGGAATGTCGAGATCCTCGGTGATGCTCCCGGACCACATCATCGAGCAGGCGTGCATGTTGAAGGTCAGCGCGGTGGCCCCGCAATAGCGGCCCATTTCCGCCGAGACCAGGCAGTAGGTGCGGAAGTCGGCGCCGAGCCCCCCATGTTCCTTGGGAACGCAAAGGCCAAGGAGCCCCTCTTCACGCAGATCGTCATAGTTCTCGAACGGGAAGCGCGCTTCAGCGTCGTAGGCGGCGGCCCGCGGTGCGAACCGTTCGCGACCCAGCCGGGCAACCCTGTCGATCAGGTCCTGCTGTTCGGGGGTGACGTCTAAACTCATCCGTTCTGTCCGATCTTCAGGTCTCTATAGAAGGCCGCCAGGGCAGCGTTGAACGCGGCCGGCTGCTCCAGATTCATCAGGTGCCCCGCGTTTTCGATCACCCGATAGCGAGCTGACGGCATCCGTGCCGCCATGCGCTCCATCATCGCCGGCGGCGCCACCTTGTCCGACGAACCGGCGATCAGCAAAGTCGGCGCCTGGATCGCGGCCAATGCGGCACGTTTGTCAAAACCGACCAGACAGGCGATCGCCGCTCGATAGGTGTCCTCGGGAACGGCAGACATGATCTGTTCGGCGATGGCGACCCCGGCCGGATCGGCCGACTCGCCGATCATTCCGGCGACCAGGGAGGGGGCGAGATCGGCCATCGTCTGCCCGGCATCGAGCGGCGCCAGCCGTGCCGAGACGAACTGACGCTGCCACGTGCCGTTGCTGGTGCCGAAAGCGGCGCTGGTTGCCGACAGCGCGAGAGACGCGATGCGGTCGGGGTGGGTGGCGGCGTATTCCAGCGCCACCATGCCGCCCATGCTGTGGCCCACCAGATGGACGTTGCGGATGCCGAGCTCGTTCAGCAGCGCTTCGAGGGCGTGTCCGAGCGCCGTGAACGTCATTTCCGGCAATGAGGCCGATTGGCCGTAGCCCGGCATGTCCCAGGCCAGAGTCCTGAGGCCGGGAAACGCACCCATCTGCGGCTGCCAGACTTCGTGGCTGCCGCCGAGACCGTGGAGAAGGACGATCGTCTCCCTGCCCGTGCCTGTAGCGACATAGGCGGGGGTCACGCCAAGTCTCCCTGAAGGGCTCCTCGATCGATGACCGTGCTGCCGTCGAGTTCGATCGTGCAGCCCCGCATCGGCAGATCGAAATGGCCGGGGGTGTAGCGCCCGGCGACTTCGTTGGCGCCGGTCGAATAGAGGAAGTTGCCGGCAAACGCACGAAGTTCCGTGCCATTGATGTCGCGGCGGTCGTACATCGTCATCGCGTCCCATCGGGCGGCCGGGTTCATCCCCCAGCCCACATGCGAGACCGCATAGGCCTCGCGGTCGCCCCAGGCGGCAAAATAACTTTCCATCAAGGCCGCGTCGGCCCCCGGCCCTTCGATCCGGGTCACGTAGTCGTCCTCGATGGTGAGGGTGACCGGCGTCTCGAGATAGCGTTTGAAGGTCAAATTAACGTCACCCGGTGCCATGACCAGCCGTCCGGAGACGCTGCCGGCTGCGGGGAAGGCGAGACAGAGGCCGCCCGGCCAGTGGGCGACCTGGCTCGGCTTGGTGCAGTAGCCCCAGACACCGCCAGGGCGCGCGCCTTCCAGACGGATGGAGAGGTCAGTACCGGCGTCGGAGGTCACGCGCATTTCCTTCGCTGACCGCAGCATGCGGAAGCCGGCCTTGACCTTCTGTTCGAGGGCCGGATCCGGGACCAGACGTTCCAGCGCTTCCGGGTGCTCGTTGCTCACCATCAGCAGGCGTGCGCCGTCGGCGAGGATCTCCGGCAGCTCGGGCGCATGCAGCAGGCCTTCGACGGTGAGGTCGACGACCAGGGTCGACCGGGCGAGAGCGGCGATGGCCGGGGCGAGACCGCCAATGGCATCGGAGGCGCCGGTCGAGCGGATCGGTACCGGTGCGTTTTGGGCGGGTGTCGGAACCACCACGTGGAAAGCCCGCGCGCCGAGGCGGGCGAGAGCGAGTTCGGCCAGATGGACGTTGAGCGGCCGCGACTGGGTCTCGGAAAGGATCGCGACCGCATCACCGGCTTCGACCGCGCACAGTGCCAGGGTGCGCTCGAAGCAGTCGATCCATTTGGCCTCGATGCGGTCCGTCAGCATGGGTTCGGACCGGCTACCGGTTTCCCCGCGCCGGCACCGGCCGGCGCGGGGACATCGTCACGGCGGAGGGGGCCGCCACCAGCCGCCTACTCGGCGGGATGGCCGGCCGGCGCTCCGTGCGGCGCGGGAGCCTCGTTCTCTTCGTGGAAACCGTGTTCCTCCTCGAGGGACCGCAGACGTTCGGCCACATAGCTCGACGGCTTGGTGAAGCGAGCGAGCAGGAGATAGAGCACGGGTACGACGAACAGCGTCAGCAGGGTGGAGAAGCTGACGCCGCCGACGATCACCCAGCCGATCGATTCGCGGCTCTCGGCGCCGGCACCGGAGGTGATGGCGATCGGGATGGCGCCACAGACGGTGGCGATCGTCGTCATCAGGATCGGGCGAAGGCGGGTGACCGAGGCCTCCCGGACCGCCGTCTTGATGTCGTAGTTCTGCTCACGGAGCTGGTTGGCGAACTCGACGATCAGGATGGCGTTCTTCGCCACCAGACCGATGAGCATGACCATGCCGATCTGACTGTAGACGTTGAGCGTGATGCCCGTCGCCCACAGCGTCCCCAAGGCGCCGGTCACCGCCAGCGGCACTGAGAGCAGGATGATCAGCGGATGGATGAAGCTCTCGAACTGGGCGCCCAGCACCAGGAAGATGATCAGCACGGCGAGGCCGAAGGCGAGCAGCAGCGAACTGCTCGAATCGCGGAACTCGCGCGACTGGCCGTCATAGGTGATGCGCGCCTCGGCCGGCAGGCTCTGGCGGGCGAGGTTGTCGAGGTAGTCCAGCGCCTGACCCAGCGAGTAGCCCGGCGCCAGCGAGGCCGAGATCGTCACCGACCGCAGCCGGTCGAAGCGGTTGAGCTCCTTCGGGCCCGCCGTCTCGCGCACCGTCACCAGATTCTGGAGCGGAATCAGGCGGCCGGTGGTGTCGGAGCGAACATAGATGTTCGACAGGTCCTGCGGCGTCACCCGGTCCTCGGGCTTGGCCTGGAGCATGACGTTGTACTGCACGCCGCGGTCGTTGTAGGTCGTGACCTCGCGGGCGCCGAGCATGGTCTCGAGCGTTCGCCCGATCGCCTCGATCGAGACGCCGAGGTCGGCGGCCCGGTTGCGGGCGATGTCGACCTTGAGCTCGGGCTTGGTTTCCTTGTAGTCGGCGTCGAGGCTCAGCAGGTTCGGGTTTTCCGACGCCCTGTCGAGGATGATGTCGCGCCATTCCTTCAAGGTATCGTAGCTCGGACCGCCGATGACGAATTGCACCGGTGCCGACCGGCCGGGCTGATTGAGGCTCGGCGGGTTGATCGCGAAGACGTTGGCGCCCGGAATGCCCAGAAGCTGCGGGAAGATCTCGGCGACGATGTCCTGTTGCTTGCGGCTGCGCTGATCCCAGGGCGACAGCACGGCGAAGGCGATCGCGAAGTTGACCGGGCTCGGACGGCTGAGGCCCGGCGCGACGACGCCGAACAGCGTGTCGATCTCGCCGGATTCGATGTAGGGGTGCAGCTTGTTCTCGACCTCAAGCAGGTAACCCCGCGTGTAGTCGATGGTGGCACCCTCGGGCGCCATCAGCACGGTCAGGAACACGCCGCGGTCTTCGGTGGGCGCGAACTCCTGCGGGATCTGCTCGAAGATCAGGTAGGCCGCGGCCGATACCATCAGGGTGATCGCGACGATGACCGCCGGAACGGCCAGGGCCTTGGCCAGCAGCCAGCGATAGCCATTGTTCATGGCCTGGAAGTAGCGCTCGGTCTTGTTGATCAGCGCGCTCTCGTGGTCGTGGTCGCTGAGCAGCTTCGAGCACATCATCGGCGTCAGCGACAGTGCGACGAAGCCCGAGAACACGACGGCTCCGGCGATAGAGACGCCGAACTCGCTGAACAGCCGGCCGGTGTTGCCCGACATCAGCGAGATGGGGATGAACACCGCGATCAGGGCCAGGGTGGTGGCGATGACCGCGAAGCCGATCTGACGCGAGCCACGCAACGATGCCAGGAGCACCGGCTCGCCGAGCTCGATGCGCCGGTGGATGTTTTCCAGAACGACGATGGCGTCATCGACCACCAGACCGACCGCGAGCACGTAGGCCAGCAAGGTCAGCACGTTGATCGAGAAGCCCATCATTGCGAGCACCATGAACGACGCGATCAGCGATACCGGGATCGCGATCGCCGGAATCAACGTGGCACGCAGCGACCGCAGGAAGACGAAGATGACGCCCACCACCAGCAGCATGGCGATGAACAGGGCGTGGAACACCTCGCCGATCGACGCGTCGACGAAGCGCGACTTGTCGTAGGCGACCTTCATCGTGATGTGGGACGGCAACGACGGCCTGATCTTTTCGATCTCGGCGCGGATCCCGCGAGCGATTTCGATTTCGTTGGCCTTGGACTGACGGACGACGCCGAGGCCGATTGCCGCCTGACCGGCGACGCGCACCTCGTAGCGCAGTTCCTCGGTGCCGAGTTCGACATCGGCTATCTCGCCCATGCGGACGAGGTAGCCGTCCTTCTCCTTGACCACCAGCGCCCGGAACTCCTCGGGCGTGACGAGGCCGGACTCGGTGCGCACGGTGAATTCGCGGAGCGAGGACTCGATACGGCCCGACGGAAGCTCGACGTTCTGCTGGCGGACCGCGTTCTCGACGTCCTGGACGGTAATGCCGCGCGCGGCCATCGCCCGCCGGTCCAGCCAGATGCGCATGGCGGGCTTCCGCTCGCCGCCGATCATCACGCTGGCAACGCCGGGCACGACCGACAGCGGGTCGACCAGATACCGGTCGGCGTAGTCGGAAAGCTGGACTTGGTCCCACTGCGTCGAGGTCAGCGCGATCCAGATCATCGGGCTCGCGTCAGCCTCGACCTTGTTGATGATCGGGGTGTCGACGTCGTCGGGAAGGTCGCCGATGACCGCCGCCACCTTGTCGCGGACATCGTTCGCCGCATTGTCCACGTCGCGGCTCAAGATGAACTCGATGTTGACCTCGGAGCGCTCTTCGCGGCTCTTCGAGGTCAGCTTCTTGATGCCTTCGATACCGGCGACGGCCTCTTCGATGATCTGGGTGACCTGCGTCTCGATGATCTGGGCCGACGCGCCCTTGTACAGGGTGACGATCGAGACGGTGGGGGGATCGATGTCCGGATATTCGCGGATCGCGAGCCGTTGGAAGGCGAACAGGCCGAAAATGACCAGGATCAAGCTCATCACGGTCGCGAAGACCGGCCGCTTGATACATGTGTCGGACAGAACCATCCCAATCGCCTCCTCAAGGGGAGCCAGCCGGCCTCACTGCTGAGTCACGCCGGTCCGACTCCTGACATCCTGCGTCTTCGTTCTACTGTACTTCGGAGCGAATTGTCGCACCCGCTCCTTCGGCCGGGTGCTCGATCAACTCGTCGCGGGGCCTTCCCGCGGGGCTACCGGTGCGCCGTCACGCAGCTTCTGACTGCCGCCGGTGACGACCACGTCGCCGGCCTGGACGCCGTTCACGATCTCGACCTCGCCGGGAAGACGCTGGCCCAACTCGACGAAGACCTGCTTGGCGACGCCGTCCTGCACGACAAAAAGGTACCGCGCATTGCCCTCCGCCACCAAGGCTTCCTCGGGCACGATGACGGCGTTCTCGCGTGCCCGCACGCCCAGCGTCACGTTCATGAACAGGCCGGGGCGCAGGAATCCGTCCTCGTTGGCGATCTCGGCGCGCACCTGGACGGCGCGGGTGACGGAGTCGACGCGGGTGTCGATCGAGGTAACGGTGCCGAAGAACACGCGCTCGGGATAAGCCGCGGTCTGTGCCGAAACCTCCTGCCCGACCGTGATGTCGGCCATGTTCCGTTCCGGGACCTGGAAGTCGAGCTTGATCGGTGTCAGGTCGTCCAGGGTCGTCACTTCGGTCCCCGGCTCGATCAACGCACCCAGGCTGATCGATCGGAAGCCTAGCTTGCCGCTGAACGGCGCGACGATCCGGTAGTTCTGGTAGCGGGCCTGCGCGGCGCGGATCGCGGCTTGGGCGACGTTCACCGCAGCTTCGGCAGCGTCGAGCTGGGCTTTCAGTTCATCCACGCGCGCGGCGGGAACGTTGTTGGTCGCGAGAAGCTGGGTGGCGCGTTCGTAAAGCTGGCGCGCATTGGTCAGCTCGGCCCTGCGCATGACCAGCTGAGCCTGCTGCTCCTCGATCGCGGCCCGCTCCTCGTTGGCTTCGAACTCGACGAGAACCCGGCCTTCCTCGACCTGCTGACCTTCCTCGAAATTGATCTTGGTCACCAGCCCCCGGACTTTGGAGGTGATGGTCACCGCCTCGTTGGCGCGCGTGGTGCCGACCGCTTCCTGCGTGATGGTCACGGTGTCGGCCCGGGCGAGCGCGACGTCGACAGGGGTCGGTGGCCGCTGACTGCCGCCACTCGCGGTCGCCTGTTCTTCGGAGAACATCGACCCGATCAACGGTAGATCAGCGCGGAAGTACCACGCGGTGCCGCCGATGGCGGCAAGAATGACGAGGATGATGACCTGTCTCATGCGTTCCCTGTATCCCGATCTGATCTGCGGCCGGCGGGCCCTTGCAGCGGCCGGATTATTCCGGCATTTCCGTTACGCGGCAAGATGCGCACACCCCCGCTGCCTTTCCCCAAAAAGGCAGGCGGTACAGATTTGAAGATCGGTCCTCCCTGGACAATCGAAGAATTGCGGCATAACAGCCAGCCGACGACTCCTGCTAGCATGCACGGCTCATGGCAACCTTTTTATTCACGCACCCCGTATGCATGGCACATGACCCGGCACCCGGCCACCCGGAAAGGCCCGAGCGGCTACGGGCGGTTCTGAAGGCGCTGGACGGGCCCGCTTTCGCGCCCCTGATACGCCGGGAAGCACCCCAGGCGGAGGTCACCCAGATCATGCGGGTCCATCGCCCGGACCATGTGGATCACATCCTCGCCAGTGTTCCTGCGGAGGGATATTACAACCTCGACGCCGATACCGCGATGTCTCCGCAATCGGGTGACGCGGCGCTTCGAGCCGCCGGCGGCGTATGCGCGGCGGTCGATGCGGTGATGGCGGGAGAAGCAGAGAACGCCTTCTGCGCAGTTCGTCCGCCCGGCCATCACGCCGAGCCGGGCCGGGCCATGGGCTTCTGTCTGTTCAACAACATTGCCGTGGGCGCCGCCCATGCCCGTGCCGAGCATGGCCTCGCCCGCGTCGCGATCTTGGATTTCGACGTCCACCACGGCAACGGGACCCAGGCGATCTTCGAAGGCGACAGCCGGGTCTTCTTCGCCTCCACCCATCAGATGCCGCTTTATCCGGGAACCGGGCGTTTGTCCGAGACGGGTGTGGGAAACATCGTGAACCGGCCACTGCGGCCGATGTCGGGGGGCGCCGACTTCCGCCTCGCCTGGCGCGAGCACATCCTTCCGGCATTGTTCGACTTTCGGCCCGAAATGGTGTTCATCTCCGCAGGCTTCGACGGCCATGAAGACGACCCGCTGGCGCAGCTCGCTCTGACCGAGGAGGATTTCGCCTGGGTGACGCGGGAAATCAGGAAGGTGGCGAAGCAGAGTTGTGACGGGCGCATCGTCTCGACGCTCGAAGGCGGTTACGATCTGCCCAGTCTGGCGGCCTCGGCCGCCGCGCATGTCGCGGCGCTGATGGCCGATTGATCGCCGGGCGTACCGGCACCAAGACAAGCAAGGACGGCATGGCGGAACCCGAAGAAAAGCCCGATATCGCGAAGATGAGCTTCGAGCAGGCGCTGCAGGAGCTGGAGCAGATCGTCAAGAAGCTGGAGAGCGGCGAAACCGACCTCGAAGGGGCGATCGGCGCCTATGAGCGCGGGCATCTCCTCAAGCAGCATTGCGAGCGCAAGCTCTCGCAGGCCCGTGAACGGGTGGAGAAGATCGTCGAGGGGAGCGACGGGGCGGTAGCTGCCGAGCCCGTCGGCCAGGAAGACGAGATTCCGTTTTGACCGGCCTTATTCGTGCCATGAGCGCCGCCGCCAAGGCGGTGGAGGGGGAGCTCGACCGTCTGATCGTGCTCCGCGAGGGGCCGGAAGCGCGGCTGATCGAGGCGATGCGTTACGCGGTGCTGGGAGGTGGCAAGCGGCTCCGGCCGTTCCTGGCGATCGAGAGCGCCGGGCTGTTCGACGTCGCGCCGGACTCGGCGCTGCGCGTGGCGGCGGCGATCGAAATGATCCACAGCTATTCGCTGGTGCATGACGACCTGCCGGCGATGGATGACGACGCGATGCGTCGTGGCCGGCCGACCGCCCATATCGCCTTCGACGAAGCGACCGCGATTCTGGCCGGCGACGGTCTTCTGACCCTGGCCTTCGAGGTGTTGTCGGCGCAGGAGACCCATTCCGACGGCGCCGTTCGCAGTGCTCTGGTGCACGAGCTTGCCGTTGCCGCCGGCATGGCGGGGATGGTCGGCGGCCAGATGATCGACCTCGAAGCCGAGCATGCGGAGGTCGACCTCGATGCCATCACGCGTCTCCAGCGGCTGAAGACCGGCGCGCTGATCTCTTTCGCCTGCCAGTCGGGAGCGATCCTCGCACGAGCGCGCGAAGAAGACCGGCATGCGCTCCAGTTCTACGCTCACGATCTCGGGCTCGCCTTCCAGATCGCCGA
Source organism: Rhodospirillaceae bacterium (assembly GCA_002721365.1). GTDB lineage: Bacteria > Pseudomonadota > Alphaproteobacteria. Next base: position 27,727 of record PBKC01000031.1, on the reverse strand, counting down.
CGATCTGCTCGACGTCGAGGGTGACGCCACCGAGGTCGGCAAGGGCGTCAACAAGGATGCCGAGCGCGGCAAGGCGACGTTCGTGTCTATGCTGGGCGTCGAAGAGGCCCGGCAGCACGCCCGTCGGCTGTCGGATCAGGCGGTCGAGCATCTGGGCCGGTTCGGCGACAGCGCCGACGCCCTGCGGGCGGTCGCCGCCTTCGTCGTCGAACGCCGGAACTGAGCCGGCAAACCGGCGCGGTGGCATCCAAGAAGGTTCGTGTCGACTCTCTGCTGGTCGACCGCGGCCTCGCCGAAAGCCGTAGTCGGGCGCAGGCGCTGATCCTGGCCGGTCTGGTCTTCTCGGGGGAGCGGCGGGTCGAGAAGCCCGGCGATCAGCTTCCGGCCGATGCGGCTGTCGAGGTGCGCGGGCGCGACCATCCCTGGGTCTCCCGCGGTGGGGTGAAGCTCGCCCATGCGCTGGAGCATTTCGCGATCGACCCCACGGGCGTCGTCGCTCTCGATGTCGGCGCCTCGACCGGCGGTTTCACCGACGTCCTGCTGCAGAAGGGTGCCGCCAAGGTCTATGCGGTCGACGTCGGCCACGGCCAGCTCGACTGGCGCCTCCGCAGCGATCCCCGCGTCGTCGTCCTCGAACGCACCAACGCCCGCCATCTCGACGAAGCGACGATCCCGGAGCCGGTCGCCATGATCGTCTGCGATGCGAGCTTTATCGGCCTGCGTGCCGTCCTTCCCGCCGCCTTGTCGCTCGCCGCACCCGATGCGGTCCTTGTCGCCCTGATCAAGCCGCAGTTCGAGGTCGGCAAAGGCGAAGTCGGGAAGGGTGGTGTGGTCACCGACCCCGAAAAGCACCGTGCCGTCTGCGAGGCGGCGGTGGCGTGGCTATCCGAGGAAATGGGCTGGTCGGTCCTCGGCGTAACGGAAAGCCCGATCAAGGGCCCCAGCGGCAACACCGAGTTCCTGGTTGCCGCCCGGAGGAATACCGGAGCGGCCAAGGCATCAGCCTAGGAAGACCAAAGTCAGGCCGGCCGTCTCCGGCGGCGGGTTCTGGTAGCGGGTTTCGAAGCGGATGATCTCGTTGGGGACCAGACGCACCTCCGGCGGACGGAAGGTCCAGCTTCCCAGCTCCTGGGATTCGTCGCCACGCATGATGACGCGGACCTCAGGCACCGCGGTCACATCCTCCGAGCCGTTGACGATCTCGCCCTTCACCACCAATACCGTCTCGCCGTTCTCGACGATGCGGCTGGGTTCGACGTTGCGGAAGTCGAGCTGGGATCGGCCCCGTATCGCTTCGGCCGACAGCGGCACGCCGATGGTGGTGTAGATCTTCGCGGCGGGCGGCCAGAACGCGACGATGACGTTGCGGGCGAAATAGGCGCCGGCCAGCACCAGAACCACCGCGCTGATCAGGCCGGCCCAGGCGACCCAGCTGTCGCTCGACCGCTGATGCGACGTGATCGGAGGAGTCGGACGCGGCCGATCGGCTTCTTCCGGCGGTCCGAAGTCGAACGGATCGTCGTCGACCGGCGGCGCGTCGACGCGCACCGGCATGTCCGTCGGCGGCTCCTGGTGCCACCGGCGGCCGCAATGGCTGCACCGCACAGTCCGTCCCTCGGGGCCGAGGCCGCCGGGGTCGAGATTGTACCGTGTCGCGCACGAAGGGCAGGTAACGATCATCGGCCCGGAGTCAGGCTAAAGGTATGGTTTTATAGGAGTTTGCCGAACTCAAGGCAAGGCTGGACGCTCTCGGGGGGCTGTGCGATGCTCGATCCCCATCGGCTTGGCGGCGTGTCGACGGCCCTGTGGCACGTCCAAGGAGGACCACCGGCTTGGTTCGCTTCGAGAATGTCGGCATGCGCTACGGGCTCGGCCGGGAGGTGCTGCGCGACATCAGCTTCACGCTCGAGCCCAACTCCTTTCATTTCATCAGTGGCGCCAGCGGCGCCGGTAAGTCGTCCCTCCTGCGCCTGCTCTCGCTCGCGCACCGGCCCTCGCGCGGGCTGGTCACGATGTTCGACCAGGACATCGCCACAGCGTCGCGCGAGAAGCTCGCCGCGCTCAGGCAGCAGATCGGCATCGTCTTCCAGGACTTCCGCCTGATCAACCATTTGAGTGCACGCGACAACGTCGCCCTGCCGCTTCGCATCGCGGGCACCCGCGAGAAGGAGATCCGACGCATGGTCGAGGAGCTGCTCGACTGGGTGGGCTTGCGCGACCGCTTCGACGCCTTGCCGGCCACGCTTTCGGGGGGCGAGCAGCAGCGCTTGGCCATCGCCCGGGCGATCATCCGCAAGCCCAAGCTGCTGCTGGCCGACGAGCCCACCGGCAATGTCGATTCCGAGAACAGCCGGCGGCTTCTGACGCTGTTCGAGCAGCTCAACCAGAAGCTCGGGACGACGGTGGTGATCACCACCCATGACGAGATGATGCTGAACCAGTTCCGTCACCCGGTGATGTGGCTTCGCGGCGGCAATCTGGTCCACGAGGACTACCGCGCGATCGCGGTGCGCTGAATGTTCGATCGTCGTTCTGAACTCTCGCTCAAGGGCGACGGATCGTCGCGTTTCGTCCCTTGGGTGATTGCGCTGAAGGTCTATTTCGCCGCCCTTGCCATCGCCGGCGGGCTCGGTCTTCAGGCAGCGGCTTCAGGCTGGGACGCGGGTGCGCGGGCGGCGGTGACGCTGCCGGCGGCCGAGCCGGTGGGAGAGGGAGAGGCGGCGGAGCCGCCGCAGGTCGATGCCGTTCTCGACGTTCTCAACGCCACCCAGGGCATCCGGTCGGTCCGGGTGGTGCCCAAGGAGGAGATCGCCGACCTTCTGGAGCCTTGGCTGGGCGAGGGGAACGTCGTCGACGGCCTTCCGCTGCCGGTCCTGATCGATGTCGAGCCGGACGAGGCGCGGTGGGTGGACTGGGTGGGGCTGGAAGCGCAGTTGAAGGTCGCCGATCCGCGCGCCGAGCTCCTGACGGGCAAGATGTGGCTGGGCCGCCTCGTCGACCTCGCCCGGACGATCCAGGGTATCGCCGTCGTCGTCGTCGTGCTGGTGATCCTGGCGACCGCGGCGACCGTGACGCTGGTGACCCGGGCGGGTCTCGACTCCCGTGCCGATCTGGTCGAGCTCTTGCACCTGATCGGCGCTCGCGACCGCTACATCGCCCGCCAGTTCCAGTGGCACGCGATGCTGCTCGGTTTCCGGGGCGGGCTTCTGGGGATCGCATTCGCAGCGATGACGGTCGCCGTCTTCTGGCTGTTGAGCGGGCCGATGGAATCGATCCTGCTGCCGCGCGTCCGCTTCGACTGGACACTGGCGGCTGCGTTCGTGGCCCTGCCGGTCGTGACCGCCCTGATCGCCATGGCGACCGCCCGGCGGACGGTGATGCGCGCCCTGGCCCGGCTGCCGTGAGCCGCCTTGTCATCCTCGACCGGGACGGTGTGCTGAACCGCGATCTTCCGCAAGGTGTGCTGGCCCGGACCGACCTGATGATTTTGCCGGGTGCGCCCGAAGCGGTAGCACGATTGAATCGTGCCGGGTATCTGGTGGCGGTGGCGAGCAATCAGTCTGCGGTGGGGAAGGGGTTGCTGGGACTGGGCGAGTTGGAGGCGATCAACGTCGATCTGGAAGCGGCATTGGCCCGCGCCGGCGGGCATCTCGATGCCCTGGTGGTTTGCACCGATGCGCCGGAAGCCCCCACCCGGCGGCGCAAGCCCGGCCCCGGGATGATCGAGGAAATCCTCCACCGGTTCGAGGCCGCTCCTGCGGAAACCCCGGTTATCGGCGATGCTCTGCGCGACCTTCAGGCGGCGGCGGCGGTGGGCTGTCCGCGCATGCTGGTCCGCACGGGCAAAGGACGGGCCACCGAAATGTCGGGGCTGCCGGCGGAGGTTCTGCCGGTGACCGTCCACGACGATCTTGCCGCAGCGGTCGAGGCCCTGCTGGCTGCAGGGCGATGAGCGTCATCCGTTTGGCACCGACCCGGCGGCACGGGGTGGGATTGCTGGCGGTGGCGACGATCGCCCTCGGGGCGTGGCTCGCCGGGCTGGTGGTGTTCGTCGCAGCGTTGCCGCGGTCGGCGGCCGATACCGACAGCGCGACCGATGCCATCGTGGTTCTCACCGGCGGCAGTCAGCGGCTGACCGAAGGCCTGGCGCTGCTGGAGGCGGATCGGGCGGAGCGGCTGTTCATCTCTGGTGTCTATCGGGGCGTCGACGTCTCGGAGATCCTCCGCCTGCAGGAGGAGGACCGGACCGGTATCATGGATCGCATCGAGCTTGGGCACGCCGCCACCGACACGCGCGGCAACGCGCGCGAGACGGCCGAATGGGCGGCGCGGAAAGGCATCCGCCGCATGCGTCTCGTGACCGGCAACTACCACATGCCGCGCAGCCTGCTCGAATTCCGGATGGCGATGTCCGGTGTCGAGATCATCCCGCACCCGGTCGCGCCCGACAGCGTGCGCCTCGACCACTGGTGGCAGTGGCCGGGCAGCGCCCGGCTGTTGGCGGTCGAATACTCCAAATACCTGGCGGCGTGGCTGCGCTATGGGCTGTTCCGGGCCATGGGAGGGCTCGGCGCCCGGTGATCGTTCTCCGGTCCCTGATCTTCAACGTGGTGTTCTTCGGCGGGACCACGGTGTTCGCGATCGCCATGCTGCCGACCCTGATCCTGCCGCGCCGCGCGCTGGTCGTATCGGGCAAGCTGTGGTCGCGCAGGGTCGTCGCCATGCTGCGGCTGATCGTCGGGATGCGTGTCGAGATCCGCGGGCGGGAGCATATCCCGCAGGGGGGCGCGCTGGTCGCCGCCAAGCACCAGTCGGCGCTCGACACGATCGTCATGCCGATGATTCTCGACGACGCCGCCTGCGCGCTGAAGCGGGAACTGATCTTCATCCCCGTCTATGGCTGGTATCTCCTGAAGGCCCGTCAGATCGTGATCGACCGATCGGGCCGCGCCCGTGCCCTCAAGCGGCTCGTTCACGACGCCGCCGAGGCGATCGCGGCGGGGCGGCCGGTGGTGATCTTCCCGCAGGGGACGCGGGTGGCACCGGGCGAGGATCGGCCCTATCTGCCCGGACTGATGGCGATCTATGCGCGGCTCGGCCAACCGGTCACACCGGTGGCCGTCAGTTCCGGGTTGTTCTGGGGAAGGCGCAGCTTCATCAAGCGGCCGGGAACCGTTGTTTTCGAGTTTCTGCCGCCCATACCGTCTGATCTCGGTCGCGCCGCCTTCGCGGAAGCCTTGGAGACCCGCATCGAGTCCGCCACCTCCGCACTGGCGCGAGAAGCGGAGTCGCGAGCCGAAACGGGGCCGTTCATCGGCTGACGAACGGCCCCGGCAGGGGTTCAGTGGGTAGGCGGTCTAGCATGCCGCCGGCCGTCGCCCGCCTTTCCAGAGGCTGGTGCTCAGCCCATGGAGCAGGTGGGCGAAGACGTCATGGACGGCTTCCGCATGCAGCATCCGGCCCCGGGCGATGTACGGGCTGGGGTCGATCGCCGCCTGTTCCACGATTCCTTCGGTCCGGTGAGACCGTTCGCTCATTCTCCTCATCGAACGCTCCTTCATATGCGTTGCTCACGACACGAGAAATAGCATCGTGCACATTGAAGGATAATCGCCCGAATTCACGCATCATTGATGCGATTAACGCAAATATGGAGCGTCGATTGGGGCTCCTCAGGTATAAGCGAAGCCCATCGTCCGCATATAGTAGTGCAGCCCGCCATCCTGAATGACGAGAGACAGCATCCGCTTGTCTCCGTCGTTATGGTGCGAGTGATCCTCGCCGGGCGGCGTCACCATGACCGCGTTGTCCACCCAATCGACACGGTGCCCGTCGATCAGCGAATAGCAGTGCTCGCCCTGCAGGCACAGGGTGATGGCGGTCGCGTTATGGCGATGTCCGCGCTGGGCGCGATGCGGCGGCAGCGAGTTGAGCGCGAACGACAGCGACGGCAGGATGTTCCTGCCCTTCTCCATCGCTACGCTGGAGAAGACGACCGCGAACCCGGCCATCTTGTCCGCATCGGGCAGGCCGTGGACGCGTTCGAGCTCCGCCCGAACCCGCGCCGCAGGATAGTGTGTCGGTTTGACGACGCCGTTGGCCGGGTCCGGCGCATTCGACTTCTCGAACGCGAGGCAAGGTTCGTTGGTCACCAGCCACAGCACGCAGTCCTCGTCGTCCGCGGCGTGAATGGTATCAGCGCCGCCGGGAAACAGGAAAACGTCACCGGCCGCCCAGCGGATGGTCTCGGTCTCTCGCCGGGACTCACCTGACCCCTGGAAGACGTAGTAGATCTCGCCCGTCGCGTTGAAGTGCGTGCTCAACTGCTCGCCGGCGCGGATCCGGATGTAACGGGTCAGCACCATCGGAATCGTCGCGGGGTAGGAGAGGCCGAGCTCCGACGACAGATCCAGCGGGATCAGGCCGGTCGCGGTTGCCGGGTCGAACGCCTTGCGGCACTCGTCCAGGAACTGATGGCGCGGCACCCGCGGCAGCTTGATGTTGAATGCTTCGCCGGCCGTAAAGAACCGGGCCTGCGCGGTGGGATCGTCGCCACCGCCCGACGAGACGACCTGGCTGGTCACGATGTCGTCCTGGGTAGCACCGGTATCGGCTTCCAGAGCGTCTGACTGCATTGGAGGTTCGCTCCTCTCGTTTTTCATCGCATGAGAGTCGCCCCGGAAGGCGGCAATTCGCTTGAAGCACACCGCTGTGGCTTTCGCAATGTGCATCCTCGCGGTAGTTTCTTTGCCCCGTGCGCAATACTGGAGAATGTGCATATGGAAACGGTGACCGGAATGCGGCTGTTCGCGCGCGTGGTGGAGTCGGGAAATTTCTCCGAAGCCGGGCGTCGCCTCGGTCTCGCGCCCTCCTCGATCTCGCGGCAGATCAACGCGCTGGAGGATGCCCTGGGCGCGCGGCTGATGAACCGCACGACCCGCAAGCTCAGCCTGACGGAGGCGGGGCAACTCTATTATCAGCACGCAGCCCGCATCCTCGCCGATATCGAGGAAGCCAATCTGGCTGTCTCCGAGCTGGAAGCGGCGCCGCGCGGCGTTCTCAGGCTCAACGTGCCGGTCGTGTTCGGCCGGCTCCATATCGCGCCGGCACTTCCCGAGTTCCTGGACCGCTATCCGGCGGTGACCATCGACCTCACCATGACCGACAACGTCGTCGACCTGGTGGAGGAGGGCGCCGATCTCGCGATCCGCATCGCCGAGCTCAAGGATTCGACCTTGATCGCCCGCCGGTTGGCGCCGAGCCGCCGGTTGATCTGCGCCAGCCCGGCCTATCTCGATCGCCATGGCCGGCCGCGAACGCCGCAGGAAATCGCAGCTCACAACTGCCTGACCTACAAGTTCACGCCCGGCCAGTCGCAGGTATGGAGGCTGCGCGGGGCCGATGACGGCCTTCACGAGATCCGGGTGAAGGGCAACCTGCAATCGAACAACTCCGAGGCCTTGTATTCCGCCGCCAAGGCCGGGCTCGGGCTCGCCATGATGACCACCTGGACCATCGCCGAGGATGTGCGCAGCGGCACGCTGGAGGTGGTTCTACCCGACTACGAGGCCAGCCCCACCGATCTGAATGCGGGTATTTACGCGGTCTATCCACATAATCGTCACTTGTCGGCGAAGGTCCGGGCCTTCATCGATTTTATGGTCGAGCGTTTTGCCAAGCCCGGATACTGGCAGGGGCTGTGTCCGGACGGCTCGGCCCATCGGCAACAAGCTTGAGGGAGGGCCCCATGAAGAAAATCCTGACGTTCGCCGCGGCGGCGTTGTTCGCCTTGACGGGGGTGGCGGTCGCGGAGCCGACCGATATCACCGTCCGGGTGATGAGCAAGGATGCCAAGTTCGTCGGCACCAGCATGGGCGGCGTGCGGATCACGATTGCCGATGCCGATACGGGCGAGATCCTGGCCGAAGGGCTGACCGCCGGTACCACCGGCGACACCGAGCTGCTGATGTTGCAGGACAAGACGCGCCGGGTGCCGTTCGCCACCGAGGACGCCGCCGCCTACACCGCGACCCTCGACCTTGTCGAGCCGCGCCGCATCAGGGTCTCGGCGAGTGGTCCGCTGGGGCAGCGGCAGGCGATCAACACCGTCACCTCCGAGCAGTGGGTGGTGCCGGGTAGGTCGATTACCGGCGGTGATGCCTGGCTGCTGGAACTGCCGGGCTTCGCCGTCGACGTGCTGGCGCCGCCCTCCCATGTCCGCATCGGCGGGCTGCCGACGCCTGTGGCGATCACCGCCAATGTCACCATGATGTGCGGTTGCCCGATCGAGCCCGGGGGGCTGTGGGACGCCGACAAGTTCGAGGTCAAGGCGCTGATCAAGCTCAACGGCCGTTCGGTCGGGGCCTTGCCGATGAAGTTCGCGGGCGAGACCAGCCAGTTCGCCGGCACGCTCGACGTGAAAGTGCCCGGCGTCTACGAGGCGACCGTCTACGCCTACGATCCCAGCAACGGCAATACGGGCGTCGACAAGACGACCTTCATCGCCAGCAACTGACGGCGACGGTTCCGCGGCGCGGGCGGCTCATCCGCACGCGTCGCGGACTCTGCCGCTGCGGCGGTTGTTGATCGATCGCAGGCTCGCTATTTATCCCGCCAGTACAATCGGATGGGCGGGCATATGATGGCGGCGACCGGTTCGGGAACGGACAAGCTGGGTCGGTTACGGCGTTTCATCGAGTCGGACGCGACGCAGCGCTTCATCATCGCGGTAATCGTCGTGAATGCCGTCGTTCTCGGTCTGGAGACCTCGCCGACCGTCATGGCCGAGGCGGGACCGGTCCTGGAAATCGTCGACAAGATCGCGGTGGCGATCTTCGTTGCCGAGATTGCGGCCAAGCTGGCGGTCTACCGCCTGGGCTTCTTCCGCAACGCCTGGAACATCTTCGACTTCACGATCGTCGCTTTGTCGCTGATTCCGGCCGGACATGCCTTGAGCGCCTTCCGGGCGTTCCGGGTTCTCCGGGCGCTACGCCTGATGTCGATGGTGCCGAAGATGCGGGCCGTGGTGCAGGCACTGTTGCAGGCGATCCCCGGCATGGGCGCGATCATGCTTCTGCTGCTGCTGATCTTCTATGTTTTCTCGGTGATCGCGACGACGCTGTTCGGCCCGGCCTTCGACGACTGGTTCGGGACCATCGGCCGGTCGTTCTACACGCTGTTCCAGATCATGACCCTCGAGTCATGGTCGATGGGCATCGTCCGGCCGGTCATGGATCGCTATCCGCTCGCTTGGCTCTAATTCGTGCCTTTCATCCTGTTCACGACATTCGCGGTGCTGAACCTGTTCATCGCCATCGTCGTCAACTCGATGCAGAAGGTGCATGAAGCGGAGGAAGAGCATCTTGCGCAGGACCATGCTGGGCTGGCTTCGGATCACGAGGCGGTTCTGAGCGAGATCCGGGCGTTGAGACGCGAAGTCTCCCTTTTGCGGGCGGAAGCGGACGGGTCGCGGTCTTGAGAACGTTGCGCGGCCTAAAGCCAGCCGCGCCGCTTGAAGTAGACCAGCGGCAGGATCGCCGAGACGATCATTCCGGCGATCGCGAGGGGGTAGCCCCAAGGCCAGTCGAGTTCCGGCATGAAACGGAAGTTCATGCCGTAGATCGACGCGATCAGTGTCGGCGGCAGGAATGCGACCGCCGCCACCGAGAACATCTTGATGATGTTGTTCTGTTCGATTCCCAGCACCCCGAGCGTCGCGTCGAGGAGGAAGGCGACCTTCTGGGCGAGGAAGGCGGCGTGGTCGTTCAGCGACTGGATATCGCGGCTGAGCGTCTTGCGGCGCGACCGGAGCTCCTTCGATGCCGAGGCGTCGAGCGCCTGGGACAGGAAGATCACCGCGCGATCGATGGTCATCAGGCTTTCCCGCGCCTTCGACGTGATGTCGCCGTTGCGGCCGATCCGGAACATGACGTCGCGGAAGTCTCGGCCGCGCGTGCGCATGGGGCGGCTTTTCGGGCGCTGATCGAAGACATCCCAGGAGAGGGAGTCGACATCGGCACCCACCATTTCCAGGATGTCGGCGATGCGGTCGATGATCGCGTCGAGCAGCCCCACCGTCGCCATCTCGCCCGAACTCAGCATGTGCAGATTGCGGGCGGCGTGCGTCGAAAAGTTTCCGAACGGTATCGGATCGATGTAGCGCAGTGTTATCAGTCGTTTGCCGGCGAGGATAAGGGTGACCGGTGTCGACCGAGGCTTGATGCTGTCGACGCTCGACATCACGGCGATGGTCGCGAAGATGGCACCGTTCTCTTCGTAAAGACGGCTGGAAACCTCGATCTCCTGCATTTCTTCATGCGTCGGAACGTCGATTCCGCAGGCGGCTTCGACGGCATGTTTCTCTTCGTCGGTGGGTTCCAGGAGGTCGATCCACACGGCGTCGTCGGGGATCGTCGGCGCCAGACGGGCTCTGGCCTCCCCTTGCCTTGTGTCGCGCCCACCCGATGTGTAGACCGTCAGCACTCGCGCCTCCGTCCCGTCCTGTCGCCCCGGCAGTCCGGAGCGGACCTGTCTATCGCCGGCCACAAGGAGCGATCAGCCCTTCATGCCTTTTCGTCATACTGCCTCACCGCAACGGTACCGACAGTCTTATGGCCGGCAGCTGGTGACCGTTTCGTGGCGCCCCGCCCATGAGGGTCTATTGAGACAGATACGCTGAGCATGGAGTACGCTCTCGTCGTCGGCGGTCTGCTGCTTCTTTTCGGCGGTGGTGAGGTTCTCGTCAACGGAGCCGTGTCGCTGGCCAACCGGCTGGGCGTCTCGCCACTGATCATCGGCCTGACCGTCGTGGGCTTCGGCACGTCGGCGCCTGAGCTGCTGGTATCGCTGGAGGCGGCGCTGGGAGGCCAGCCCGACATTGCCGTCGGCAACGTCGTCGGCAGCAACATCGCCAATATCCTGCTGATTCTGGGTGCGGCCTCGGTGATCTATCCGATCCGTTGTGCACCGCAGGTGGTGTTCCGCGACGGCATCTTCATGTTGGCGTCAGCGGCCCTGTTCGCGTTGCTGGCCCATGAAGGAATCATTCCGCGCTGGCAGGGCGCCGTCATGTTCGCGGCGCTGCTGGTGTTCGTCGGCTATTCCTACTGGTCGGAGCGCTACCGTAAGGCGCCATCGGAAAGACTGCATCGCCACGAGGCGGAAGAGTTCGGTGACGCCGAGCGCTCCCTCGGTCTCAGCCTCGTCCTGGTCGCGGTGGGGTTCGTGGCGCTGATCGGCGGCTCGAAGATGCTGGTCTCCGGGGCCCTCGACATTGCCCGCGCTGCAGGGATCTCGGAAGCGGTGATAGGCCTGTCGCTGGTCGCGGTCGGCACCTCGCTGCCCGAACTCGCGACCTCCTGCATGGCGGCCGTTCGCAAGCACACGGACGTTGCCGTCGGCAACGTGCTGGGCAGCAACATCTTCAATATCCTGAGCGTGCTCGGTCTTACGGCGATCGTCGAGCCCGTGCCGATCAGTTCGGAGATCCTGGGACTCGATCTCTGGATCATGCTGGGCGTATCGGTGCTCGTTCTGCCGGTGCTGATCACCGGCTGGCGCATCAACCGCGTGGAGGGGGGTATCTTCCTGCTCGCCTATGCGGGCTACATCGCCATCCTTTACGGCCGGGTGCCCGCGCTCTGACGAGACAGGCCTTTCTTGGGCGCGGAAGACGCTACCGGCCGATTCGGTCCATCAGCCGCCGCATGAAGCCGATGCAGGCTTCGACCTGAGCGACCTCGATGTATTCGTCGGGCTTGTGGGCCTGAAGGATACTCCCCGGCCCGCAGATCACGGTCGGAATGCCGACCTTCTGATAGAAACCGCCCTCGGTTCCGAACGAGACCGCCCCCGCGGCGTTGTCTCCGGTCAGGGAGAGGGCGAAGGCTTCGGCCTCCGATTGGGCGTCCGCGGCCAGCCCCTCGACGGCGCCGGTCCGGATCGTTTCGACGCCCGTGTCGGCGGAGACCGCATGCATCGGGCGCAGCATCGACTCGGCGACGAAGTGTTCGACCCGGTCGCTCACGGATTCGACGGCGGTTCCGGGCAATAGCCGCGTTTCCCAGTCGATCCGACAGTGGCGGGGGACGATGTTGGGCGCCGTGCCGCCGGCGATGCGTCCGACATGAACGGTGCTGTAGGGCGGGTCGAAGCCCAGGTTCGGGTCCGCCGCCGCTTCGAACTCGCCGGCGATCTCCTTCAGGAAATGAACGAGCTCGGCACCGTACATCACCGCGTTGACTCCGCGGTCGACATAGGCCGAATGCGACTCGACGCCGGTCACCGTGGTGACGAAGCGGAACACGCCCTTATGGCGGTTCACCACCTTCATCTCGGTCGGCTCGCCGACGATGGCGAGGCGCGGGCTTAGCCCGGCGGCAACGATCGCCTCGATCAGCCGCGGGACGCCGAGACAGCCGACCTCCTCGTCATAGGTGAGGGCGATGTGGATCGGCTCGGTCAGGCCGCGTGCCAGGAATTCGGGCACCAAGGCAAGGACGATCGCCGAAAAGCTTTTCATGTCCGCCGTGCCGCGGCCGAACAGCCGATCGCCGCGGCGGGCGAGGGTGAACGGATCGCTGGTCCAGTCCTGGTCGTCGACCGGAACCACGTCGGTATGCCCGGAAAGGACGATGCCGCCCGGTCCCGCCGGCCCCACCGTGGCGAACAGGTTGGCCTTGCGGCCGGTATCGTCCATCACCCGATGGGACTCGATACCGTGTCCGGCGAGATAGTCCGCGACGAAATCGATGAGCGCCAGGTTCGAATCCCGGCTGGTGGTGTCGAACGACACCAGCCGTTCGATCATCTCATAGGGGGTAAAGGTCTGACCGGGCATACGCTCTCTGGAGCGACCGTGATGTCTGGAATTGGTTCAACTTAGCGACTATAGGGGGTGCGGCTGGCGCTGTCATGGCCGGGTGTCGCCTTCTCGGACGAGGAACGGCGGCTCGAACCCTGGCGGCGCTTGCCTGTTAACCTCCCATTGACGCCATCCTGGCACAATGGTGTGGTTCAGGCGGACAACTTCCGTGCTGTTGCGGGCGGGGTGGGGCATCCCGGTCACGCGAAGCAGTGACGTTTGGGGAGCACGGGGCGACCATGATTATCAGTCACCGGTACCGGTATCTCTTCGTCGAGCATCCCCATACCGCGTCGACCGCGATAGCGGCTGAGTTGACAGAGCACTATGACGGCCAGACGGTCGTCACCAAGCACGCCAATTACGCGGACTTCCTCCGGCAGGCCTCCAAAGAGGAAAAAAGCTATTCGGTGGTTATCGGCACACGTAACCCACTGGACCGGATGGCGTCGCTCTATTTCAAGCTCAAGAACAACCATCATGGCGAGTACACCGATCCGTCCCTGTTCGAGGAGAACGGAGGGTGGGTATCCTTGCACGTGCGAAAGATGTTCGCTTATGTGCAGGAGAACGACGCGTCCTTCGCCGACTACTATAAGCAGTTCTATGCGTCTCGGTGGGCGAAGAGCAATCAGTACATCTGGTTTCCGCGCCGCTACGACTACGTCATTCGCTACGAGTCGATCCAGGACGATTTCGCGGGTTTCATCAAATTCATCGGAGCGGAGCAGGCGCGTCCGCTGCCGGTGGTGAACAAGACGTCGGGGAAGCGCGACTACCTTTCCATTTACACGCCCGAGATTCGCGACAACGTGGTTCGCCAGTACGGGCCCTATATGGCGTATTGGGGCTATGCGTTTCCCGAAGACTGGAACGTCGGGGCGGCACCGTGGTCGAGCCGGCTGCAGTTTCAGACCATGAACACCATCGGCCGTTTCTTCATCGAGCATCTGGGGCTCACTCCAGGTGACTACAGCCGCTTGCGCAAGCGGCTGACCCGACTGGTTCGGGCCCGTCAGATCGCTGCCGCAGGAAGCTGAGGCACTGGCCGCCGGCTACCGCCGCGCGTTCGTCGGTTTCGAATCTTCGTATCGAATTGTTTGAGTGAGGTGCCAACCAACCGGGGGATCGGCGTATGCTCGCCAAGATCGTTTCGAAATTGCCGGCTCCAATCCATCGCCTCCTGCGACGGCTGTTTCAGGAGGATCGGAAAGTCAGGCAGCTATACGAGACCACCGACTATCTGAGCGCCTATCGGGCGCATACCGACATGCGGGTCGACGACGACCGCGACGCCGCCATCGGCGGGATGTGGGATCAGATCGGTGAGCTGCAGTTCAATTTCATGGTCGCCAACGGCCTGAAGCGCGACAGCTCCCTGCTCGATTTCGGCTGCGGAACATTGCGTGGCGGCTTGTGGTACATCCGCTATCTCGATCCCGGCAACTACACGGGGATCGACATCTCCGAGAAGGTGCTGGCCGCGGCGCGCGGGCGGGTCGCGGAGAACGGCCTGAACGACAAGCATCCGAACATCATCCTCAATGAGGATCCCGACTCGGTATTTCGCTGTGTCGCCGGCCATCAGTACGACTTCATCATCGCCCAGTCGGTTCTCACTCACCTTCCCGCCGACTTCGTTGAGAATATTTTCATAGAATTAAGGGATGTTTTGAAACCGGGCGGTTGCTTCTTCTTCACGTATTGGAGAGGCAAGAAATACGATCGGGTGGGGGTCAAGGATTTCTATTATCCGTTCGACACGCTTGCCGACATGGCGCGAAAGCACGGCTTCTCGCTGGAGGATTATGAGTCGCGCTACGATCATCCGCGCGGGCAGAGCATGGCTCTCGCCAAGTGGGAAGGCGCCGCGGTGGCGGACTGACGGCGAGACCCGGCTTTCGACCGGTTCACCGCGCTTCCCCGGCCGAGCCTTGTTTTCCGTCCGAACGGGCGTGGGCGGCTGGACGAATTCTGGAGAGTTTGATTGACGCAAGAGCGCGGGGAAAAGGGGACCGGTAGCGCGCGGAAGGGGCTGCGGCTTCTCAAGCGGCTCAAGAATCCGTGGCTGCTGGGTGTGATCGGGGTCGGACTGTTCGCGTTGGTGGCGTCCCGCATCTCGATCGATGCGCTGGTCGATCGTTTGGACCAGTTCGACCCCCTGTATGTCGTGGCGGCCCTGCTGATCGCGTTCGGCAGCACGGTGACCCGTGCGGTCCGATATCAGTACTTCTTTCCCGCGCCCGGTCGGTGGTTCGACCTCTGCCTTCTGTTCTCTTTGATCCGGGCGGCGAACTTCGTCCTGCCGTTCCGGTCCGGCGAGGTGCTGGCGCTTTACCTGCTCAAGAAGTTCGGCTTCGCGCCGACCCTGGCCGAGCTGTCGCCGACCTGGATCATGTTCCGTGTCTACGACCTCGTCGCCTTGATGTTCATTTTCGCGCTGATGTTCGTGCTCGTTTCAAGCGACGGCGCGATTGGCGCCGGCGTTGCCTACGAGGCGGGAGCGGCGGTGCTGTTCGCGGTCGCGCTGGTGGCGGGCTTTCACGTTGCCGTCAGGCTGCTGCCGCGGATGGTGGGGTTCGGCGGAACCCATGGGTGGATGGCGGGACGCATCCGGGCAGTCGCGTCGGGACTGGATCGCATCCGCTCCTTCGACGCCCTGGCCCTCGCCTTTTTCGGCGGCATCGGCGTCTGGCTGGCGAACGTCTCGATCATGGTTTGCGGGCTGCTGGCGTTCAACATCGACGTGCCGCTGCTGCAAGGGGCATTCGCCGCCACAGCGGTTCTGGCGGTCAATCTTCTTCCCATCCGGGCGCCGCTGGGGCTGGGGACGAGCGATGCCGTCTGGGTCGGCATGCTGATGCTCGTCGGCCTGAACGAGCAGGAAGCCCTCTTGGGTGCGATTGCGGTGCGCGTCATGCAGACAATCACGATCGGTGTCGAAGGGACCTTGGCATATGGCCTCTCATACTTCCGGTTCAGCAGCAGAAATGCTTAAGGAAGCCGACGACGGCGAGGTGATCGCCGTCCGGTCGGGTCCGGACGGACGGCCGTTGCGGGACGACATCGGTCTGGTGATTCTGGTCGGATGCCAGCGCTCGGGCACGCATCTGTTCGCGCGCGAGATCGAGAAGCGCGCCGACATCATGACGCCCAGCGAGACCAGGTTTCCGACCCTGTTCTCCAAATGCCATCACTGGGCGGGCAATCTCGAAGACCGGGCGGCGCGGGAGCGGCTGCTCCGGGCGATCTTCGTGTTCCTGTGGATATGGGAGAACCGCCGGGGAAGCGCCGAGGACATCGAGAAGGTGATCCCCTTCAGCCTCGTCTCGCTGATCGACAGGTTCGACTTCATCGTCGACAACACGCGCAGCTACGGCGACATCCTGCGCCTGATGTTCCGGCTGTTCGGCGAGAAGTTCGATAAGTCGCTGGTGATGGACAAGATCGTCTACTACCACCCGGAAGACATCGCGGACCTGATGCAGCATCTACCCGACGACACCAAGTTCATACATGTCGTGCGGGATGGCCGGGACGTCTATCTGTCCTGGACGAACGTCTGGTTCGGCGCCTCGGGGATCGTGGAGGCCGCCCGGCGGTGGCGGTCGCACGCCCTGGAATACGCGAAGCTCGCCCGGCTGGGCGAGGATCGCTTCCGCGAGATCCGGTATGAAGATCTGCTGCAGGACTCGGTCGCCATCTGCGACCAGGTGGCGACATGGATCGATCCCGAGGCGCGCGCGGCTGGGGGCGAAGCCAGCCAGAACAAGGGCGAAGCGCTGTCGGTGCGCGAGGGCTACGAGAACCTCGCTCGGCCGCTGATGGCCTCCAACTCCTACAAATGGCGGGAGAAGATGAGCCCCTCGGACATCGCCCTGTTCGAACATATCGCCAGGGACGGGCTCACTCGCTTCGGGTACGACATCGACGGACAGCCGGTAAGCGGCGGAAAGCTCGCCCTGCAGACGCTCCGCTCCTATGCGCGCTATTTCACCCGGGTGACGACCTACAAGAGATGGATTCTGTTCGCCGTCCCCACTTTTCTGCTGGTGACGGACCGCCTGGGGCTGCCGTTCTCGAAGTCGATGTTCCGGAAGGTCGAGCGAAAGGTCCGGCAGGCTTGTTCGGCCGCATAGGGCGCAACCGTTCGCGTCTCAGGCCGAATCGGCCCGAAACACGAACGGTCTGAGCGCCTTCCAGCCCGCCGGCGGCTATTTCCCGATGCGCTTGTCGATCATGTCGGCCAGCAGGCCGAATATCATGATGTTGACGCACAGGAAGAACAGAATGACCGTCTTGTCGGTAATATTCGCGACGACGAAGACGTCGTAGATCGCGCTCGCCAGGAACAGAAGGCCGGCGAACGCGAAGAACGGGAAAAGAACGCGCAGCGGCGCGAAGTACATGCCGGTGCGGGCGATCAGCTGCACGAACCGCAAGGTGTCGCGGATCGGCTTGATCTTCGACTTTCCTTTCCGGACCGCATAGTCGATGGGGACGTAGCGCACGCGGAAATAGTTGGTCAGGAAGGCGACCGTGATGGTCGTCGTGAAGCTGAAGGAGTCCGGAAGCACGCCGAGGAACTGCTCCGTGACCGACTTCCGGAACGCGCGCAGCCCCGAATTGATGTCCGGGATGTCGCGGCCGCTGATCCAGGAGGCGTAGCGGCGAAGGAATATCTTCGGGATGGCGCGGATCTTGGAGTAGGTGACGTTGGCACCGGTCCGCGAGCCGACCACCATGTCGGCCTCGTCCATCGCCGCGACAAGATCGGGGATGCGCTCGTTGGGATAGGTCCCATCGGCGTCTGTGATGACGATGATGTCGCTGTGGGCGGCGCGGATTCCCGTCTTCAAAGCGGCCCCGTAGCCGCGGTTGCGCTGATGGTGCTCGGCGCGGAGCTTCGGGTACTTCTTGGTGAGGTCGTCCAGGATTTCGCCCGATCGGTCGCTCGAGCCGTCGTTGACGATGATGATCTCGAACGAGCCGTGGTCGGGGAGCCGCTCGTAGAGATGCTCGACCGTCATGCCGAGCCCTTCTTCCTCGTTGTAGCACGGCATGACGATGCTGTAGGCGGGCGCCTTGTGCGACGCGTCTTCGTTCATTCGAGTCCCCCTGTTCGGAATGTCGGATGCTGTCGCCAAAAAAAGGGCGTGGCCAATGGGTTCATGCCGAAACGGATATCGGCGCCTTCAGCGAAATCCCGATCGCCGCCCCCCTGCCCGAAGAACCGGGACGATCGGAAGCCCGCTGGACGCCGCCATCATCGCTATCGTTGTAACCGGCCTGCCGCCGTGTGCCAATGGCGAGCCGCTTTCGCTGAAAGGCCTGTTAACCAATTCTCTTTAGAAATCGATCCACTACAATCCCGGACGTCGACGCCGATCGCATGGCGCGCGCCATTTGGCCGGCCCGAGGCCGTCCGGAGTTCGTAGCGGTGAAACCTGGTCGGGTGAGAGCATGGTTGACGTCAGGACGGATATGATCGGTCGACGCGGGGCGGAGTACTCGCCCGCCCTGCATTTGCTGTTGCTGCTCGTATGGATGGCGTTGCTCGTCGTTTTCGCCGGCGTCGGGCACATCAGCGCCGACGACCAGATGTACATCGCGGCGGCGCGTGAGTGGCTGGCGACGGGCTCCCTGCTGCCCGAGTCTCACTGGACGGTCCGCCACACCGTCATTCTGCCGATCGCGCTTTCCTTCGCGCTATTCGGCGACGGCGAGTGGCAGTCGGTTCTTCCGAGTACGTTGTATGCTCTCGGCCTCGCCTGGACCCTTTATGCCGTCATGCGCCGCTATCACGGTGCGACGGCGGCGTTGGTCGGTACGGCGATCTTCGTGACGACCGGCCTGTTCGCCGAGCTCGGTACGATCATTCATCCCGACGCGACCGAATCGCTGTTTCTGCTGCTCGGCCTGTTCCTGTTCTACGAAGGGGCCGTCGTCCATGGTGGTGACAACAAGCGGCTGTTCGGCGCGGGTGTTCTCCTGGGCCTCGCCTTCGTCACGCGGGAGACCGCGGCTGCGGTGCCGCTGGCGTTGGGCGTACTTTTTCTGCTCGGCGCCTATACTCAGCGCTGGCACTACTTCGTTCTCGGCATCGGCTTCCTGCTGCCGGTACTGATCGAAGCGGGCTACTACATGAGCCTGGGCGAGGGGCCGCTCTACCGCTACGAAACCGTTCTCGGCAGCACCAAGGCCGGACCGACGCTGGAAATGGGCGGCGAGGTCCATGCCGGGACCGGGAACGTGACCGACAATCGCCTGATCGGGCCGTTCGCCGCCCTGCTGTTGAACAACGAGTTCATGCTCGTGTTCTGGGGGGCTATCGCTGCCGGCATCGCCCTGCTGCGGGCGGGTACTCTCCGGCGGGCGGAGGAATACGGATTCACGCGGCTGCTGCTGATCGTCACCGCGGTCTGGGTCTTCGTCGAATTCTATGCCTTCGGCCTGCGTCCGCTGCCGCGCTATCTGCTTATCCCATTGATTACCGGCACATTCCTGATCGGTCCCTGGCTGGCGGGGTTGATGGCCACGCCCGGCCGCCGTCCGGTTGCGCTGATCGTCCTCGCGCTCATCCTCGCGGCGAACCTGTTTGCGATCGACCTGTCCAACAAGGCGCCACGGAAGCCAGAGCGTCTGCTCGCGGAATGGGCGTTGAG
Source organism: Rhodospirillaceae bacterium (assembly GCA_002721365.1). Lineage (GTDB taxonomy): Bacteria > Pseudomonadota > Alphaproteobacteria. The sequence goes on along the minus strand of PBKC01000031.1, from coordinate 8,200 downwards.
CCATCAGGAACCGATCTATGCCAGCGACGAGTTCATCAGCCGGGCCCAGAACTTCCTGCGTTGGGACGGGGTTGGTGCGGACAAGGTGCTCGCGGGTCCGCCACCGCCGGGGGCGCTTTATGCGGTCCGTCTGGTAACGCGCGGAACGGGCGGCGTGCAGGCGGAAGCTTCGCTCGAACCCGATCTCCACGACGCCGAAGTCGTCGACGGGTGGGACGGCGATCGGACCGTGACCGGGACCGTTATCGGCCTGTTCGGTCTGGAGGGCGTGGTTCGCGGCACGCCGCTTGCTCGGCTTCTGCGCTACGGGGAACCGGTGAGGCTCTATCGTCTGCCGAACGAGTAGGCTAAGACTGGGGTAGCCGCGGCCGACATCCCTCCGCCGCAGGAGGGAAAGGCGTTCCCGTGACGAGGCTGTGGATCGGATGCCGTGACGGTATCGCGATCGGCCGCAAGCGCATGAGGGAGAGGCATGCCCCGACTTCGCCGACTACCGAGCCTGTTCGCCCTGGTCCTCGCAGTTGTTGCCGGCTTGGGGGCGGGTTCCTCGGTCCGTGCCGATACGCCGCCCAACATGCTGGTGATGGCGATGGCGATGGACGACATCATCAGCCTCGATCCGGCCGAGGTGTTCGAGTTCTCGGGCGCCGAGGCCGATGGGAACCTCTACGACCGGCTGTTCCGCGCCAATCCCGACGATCCGGCTGAGCCCATTCCCGAGGCGCTCGAAGGATGGTCGGTGTCCGATGACGGCCAGCGGTTCACGCTCGCCGTCAGGCCGGGGATCACCTTCCATTCCGGCAATCCGCTGACGGCCGAAGACGTCGTCTTTTCGCTCCATCGGGCGGTGATTCTCAACAAGGCGCCGGCCTTCATCCTCACCCAGTTCGGCTGGACGCCTGAGCGGCTCGACCAGCAGGTGCGGGCGGCGGGACCGATGACGGTCGAGCACCTGATCGAACGGCCGCTCGCACCGTCGCTGGTGGTGAACGCCTTGAGCGCGGGGGTGAGCGCCGTCGTCGACAAGCAGCTTCTTCTCGAGCACCAGCAGGACGGCGATCTCGGCAATGCCTGGCTCAAGACTCACGATGCCGGGTCGGGGCCGTTCAGCCTGCGGGCCTGGAACGCCGGCGAGTTCCTGATGCTCGACGCCTTCCCCGACTATTGGGACGGGGCGCCGAAGATGCAGCGGGTGGTCGTCCGCGACATCCGAGAGGCGTCGACCCAGCGCCTGCTGCTGGAAAACGGCGATATCGACATCGCCCGCAACATCGGTCCCGATCAGGCGAAGGGCCTGGCCGGCAATCCCGACATCGAGACACGGTCGGCGGCCAACGGCCGGATCTTCTATCTCGGCCTCAACCAGAAGAACCCGACCCTCGCCAAGCCCGAGGTCCGGGAGGCGCTCCGCTGGCTGGTCGACTATCAGGGCATCGCCGACCGGCTGCTGGAAGGCCGGGCCGAGGTCCGGCAGGTGTTTCTGCCCCGCGGCATGTTCGGCGCCATCGACGACGCGCCCTTTTCGCCTGATCTCGCCAAGGCGAAGGCGCTGCTGGCGGAAGCCGGCGTCGGCGACGGCTTCGCAGTCACCATGGACACGCGCTCGACCACGCCGACCATCGAGGTCGCCCAGGCCTTGCAGGCGAGCTTCGCCGAGGCCGGCATCTCCCTGGAAATCATCCCCGGCGACGGCAAGCAGACCCTCACCAAGTACCGCGCCCGTCGTCACGACATCTATATCGGCGCCTGGGGGCCGGATTATCTCGACCCGCACAGCAATGCCGTCGCTTTCGCCAGCAACCCCGACAACAGCGACGACTCGGACGACAAGTCGCTGGCATGGCGGAACGCCTGGGACATTCCCGAACTCACCGCGGAGACCGCCGCGGCCAAGCGCGAGCGCGACCTCGCCCGGCGGGTGGCGATGTATGCCGACCTGCAGCGCGCCATCCAGGCGGACTCGCCCTTCGTGATCATGTTCCAGGAACGCGACCTGATCGCCCTCAGGAAGGGGGTCGAGGGGTTCAAGACTCACCTGCTGTCGGGGAGCAACGTCTACAAGAACGTCACGAAGTGAGGAGCCGGGCGCCCTGACTTTTCCCACGTCATCGCGAGCGACCGTAGGGAGCAGGAAGCGCGTCTTGGATCGCCGCGGCCCTCCGGGCCTCGCGATGACGCGGTTCTGAGCGATACTTGGTCGATGACAGGCGTTTGTGACGACAGGTATCGGTTAGTGGAGGATTGGCTGCAGCGCGGGAGGGTCCTCGCGTTCCCCACCTCCCCTAACCCCTCGCCCCCAATGGGGAGGAGGGGGATCGGAAGGGACGGTGGCGCTCCCTCTCCGCCCCATCGGGGGGGAGAGGGCCGGGGTGAGGTGGGGAGCGCGAAGGCCCCGCCGACCGGCACCCGTCCCCTCCGATGACCGTCACCGACGACGAAACCTTCCGCATGGCGCGGGGCCGGCTGCGGTCCGGGGCGGTGCTCGCGGGGTCGGTCGCGGCGACCATTCTCGGACTGCTGCTGGTCACCTTCTTCATCGGCCGGGTGATTCCGGTGGACCCGGTTCTCGCGGTGGTCGGCGACCGGGCGAGCGCCGAGACCTATGCCGCGGCGCGGGAAGCAATGGGGCTCGATGAGCCGCTGTGGCGGCAGTTCCTGATCTATCTCGGCGGCGTTCTCAGGGGCGATTTCGGGCAGTCGGTGCTGACCGGCCGCCCGGTGCTCGCCGATATCGGCCGGTTCTTCCCGGCGACGCTGGAGCTTGCGACCCTGGCGACGCTGATCGGCGTGCTCGCCGGCGTCCCGCTCGGGGTGATCGCCGCCGTCCGCCGCGGCCGCTGGCCGGACCATGTCATCCGGGTAGTGACTTTGCTTGGCTATTCGGTGCCGACCTTCTGGCTCGGCATGATCGCCCTGCTGCTGTTCTACGCCACTCTCGACTGGACCGCAGGGCCGGGCAGGGTCGACTTGTTCTTCGAAGGGCTGGCTCAGCCGGTGACCGGCAGCCTGCTGATCGACAGCGCGCTGGCCGGCGCTTGGGACGTGTTCGGAAGCGCCCTCGACCACATCCTTTTGCCGGCCCTGGTACTAGGGACTTTCTCCCTCGCCTACATCGCGCGGATGACGCGGAGCTTCATGATCGACCAGCTCGGTCAGGAATACGTGTTGGCGGCCCGCGCCAAGGGCCTCTCCGAGGCACGCGTCGTCTGGCGCCATGCTCTCGGCAACACCGCGATTCCCCTGGTAACGGTGGTGGCGTTGAGCTACGGCGCCCTGCTCGAAGGATCGGTGCTGACCGAAACCGTGTTCGCCTGGCCGGGGCTCGGCGCCTATCTCACCAACTCGCTCCTGAACGCCGACATGAATGCGGTGCTGGGTTGCACCATCGTCGTCGGTATCGTCTTCATCGGCCTCAACCTCCTTTCCGACCTGCTCTACCGCCTGCTCGACCCGAGGGCGCGATGACGGCGATGCGCGCCTGGCTGCTCGACGAAGCACCGGCATCGCCGGCCCAGGCGGCGATGGGCCGGGCCTATGTGGCGTGGCGCGACTTCGCGGCCAATCCGCTGGCGCTCACCGGCCTTATCATCGTCCTGTTGCTGGTCGCCCTGGCGGTCCTGGCGCCGCTGCTCACCGCGCACGACCCCTACGCGCAGAATCTCGACGACCGGCTCCTGCCGCCGGGGGCGGCGCACTGGCTGGGGACCGACCAGCTCGGCCGCGACATACTCGCCCGCATCCTCTATGGCGCCCGCATTACCCTGATGATCGTCGGGCTGGTGGCGGTGATCGCCGCGCCGGTCGGACTGGTCGTCGGCTGTGTCTCGGGCTATTTCGGCGGCTGGCTCGATGTCGTGATGATGCGGGTGACCGACGTATTCCTGGCGTTCCCACGTCTCATCCTCGCCCTCGCGCTGGTGGCGGCGCTGGGACCAGGCATCGAGAACGCGGTGATCGCCTTGGCTCTCACCGCCTGGCCGCCTTACGCCCGACTCGCCCGGGCCGAGGCCCTGACCATTCGGGGGCGGGAGTTCATCGACGCCGCCCGGATGCAGGGCGCGACGGCGTGGGGGATCGTCTTTACTCAGGTCATGCCGCTCTGCACCTCTTCGCTGATCGTGCGGCTGACCCTAGATATGGCCGGGATCATCCTGATCGCCGCCGGTCTCGGTTTCCTGGGACTCGGCGCACAGCCGCCAGCGCCGGAATGGGGGGCGATGATCGCCGCCGGGCGGCAGTACCTGTTCGACCAGTGGTGGGTGGCGACCATGCCCGGCCTCGCCATCCTGGTGGTGAGCCTGGGGTTCAACCTCCTGGGCGACGGACTCCGCGACGTGCTGGACCCTCGGCGATGACGGCGGGGCTGGAGATCGCCGGGCTTCGTGTCGCCTACGATTCGATCCGCGGCCCTGTCGTCGCCGTCGACGGCGTCGATTTCACCGTCGGTCACGAGCGGGTGGCGCTGGTGGGGGAGTCGGGGTCAGGGAAGTCGACGGTGGGGCGCGCGATTCTCCGTCTGCTGCCGCCTTCGGCTCACATCGCCGCAGACCGCATGACATTCGACGGCATCGACTTGCTCGGCTGCGACGAGCGCCGCATGCGCCGGGTACGCGGCGGACGGATCGGCATGATCCTTCAGGACCCGCGCCACGCGCTCAACCCGGTGATGACGGTGGGGCGCCAAATCGTCGAGAGTTACCGCGCCCATGGCGGGATCGGCGGGACGGAAGCGCGTCGCCGCGCCCTCGACATGCTGGCGGCGGTCCATATCCGCGATCCCGAGCGGGTGTTCGCTGCTTACCCCCACCAGTTGTCCGGCGGCATGGGGCAGCGGGCGATGATCGCCATGGTGCTGGCGGCGGGCCCCGACCTGCTGATCGCCGACGAGCCCACCTCCGCCCTCGACGTCACCGTCCGTCATTCGGTGCTGGCGATCCTCGACGAACTGGTGATCGCCCATGGCATGGGGCTTCTCATCATCACGCATGACCTCAATCTGGTGGCGACTTTCTGCGACCGGGCGTTGGTGATGCGGGCGGGAAGGATCGTCGAGGCGCTGCCGGCATCAGGCCTTGCCGAAGCGCACCACCCCTACACCCGTGCGCTGTTCGCGGCGGCACCGACGCTGTGATCAGGGTCGAGGATCTCAGTGTCGCCTTTCGGGCCGGCGGGCGTGTCGTTCCGGCCGTCCGCGGCGTTTCCTTCGCGGTGCCGAAGGGCGCGGCATTTGGACTGGTGGGGGAGTCGGGGTCGGGCAAGACGACGGTCTTGAGAACCATCGCCGGCCTTATCGACGATTGGGATGGGCGGATCGAGGTCGACGGCGTGCCGATGGGGGCGAAGAGGGATCGCGCCGCGCGACGGCAGTTGCAGATGGTCTTCCAGGACCCCTACGGCTCGCTTCATCCACGCCACACCGTGGCGCGGACGTTAGCGGCCCCTCTGCGCCTTCACGGCGTCGGCGAGCGCGACCGCAGGATCGACGCGGCGCTGGCCGACGTGGGCCTCGACCGCCGGTTCCGCTATCGCTATCCCAACCAGCTCTCCGGTGGGCAGCGCCAGCGGGTGGCGATCGCCCGGGCGCTGATCCTGGAGCCGGCGATCGTGCTGCTGGACGAGCCGACCTCGGCGCTCGACGTGTCGGTCCAGGCGGAGGTTCTCGACCTTCTGGATCGGCTGCGTCGCGAACGGGCGCTGACCTACATCCTGGTGAGCCATGATCTCGGCGTCGTCGTCAGGCTGTGCGAGACGATGGCGGTAATGCGGAACGGCGAGGTCGTTGAGACCGCGACCGCTTCCGCTTTTCGCAAGGGTGCGGTCGCCACCGACTATGCGCGGGGTCTGATCGAATCGAGCAGGGGCTACCGCCGCGAAACGCGAATGGCCGAGGTGGCGGAGGCCGGCATCCGCACTACATGAGCAGAGTGCCATCCTCCGAACCCCGTGGAGCGCCGATGTCCCTGCTTCCGATCAGGACCCGACGGCTCACCGTCGTTCTCGCCGCCATGCTGGCCTGTGTCGCGGTCGCGGCGCAGGGCTCGACGCCCGAACTTCCAGCCATCTGGCCTTCGCCCAACGCCGCAGGCGCCGTCTCTGGCCAGGCGATCACCTTTCCGAGCCGCAGTCCCTACAGCCTCACCGATGTCGGCGATGGCGAGAGGGATCCGCCGCAGGACGGGCAAGGCACCCTGTTCATGCCGAAGACCGCCAGCGCCGAAAATCCGGTGCCGGCGGTGGTGATGCTCCACGGCGCCTCGGGCGTGCGGAGCAGCCGCGAGCTCACCTATGGCCGCCAGTTCGCGGCGATGGGGATCGCCGCGCTCGCCGTTGATGCCTTCGCTTCGCGGCGGGATCGGGCGACCGGCTTCACCGAGCGGCTGATCGAGATAACCGAGACGATGCTGTTGGCCGACGCCTATGCGGCGCTCGACTATCTCGACAAGCGGCCGGAGGTCGACGGCAGTCGGGTGGTGCTGATCGGCTTCTCCTACGGCGGGATGGCCGCGCGCTATGCGGCGTACGCCCAGGTGGCGGACCTGTTCGCGCCCGAAGGACCGCGGTTCGCCGGGCATGTCTCGTTCTATTCGCCCTGCATCGCCCGCTTCGAGGACACCCGTGCGACCGGTGCCCCGGTGCTGATCCTGATCGGCGGCAAGGATGAGATCGTCGATCCTGATCGCTGCGATCTGATTGCCGATGACCTTCGCACGGGCGGCGCACCGGTCGAGGTGAAGGTCTACCCCGAAGGCTATCACCAATGGGACGGCGGGCCGTCGAGTCCACGGCGGATCGGCCGCGACCTCTCCGGCTGCCGGTTCACCGTCGATCCGAAAGGCGTCGTGCACGAGTCGTGGACGCGACTGCCGATGGTCGACACGCTGACCCGCAAGCTGATCCTGGGGTTGTGCTCGGGAAGCGACGGCTACGTTCTGCTGCGGGACGAGTCGGTACGGGCCCAGTCGAACAGGGACCTCGGGGCCTTCCTGGCCGAGGCGTTCTCGAAACCCACCGTCATCCCCGCCAGAACGCCGGCAGGAACAACACCAGGACGGTGAAGAGCTCCAGCCGGCCGAGCAGCATCGCGGCCGAGAGAAGCCATTTGGCGCCGTCGGGCAGGGATGAAAAGTTGCCCGACGGGCCGATCACCGGCCCCAGGCCGGGACCGACGTTGGCGATCGAGGTCGCGGCACCGCTCAAGCTGGTCAGGAAGTCGAGGCCGAACAGCGACAGCGCCGTCGCCACCACCGCCACCGAGGCGATGAACAGGAACAGGAAGCCCAGCACCGACGCGGCGACGGCCTCGGGCACCGGCTTGCCGTTGAAATGCGCGACCAGCACCGCGTGCGGCCGCAACAGATGCCCCATCTGAATGCGGACGACCTGGAACAGCACCTGGAAGCGGAAGATCTTGATCGCGCCGGTGGTGCTGCCGGTGCAGCCGCCGACGAACTTCAGGAAGAAGAACATCATCAGTGCCGCCGGTCCCCACTGCCCGTAGTCGGTGGAGGCGAAGCCGGTGCCGGTGATGATCGAAACCGCGTTGAAGGCCGCATAGCGGAGCGCCAGCCATGACTCCGTCCCGAGTGTCATCGCCTGCCATAGCGCCAGGACCAGGATGGCGAACAGGCTGAAGCCGATGAACCACTGGACCTGCGAGTCGCGGATCAGCGCGCCGACCTCGCCGCGGAAGGCGCGAAGGTAGAGAACGAACGGGATGCCGCCGGCCAGCATCCCGAAGGTGATGATGATGTCGATCGAGGCGCTGTTGAAATGAGCGATCGAGCTGTCGGAGGTCGAGTAACCACCGGTGGCGATGGTCGTCATGGCATGGCAGATCGCTTCGAACGGCGTCATCCCAGAAGACCACAGCATCGCGGCCCACAAGGCGGTGAGACCGATATAGATCATGGCGATGCTGGCCGAGAGCTGTGCCGCGCGCGGCAGGACCTTCTCGGTCTTTTCCGACGATTCCGTGCGGAAGAGCTGCATGCCGCCGACCCTGAGGAGCGGCAGGATGGCGATCGCCATGACGATGATGCCGATGCCGCCCAGCCATTGCAGCAGCGAGCGCCAGAGGAGGATCCCCGGCGGGGCGTTGTCGAGGCCGATCATCACCGTCGATCCGGTCGTCGTCACCCCCGACATCGCCTCGAAATAGGCGTCGACATAGGCGAGCTCCTGCTCCGACAGGGCGAAGGGC